>JAICVB010000153.1 GCA_025935545.1 Gemmatimonadales bacterium
ACCCTTCTCGTGCGGACGCTCGCCCTGGCACTCGGCCTCGACTTCCGCCGGATCCAGTTCACGCCCGACCTCATGCCGTCGGACATCACCGGCGTGAGCGTGCTCGCGCCATCGGGCGGTTTCACTTTCCGGCCGGGTCCCCTCTTTGCCGATCTCATCCTGGGAGACGAGATCAACCGCGCGCCGGCCAAGACGCAGGCGGCGCTGCTCGAGGCGATGCAGGAGCGGAGCGTGACGGTGGACGGCACCTCACACCTCCTGCCGCCCAGCTTCACCGTCTTCGCCACGCAGAACCCGGTCGAGTTCGAGGGGACCTACCCGCTGCCGGAGGCGGAGCTGGACCGGTTCTTCGTGAAGGTGATCGTGGACTATCCCGCCGAGGAGACCGAGCGCGGCATCCTCACGCGCGTCCTGGGCGGCTTCGAGTCGGACATTCCGTCCACCTACGGCGTCTCGCGGGTGATGGACGCCGCGGGCCTCGCCGCCCTCCGCGAGTCGGCGCGGCGGGTGCGGGCGGAGCCGCCCATCGTCGCGTACGTGACGGCGGTCGTGCGCGCGACGCGCTCGGCGCCGGCGCTCACGCTCGGGGCCTCACCGCGCGCGGGGGTGGCGCTGCTCAAGGCGGCGCAGGCCGCCGCCCTGCTCGATGGGCGGACCTTCGTCGTGCCCGATGACGTGAAGGCGCTGGCACCTGCCGTGCTCCGCCACCGCGTCACCGTCGCCCCGGAGCTCGAGCTGGAAGGCGTCACCGCCGACGCGGCGCTCGGCGCCCTGCTCGACTCGGTGGAGGTGCCGCGCTGAGGCTCATCCCGTCGCCGAGGTGGCTTGCGGTCACGGCGGGGCTCGCGATCGTCGCCCCGCTCGCTTTCCTGTGGGCACCGGCCGGCGTGCTGCTGCTGGCCCTCGATCTCGTGTGGGTGGCGCTCCTGGTCGCGGACGCCGCGCTCGCCGGCGGCAAGAACGCGCCCGCGCGCAGCATTGCCATCACCCGGAGGGCGCCGCCGGCCCTGTCGGTCGGACGGGCGGTGGTGGTGGAGTACGACTGGGTGAGCCACGCGGGCCGACGGCTGGTGGTCTCGATCCGGGAGGCGATGCCCGCTCCCCTCGGCGGGATGAACGATCGGCGCCTCGAGCTCCGGCCCGGCGAGCGGCTCCGCGAACGGGTCGTCGTGAAGCCCGTGCATCGGGGGCGCGCGGCGGGCGGGTGGCTTGCGCTCCGCGTCCTGGGACCGCTCGGCCTGGTCTGGCGTCAGGAGCGGCGTGAGCTTCCGTGGGACATCACCGTCTTCCCGCCGCTCGAGGGGGCCGCGACGCGCGCGCTTCCCGCCGCCGCGAGGCGCCGGGAGGCCGGACGGCGCGAGGTGCGCCGCCTGGGCGCGGGTCGGCTGTTCGAGAGCCTCCGCGAGTGGGTGCCCGGCGACGACACCCGGCTCATCGACTGGAAGGCCACCGCGCGGCGGGGAAAGCCCATCGCGCGCCAGTACGAGGACGAGCGGCGGCAGCAGGTCATGATCATGCTCGATGCCGGCCGCCTGCTGACGGCCGAGACTGGTGAGGGCTCGCGGCTCGAGGCCGCCGTGGCCGCCGCTCTTCGCCTCGCGGCGGCGGCCGTGGAGCACGACGATGACGTGGGGATCCTGGTCTTTGCCGACACGGTGCAGCGCTACGCTCCACCCGCGCGCGGGCGCCGCGCGCTCCGCGCGGTGCTCGACGCACTCGCCGCCGCGGAAGGGCGGGTCGCCGAATCGGACTATCCGGCCGCGTTCCGCTACCTGGCCGCGCGAAGCCGCAAGCGCTCGCTGACGGTGCTCTTCACCGACGTGATCGATCGGACCGCGAGCGACGCGCTCGTCTCCCACGCCGGGACGCTGCGTCCCCGGCACCTGCCGCTGGCGGTGACGCTGCGCGATCCCGCGCTCGAGCACGCCGCCACCGCGCGTCCCACGCGCGAGACGGCCGCCTTCGAGCGTGCCGCGGCCGAGGAGCTCCTGCAGGCGCGCGACGCCGCGCTGAGCGCCATGCGCCGCCAGGGTGTGCTCGTGCTCGACGTGGCGCCCCGCGGCGCCGCGGAAGCGGTGGTGGAGCGGTACCGGCAGCTCAAGCGGCGCGGCATTCTCTAGGCCGCTTTCCACAAAGGAGCAGTGATGAGCTTCAGTGAGACCTTCTCGCGGTTCGCCAAGTGGACGGCGCATGCGTCCGGCCGCCCGGCGACGTTCGCGCTCGCCTTTCTCGTGATCGCCGTCTGGGCGGTGACCGGCCCCCTCTTCCACTTCAGCGACACCTGGCAGCTCGTGATCAACACGGGCACGACCATCGTCACCTTCCTGATGGTGTTCCTGATCCAGAACACGCAGAATCGGGACTCCACCGCGATGCAGATCAAGCTGGACGAGCTGATCCGCGCGCTGCAGGGCGCCCACAACGCGGTCGTGTCGCTGGAGGAGGCGGGGGACGCGGAGCTTGCCCGGGTCAAGGAGGAGTACGACGAGCTGGCGCAGCGCGCGCGCGGAAGCGCCGATGACACCGGCTCCCCCGAGGTGGCCAAGGAGGCGGCAAGCGCCGAAAGCAAGGCCGCCGACGCGAAGGCGACGGCGGAGGAGGCAAAGCGAACGGCGGGGGAGGCGCGCGACGAGGCGAAGAGGGCCGCCCGGCGCCCGGACTGAGACGCGCTCAGTGGGCCGGAACCAGCTCCGTCAGCTCCGGGTAGACCGTCGCGAACGCCTCGACGACCTCGGGATCGAGCTGGGTGCCCGACACGCGCCGGAGCTCGGCCACGGCGTCCTCCGGCTCCCACGGGGCGCGGTAGGGACGGTTGGTGGTCATGGCATCGAACGAATCGGCCACCGCGATGATGCGGGCCTCGATGGGAACGGCGTCGCCGGCGAGCCCGTCGGGGAAGCCGTGGCCGTCGAGCCGTTCGTGATGGGAGCGGACACAGCGCAGGACGGCGGGCGTGTCCCGCGCCAGCGGTGAGAGCATCTGCTCGCCCAGGGCGGGGTGCTCCTTGATCTGCCCGAACTCGTCGGCCGTGAGGGTGCCGGCCTTGTGGAGGACGGCTTCGCGGGTGCCGATCTTGCCGATGTCGTGCAGCTCGCCGCCCAGCCGGATCTGGTCCAGCGCGTCGCCCGCGAAGCCGAGAAGCCGGGCGGTGGTGACCGAGTAGTGGCTGACGCGGATCGAGTGGCCGCGGGTGTAGGCGTCCTTCGCCTCGAGCGCCCGCGCGAGCATCTGCACGCCCTGCAGGAAGAGCTCCTGGATCCGCTGGGCCTGCTCCTTCACCCGCTGCTCCAGGTGCGCCTGGTAGAAGCGGTTCTGGAGGATCAGGGCCCGCTTCTCCAGGGCGCGCGTCACCCGCGCCTGCAGCTCTCCCAGTGACACCGGCTTGAGCAGGAAGTCGGCCGCGCCCAGGTGGAGGCACTCCACCGCGGTCGAGGTGTCGGTCATGCCGCTCAGCATGATGACCGAGGTGTCGGGGTAGCGCCCCCGGACGTGCTCGAGGAGGCCCAGGCCGTCGAGCTCGGGCATCCGCATGTCGGACACGATGAGGGGGATCTCGCCGACGTCGTCGAGACGGTCGATCGCCTCGCGGCCGGTGCCCGCCTCCACGCAGGCGAAGCCCTGGGCCTCCAGCAGCCGGACGAGCGAACGACGGACCAGCGGCTCGTCATCCACGACGAGACATTGCGCCGCGCCGCGAGGCTCGGGCGCGGAGACTGCGAATGTCATGCGATTACCTTGGCAGACGGAGCCCACGAGCCGCGCCTACTGGATACATTGTACTGCGATATGCTCGTGCAATGGTAGGAAGAATGCCGCCGATTGTAAACAGGAGGGGGGACAGTGAACAGCTTCGGGACGCGTGACACGCTGACGGTGGGGGGCCGCGGCTTCGAGATCTTCCGCCTCGGGGCGCTGGAGGCCGCGGGGCTTCCCGTCGGCCGCCTGCCGTACTCCCTGCGCATCCTGCTGGAGAACCTCCTGCGCACCGAGGACGGGGTGAGCGTCGCGGCCGAGGACATCGAGGCGCTGGCCCGCTGGAGTCCCGGCAACGTCGCGGAGCGCGAGATCGCCTTCACGCCCGCCCGCGTCCTCCTCCAGGACTTCACCGGCGTGCCCGCCGTCGTGGACCTCGCCGCCATGCGCGACGCGATGGCCCGGCTCGGCGGCGATCCGTCGAAGATCAACCCGCTGCAGCCCGTCGAGCTGGTGGTGGACCACTCGGTGCAGGTGGACGCCTTCGGCACCCGCGAAGCCTTCCGCCTGAACGAGGAGCTCGACTACGCCCGGAACGGCGAGCGCTACTCCTTCCTTCGCTGGGGCCAGGGGGCGTTCGACAACTTCCGCGTGGTGCCGCCCAACACCGGCATCGTCCACCAGGTGAACCTCGAGTATCTCGCGCGCGTGATAATGGCCGACGATTCCAGTGACGGTCCGCTGTGCTTTCACGATACGATCGTCAGCACCGACACGCACACGACTATGGTCAAAGGACTCGGCGTGATGGGG
>JAICVB010000086.1 GCA_025935545.1 Gemmatimonadales bacterium
CGCCGACGGTGAGGACGTCATCGGTGAGCTGGGTGATCCAGCGCGCTACGGAATAGCCGTGCGCCGGCCCCCAGGAGAGGGTCTTGAGGACGAGGAGGTCGAGGGTGCCCTGGAGGAGGTCCAGGTCGTCCGGTCGCGGCATGTTGTCCCATCGGGTGTCGATGGGGCGACGATGCGGCGACTTCCATCGGATGTCAAGGGGAGTGGGACGGGCCGGCCGCCGGGCGGGGCGCGCCGGCCGGAGTGGCTCCTACCGCGCCCGGAAGGCCAGGTCCACGATCTCCCGGTAGACCGTCTCCGCCTGCGCCGCATCGCCGGAGCGGATCGCCTCGGTCGCGCAGTGGCGCAGGTGGTTGTGCAGGAGCTGCCGCCCCACCGCCCGCAGCGCCTCCTGCACCGACGCCACCTGCGTCAGCACGTCGGCGCAGTAGCGCTCGTCCTCCACCATCTTCTGCAGCCCGCGCACCTGGCCCTCGATTCGCCGCAGCCGGTTGACGGCCGACTGCTTGATCTCCGGGTCCACACCCACCGCGTGGGTGCCATCCCCCGGGCGGGCGCCGCAGGCGCAGGCCGCCGTGCTCTCGGTCATGGTCCGCCGATCCTTTCTCCCGCGATCACCGCGGATCGTACCGCCGGAGGCGCAGGCTGTTGGTCACCACGCTCACGGAGCTCACCGCCATCGCGGCCGCCGCCATCGCGGGCGTGAGCCGCAGGCCGAACACCGGGTAGAGGGCGCCCGCCGCGACGGGAATGCCGATCACGTTGTAGATGAACGCCCAGAACAGGTTCTGCCGGATGACGCGCATCGTGCGCCGGGTGAGCGCGATGGCCTGGGGCACGCCCGCCAGGTCGCCGCGCATGAGGGTGATGCTCCCGGTCTCCATCGCGACGTCGGTCCCGGTGCCCATCGCGATCCCCACGTCGGCCGCCGCGAGGGCCGGCGCGTCGTTGAGCCCGTCGCCCACCATCGCGACGACGCGCGCGCCGCCCTGCTGCAGGCGGCGCACTTCCTCGAGCTTGTGGTCGGGGAGCACCTCCGCCACCACCGTCGTGATCCCCACGGTCCGCGCGACGCTCTCGGCCGTGGCCCGCGCGTCGCCGGTGAGCATCACGACCTCGAGGCCCATGGCGCGGAGCCGCTCGACCGCCGCGCGGCTGGTCGGCCGCACCGGATCCGCCACCCCGAGGAGTCCGAGGAGCCGGCCGCCCGCGGCCACATGGACGGCGGTGCGCGCGGCCTGGGTGAGCCGGGTCGCGTCGGCGTCGAGCGCCGCGACGTCCACGCCTTCGCGCGCCATGAGCCGCGCCGAGCCGACGGCCACGCGCTGTCCCTCGACATCCGCCGCCACCCCCAGGCCGGTGAGCGACTCGAACGCGGTCGCCGCCGGCACCGCGAGCCCGCGCGCGCGGGCCGCCTCGGCGATCGCCTCGCCCAGCGGATGCTCGCTCAGCCGCTCGACCGCCGCGGCCAGCCGGAGCGCCTCCTCGGGCGCCTCGCCCACGAGGTCGGTGACCGCGGGGCGGCCTTCGGTGATCGTGCCCGTCTTGTCGAGCACCACCACCTCGAGATCGCCGGCCCGCTCGAGCGCCTCGCCCCCCTTCACCAGGATGCCGAGCTCAGCACCGCGCCCCGTCGCCACCATGACCGCGGTCGGCACCGCGAGTCCCATGGCGCAGGGGCAGGCGATGATCAGCACCGTGACCGCCGCGACCAGCCCGTGGAGGTACGCGGGCTCCGGCCCCAGGTCGAACCAGAGGACGAAGGTCGCGATCGCGATCGAGATCACCACCGGGACGAACACGGCGGACACCCGGTCGGCCAGCCGCTGGATGGGGGCGCGCGAGCCCTGCGCCGCCTCCACCATCCGGATGATGCGCGCGAGCACCGTCTCCTCGCCGGTGTGCTCGACCCGGAAGCGGAAGGCGCCGTTCCGGTTGAGCGTGGCACCGACCACGCGGTCGCCCGCGGACTTGCGGACCGGGGCCGGCTCGCCGGTGAGCATGGACTCGTCCACCGTGCTCGCGCCGTCCACCAGGATCCCGTCGGCCGGAATCCGGTCGCCGGGGCGGATGACGACCTCGTCGCCGGGGGCGAGGGCGTCCAGCGGGATGTCCCGCTCCACGCCATCCTTCAGCACCCGCGCCACGGCGGGGCGGAGGCCGGCGAGCCGGCGGATCGCGTCCGACGTACGGCCCCGCGCTCGCGCCTCCAGCAGGTTGCCCAGCAGGATCAGCGCGATGATCCACGCCACCGCCTCGTAGTACACGTCCACCGGCACGCCGCGCACCGCGAACCATCCCGGTGCCACCGTGACGACGAGGCTGAACAGGAACGCGGCGCCGGTGCCGACCGCGATGAGGGTGTTCATGTCGGCGCCATGGTGGCGGAAGGCCGCCCACGCGCGGGTGTAGAAGTGCCGGCCGGCCCAGAACACGACGGGAAGGGTGAGTACGAGGAGGAGCCACCGCTCGCCCGACCCCATCGTCGCCATCCCGCCGGGCCGCAGGCCCAGCGCCATCGAGATCACCGCGACCGCCAGGCTCACGATCAGCTTCCCCCGGATCTCGCGCACCTCCGCCTCGCGCACCGCGTCCCGCTCCGCCACCCGCTCGGCGGCGGCGCGCGGCGGGGCCGGCGGCTCGGCGCCGTAGCCGGTGCCGCGGATCGCGGTCACGAGCGCGTCGGTGGACGTGGCCGCGGGGTCGTAGGAGACCGTCGCGGTCGACGTCATGAGGTTGACGTTGGCGGACTGCACGCCCGGCGCGCGCTCGAGGGCGCGCTGGACACGCGCGCTGCAGGCGGCGCAGGTCATCCCGGTCACCGGGATGTCGCAGCGCACGGGCGCGCTCACGCGGCGGGCTCCACCACGAGCTGGCCGTGCACCATTCCCATGCCGCAGGAGAAGTCGTACGTTCCGGGCACCGCGGGGGTGAACTCGACCGGCGTGGCGGCATGGGGGGCGAGCCAGGTTCGGACGCCGAAGGCCGGCAGCACGAGCTCCTCGGTGCAGGGGTTGGTCTCGTTCCGGAAGAACTCGAGCCGCACCGGCCGGCCCGCCGCCACGTGCACTTCGCTCGGCGTGTAGCCACCCTGCACGTCGATCCGGACCCGCTGGATGCCGTCGCCCGAGGCACGCGCGACCGCGCCGCGTCGGCCGGCCAGGAAGAAGTACCAGACGACCCAGCCGATGAGCAGCGCGCCGCTGATGGTCACGAGCAGCTGTGACGAGCTCATGCGGTGGCCCGGTACCCCGCGTCGGCGATCGCGCCGGTGATCGCCTCCACGCTGGTGAGCGACTCGTCGTAGCGGAGGTCGGCGCGGCCCATGCGCACCGACTCGATCTCGACGCCGGGCACGGCGCCCAGCGCCTGGTTCACGGCATTGAGGCAGTGGCCACAGCTCATGCCGTCGATGTGAAGCGTGATCTGCCTCATGGCAGCAAGTCCTCCGTTTCGGCACCTTGGCTGGCTCGCGTTACTGCAATTCACGGCAGCGACACCAATGTAGGATAGGGGGGAGGGGTATGTCAACTCGGCGCCCGATCTACATGCCGCGGGAGCGGTGGCGCCGGACCACGCGCAGGGAGAAGGTGCTAAGTCGTTTGGGCGACTGGCTCAACGACCTCGGCTCCGTCGCGGTAACGCTTTTTCACAGCTTGATTTACCGACCCCGCATCTAGCCCACCCGGCGGCACACGTCGTGCTTTCGGGGGGTGCATGTCCCCCGACCGCGAGACGCCGCTGGTCCCGTTCCTCCTTCCCGGGGAGGAATCGGCCGACGCCGAGACGCTCGAGACCTGGTATCTCGCGCTCTCGAACGCCGTTTCGTCGGACCTGCCGCATGACCTGCTCGGTGTCTGGCTGTATCCGGGCACTGGCGGTGTGGCGCTCATCGCGCCGGCCGCCCTCGCAGCCGACCAGCTCACCGTTCCGGCTCCTCCCGACATCTCGCCCGCGACCCTGGGTCTCCTCGAGGAGATCATCCGCGACGCCGGCTATCCGTCGGTGATCGCGCAGGTCATCGAGTCCGACGGTCGCGCGACCGGGCTCCTGCTCTTCGCCGCGCTTCGCGAGGGGATCTACGACGACGGCACCCGCGCGATGGCGGGCGGTGTCGCCGCGGCGCTCGCGCCGATGTTCGCGCGTCTCGCGCGCAAGTGGGGGCTGCCGGACGAGACGGTGCACGAGGGACGTCCCGAGGATGCGGCGCTGGGAACGGTGGCCCGCATGGTGGGAGCGGCGGAGAATCCGCGCGCCTTTGCGCTCGCGCTCCGGGAGGCGCTCCGGCCGTTCGTCGCGGCCGAGGAGGTCGAGATCCTGGTGCCGGGGACATCGCCGGAGCAGTGGTACCGGCTGAGCGGCCATCCGGGCGGGCCGCTCTGGAGCGATCCCGACCTCATCGTGACGCGGAGCCGCGTGGACCTTCCCGCGCTCTTCGGCGTGAACGAGACGGTGCTGATCGCCGAGGCCGGCGCCGCGAGCGCGCTGTTCGCGGCCCCGGTGCGCTCCATTGCGGGCGTGTGGCTCGAGGTCGGCGGGCGCACCGCGGGCGCCCTGCTCGTGGGGGCGGGCGACGCGGGCCGCTACGGGGAGCGCGACGTGGCGCTCCTCGCGGCGATCGCGCCGCTGGTCGCCATCCGCGTCGAGAGCTTCGTGGCGACGGGAAACCTGCTGATCGTGCGGAGCCATCTCGCGACGCTCCGGGCGGTGCCGTCGCACCTGGGCCGCCTGGCCGAGCTGCTGGCGACGACCGTGAGCGCCGCGGAGGCGACCCGCCTCTTCGCGGCGGAGGCGTCGTCGGTGCTGCCCTTCGAGCGGCTGCACTTCGCGCTCCGGCTGGCCGAGGAGGACCGCGTCGCCGTGATGGCGCCGGGCGAGACGCGTCCGCTCCCCGATCTCCCGCTCACGCCGGTCGCCGGCACGGGGCTGGGCCGCGTGGCGCGGGGCGAGCTGGCCAACCTGATGGTGCGGGCCGAGCGCCGCACCGATCTCATCGTGGGGCTCAGGGTGGGCGGCGAGGTGATCGGCGCGATGGTGCTCACCGGCGACGCCAACCGCTTCGGACGCGGCGACGTCGAGATTGCGCAGCAGCTCGCCGACCTGGTGGCGCCGCATCTGGAGCTCATGCGTCGCGCCGCGGTGGCGCCGCCGCCGCCCATCCCCGGGTGGAAGCGCGCGCCGAAGTTCTAGCCCGCCTCAGACCTCCAGCCGGTCCCCCTCCCGCGCCACGCCCGCATACAGCACCGGCATCAGGAAGACGCTGATGAGCAGGCGGGAGAAGAGCCCGCCCACGATGACCATCGCGAAGGGGCGCTGGGAATCGGAGCCGACGTCGGTCGAGAGCGCCGCCGGCAGGAGGCCGAGGGCCGCGACGAGCGCCGTCATCATGATCGGGCGCAGGCGGTGGAGCGCCGCCTCGCGGGCCGCGGCCGTGATGCCGCTTCCGCCGAGCCGGAGCTCGTTGGCGTAAGAGATGTAGACGACCGCGGTCTGCACCGATACCCCGAACAGCGCCAGGAAGCCGATGCCGGACGACACCGAGAATGGCGTGCCGGTGATGGCCAGCGCCAGCAGCCCGCCCACCGGGGCGGACAGCACCACGCCGATGATCGTGATCATGGGGAACGTCACGTTCCGGTAGAGCGCGAAGAGCAGCACGAAGATCGCCGCGATGGTGAGCGGCAGCACGATCGCGAGCTGACCGCGCGACGCGGTGTACTCCTCATACTCGCCCCCCCAGACCACTCGATATCCCGGCGGGAGGGGCACGGCCGCCGCCACCTTCCGCTGCGCCTCCTGGACCGCGCTCGCGAGGTCGCGCCCCTCCACCGCGTACTGCACGCCGATGTAGCGCGAGTTGTCTTCGCGGTAGATGAAGGACGCCCCGCTGGCCACCTCGATCGTGGCCAGCTCGCGCAGCGGAATCTGCTGCCCGTCGGGTGCCGCGACGAGGATATTGCCGATCTGTTCCGGGGTTTCCCGGAACCGCGGCTCGAGCCGCACCACCAGGTCGAAAAGCTTCTCGCCCTGGACCACCGACGTCGCGGCGACGCCGCCCACCGCGGCCTCGATGAGCCCGTTCACGTCCGCCACGTTGAGCCCGTAGCGCGCGATCCGTCCGCGGTCGAGCCGGACGGTCAGGCTCGGCTGGCCCAGCTCCTCCACCACGGTGACGCGATCGATGCCGCGGACCCCGCTGATCACCTTCTCGATGGCGTGCCCCTTCGACTCCAGGACGCCGAGGTCGGGCCCGAACACCTTGACCGCCAGCGCGCTCTTGAGACCGGTCTCCGCCTCGTCGACCGCGTCTTCCGCCGGCTGGGTGTAGTTGAAGCTCACCCCGGGGAAGCGCGACAGCTTCCGGTTCACGGCGGCGATCAGCTCCGGCTTGGTGTGGTAGGCCCCCCGCCACTCGCGGTACGGCTTGAGCCCCACGTAGAACTCGGCGTTGAAGAAGCCGGTGGGGTTGGTGCCGTCGTCGGGCCGGCCGTGCTCCGAGGCGACCACGGTCACCTCGGGGAATGAGCGAAGGATCTCGCGGATGCGGGGCACCAGCTGGCCCGAGGCCTCGAGGGAGATCGTGGAGGGCATGGTGGCCCGGACCCAGAGCGCGCCCTCGTCGAGGTGCGGCATGAACTCGGCCCCGATCCGCGTGGCCAGGATCAGCGCCGCCGCGAAGAGCACGATCGAGGCGCCGACCGTCGCGCGGCCGCGCGCCAGGCACCAGTCGAGCGCACGGGCGTAGCGGTCCCGCACCCACTCGAAGATGCGGTTCCGCCGCTCCGCCACGCCACGCCCCAGGAGGAGCGCGCAGAGGACCGGGAGGACCGTGAGCGTGAGGATGAGCGAGCCGATCAGGGCGAAGATCGTCGTGTCCGCCATCGGCTGGAAGAGCCGCCCCGAGGGGCCCGACAGCACGTAGATGGGCAGGAATCCGGCGACGATGATCGCGACCGCGTAGACGATGGGCCGGTCCACCTCCGCCGCCGCCTCCGCGATGACCTCGCGGACCGTGTACGACGTACCGTGCCGCCGCGCGAGGGCGCGATGGATGTTCTCCACCATGACCACCGCCCCATCCACCAGGATGCCGAAATCGATGGCGCCGATGGAGAGGAGGTTGGCCGGGATGTGCTTGAGGTCGAGGCAGATGAAGGCGAACAGCAGGGCCAGCGGAATCGTGGCCGCGACGATCAGCCCCGAGCGCACGTTGAACAGGAAGAAGATGAGCACCGCCACGACCAGGATGATGCCGCGGAGCAGGTTCTCCTCGACGGTGCGCGTGGTGAGGTGGATCAGGTCCCGCCGGTCGTAGAAGGGCCGGATCTTCACGTCGTGCGGCAGCACCTGTCCGTTGAGCTCACGGGTCATCGCCTCGACGCCCTTGAGCACGGTCTGCGCCTGCTCGCCGGTGCGCATCACGACGATGCCCTCCACGGCGTCGTTGCGGTCGTTGAAGCCGAACTGGCCGAGCCGGGGCGCATAGCCGATGACCACCCGGCCCACGTCGCGCACCAGCACCGGCGTGCCATCGCGCACCGCGAGGACGACATTCCCAATGTCCTCCGGCCGCTCCAGCCTCCCCAATCCCCGCACGTAGTAGAACTGGCCGCCCTCCGAGTAGAAGCCCCCCCCCGCGTTGCCGTTGTTGGCTCCGAGTGCGTTGGCCACGTCGCCGACCGAGAGGCCGGCGCCGGCGACGCGGGTCGGGTCGAGCAGGACCTGGTACTGCATGGTCTGCCCGCCGAAGCTCGACAGGTCGGCCACGCCGGGCACCGACTTGTACGCCTTGCTCAGGATCCAGTCCTGGATCGTCTTGAGCTCCATCGGGCTCCGGTCGGCGCTCTCCAGCACGTACCGGTACACCAGTCCCGACGGCGATGCGAGGGGTGCCACGTCGGGCTCCGCGCCCTCGGGCACCTCCACGCCGCGCAGCTGCTCGAACACGCGCTCGCGGGCGAAGTAGCGGTCGGTGCCGTCGTTGAAGACGAGCCGCACGTCGGAGAGGCCGTAGAGGGAGATCGAGCGGACGACGCTGAGCCCCGGGAGCCCGTTCATCTCGGTCTCGATCGGCACCGTGATGAGCCGCTCGACCTCCTCCGCCGCCTGGCCCGGCCACTGGGTGACGATCTCGACCATCGGCGGCGAGATGTCGGGGTAAGCGTCCACCGGGAGCCGCGAGAACGACCAGACGCCGATCGCCGCGACGACGACGCAGAGCGTGAGGACGATGAGCGGCGCCGACAGCGACAGCGAGACGATGCGGTGAATGAGCGAGCGGCCGGTGGCCGGCCGCGCCATGGCCTCCGGGTCGGTCATGATCCCGATCCCGCGAGGAAGACGGCGCCTTCGGTCACGACCGTGTCGCCCGGCTGCACGCCGGCCCGCACCACGTACCGGTCGCCGACGCGCTGGCCGAGCTGGATGGCCCGGCGGCTGAAGGTGCGTCCGCTGCCGATGAAGACGTAGGGCAGGTTCTCGTCGTTCCGGAGCACGGCGGCGACGGGAACGAGGATGCCCGTGCGCGTCCGGTCCGAGCGGATCTCGACGTCCACCAGCATGTCGCGGCGAAGGACGCCGCCGCGATTGGGCACCAGCACGCGGACGGCGGTGGCCTTGGTCGCCGGATCCACCAGCGCCGCCACATAGTCCACCCTCCCCTCCAGCGTGTCGGGCGATGCGGCGGTGCTCACCCGCACGCGCTCGCCCGCCCGCACGTCGGCCACGTCGCTCTCGAAGACGTTGGCCATCACCCACACCGACGAGAGATCGGCCACCACGAAGCACTGGGTGGCGCCGGCCTCGAGCAGCTGGCCCGGCGTAATCGTCCGCTCCACGACGGTGCCGGCGATGGGGGAGCGGATCGCGGCCTCGGCCGCCGGCGTGGGCCGGCCCTCCCGGATTGCCGCGATGGCGCGGTCGTCCACGCCGAGCGAGCGCAGGACGGACGCGGCCGCGTCACGGTCGGCGCCGGCGGCGGCGAGATCGGTCCGGGCCTGGTCGAGATCGCGCCGCGCGAGGGCGTCGTTGGCGAAGAGCTGCTCGTCGAGCGTCGCGATCCGCTGCGCGTTCCGGAGCGCCGACTCCGCCTTCCGGTAGTTCGCGATCGCATCGGCAAAGTCGGGCGACGCGACCGTGGCGAGCGCCTGGCCGCGGCCCACGCGCGCGCCCGGCTGCACCAGGATGCGGGAGACCGGCCCCGAGACCGGCGACAGCACCGCCGTCGAGCGATCGCCGTTGAACGCAACGGTGCCCGTGGTGATGACGCTGGGCGTGTACGCCACCGCCTCGGCGACGATGGTGCGGATCTGCGCGCGCTGCGCGCTGTCGAGCGTGACGCGGTCGGAGGCGGTGGCACCGGCCGCGGCCGTCGTGTCGCCCGCGCGCGCGGGAGTGTCGCGCTGCCCGCAGGCGGTCAGGATGACGACGAGTCCCGCGATCGGGGGCAGGAGCCGCGGGCGGCTAGCGGGCATGCGAGTCTCCGGATGGGAGCGAGTCGAGAGGAGTGGCCACCGCGCGCTGGAGCTCGGCACGGGCGCCGCTGGCGGCGGCGAGGGCCTCGGTGTACTGGCTTTCCGCATCGAGAAGGGCGCGCCGCGCCTCGAGCACCTCGAGGGCGGACGAGCCGCCGAGGCCGTAGCTCACTGATGCGATGCGGTAGGCCTCGCGCGCGGTGGGGAGGAGCTCGTCGCGCAGGTAGACCGCCTGGCGCAGCGCCGCGTCGGCGGTGGCCCAGGCGGCGCGGATGTCCTGGCCGACCTGCGCCTCGAGATCGGCATAGGAGGCGGCGAGCTCGCGCTCCCGGTAGCGCGCCTCGGCGATCTCCCCCTTGCTGTGCTGCCAGAAGAAGACGGGGAGCGGAAAGGCGACGCCGGTGGTGAACAACGCGGGGCCCTCGGCCGCGTAGTCGCGGTTGAGCCCGATGAAGAGGTCGGGCAGCCAGTACTCGCGCGCGAGGGTGACGGCGGCGCGGGCGCCGGCCCGCTGGCTCGCGAGACTCGCCAGCTCGGGCCGCGCGGCCAGGCC
>JAICVB010000037.1 GCA_025935545.1 Gemmatimonadales bacterium
GAGGTGCGCTGGCAGGGGCTGAACATCGCGGAGGTGCTGCGCCTCACGGTCGACGAGGCCTGCGAGCGCTTCGCCGAGGAGCCGGCGGTGCGAAAGCCGCTCGCGCTGCTGCAGGCGATCGGCCTCGGCTACCTTCGCCTAGGCCAGCCGGCGACCGAGCTCTCCGGCGGCGAGGCGCAGCGCATCAAGCTCGCGGCCGAGCTGCAGCGGGCCCATCGCGGGAACACGCTCTACGTGCTCGACGAGCCGACGACGGGCCTGCATCCGGCCGACGTGGAGAAGCTGATGGTGCAGCTCGACGGGCTGGTGGACGCGGGCAACAGCGTGGTGGTGGTGGAGCACGACATGCGGGTGGTGGCGGGGAGCGACTGGGTGATCGACATGGGGCCCGGCGCGGGCGACGAGGGTGGGCGGATCGTGGCCGAGGGAACGCCGGCGGAGGTGGCGCGGGCGCGCGGGAGCCGGACGGCTCCCTTCCTCCGGCCCTACGTGTCGCGCTAGTCAGCCGTCGCCGCGGGCGGCGCGGTCCACGTCGGCCACGCGGCGGGCGGCGAGGGCGGGGTCGATCGCCGGCGCGATCTCCGCGTCGGCCAGCTCGAGCGCGGCGCGCGCGCGCTCGACGACCGGGCCGCCGTCCGGCACCCGCTCCCCGAATTCGATCTCCGCCTGCCGGCAGAAGCGCTCCTGCGCCGGGCTGTCATCGAGGGACTGGCCCATCGCGTGCAGCCGCGCGTGCATGCCCTCATGCAGGATCGTCGAGGCGACCTGGGCCAGGGAGAAGGCGCGGTTCACCACGAAGGTGAGCTCCACCATGCAGACCCGCTCGGCGATGAGGTAGGCGCCGCGGTAGGCGCGCCGCTCGACCAGGATCCCCCGGAAGTCGCGCTGCAGGTTGGCGAAGTGCTCCGGCACGTACCGCTCGAGCAGCGCGAGCGCGCCGTCGAGGCGCTCGAGCACGTCCTCGGTCGAGATGTCTGGGCGGGTGTTGATCACGACCGTCTCGAAGCCGCGCAGCACGCGGCGCACGGTGGTCATCCGGCGGGGACTTCGGAACGGCGCATGCGGATCTCCCTGGAGTCAGGTCACGCCCAGGCAACGGCCCGGGGGTACCATTCGCCCATGACACACTTGCGCACCCGCCTCGCCGCCGCGGCGATCGCCATCACCACCGCCCTCGCGGCGGCGCCGGTCCACGCCCAGGTCCCGCGTCCTCGCGCGTGGACCCTGACCGTCGCCGGCGAGGCGCTGCACGCCGGCGCCGACTCGTGGGGCTACGGCCCCAGGCTCGCGCTGCGTCGCGACTTCGGGCCGGCCTGGGGGGTCGAGCTTACGGCCGCGCTCCCCGCCTTCGGCACCAACTCGGGCGGTGCCGCGCTGGACCTGGCCGCCACCTATACCGACCTGCATGGCCCCACCGAGGTGGGTGGAACCCTCGGAGGCACCGCCTTCCTCGTCGGCGACCAGTCGGAGCTCACCGGAGGCGGCATCGGGGTGGTCGTCGGCGCGCACGTGACACAATGGGCCGCCCCGTCGGTCGGGTTCACCCTCGGCGCGACCGTGCGCACCGCCATCGGCGTCTTCCCCTCGGTCTACGCCGGGCTCACCCTCCGCTTCTGAGCACCGCTTCCGGGCGCGCGCCTCAGCGCGGCCAGAGCCAGCCGAAGGTGCCCGCGGTGAGAAGCGCGTAGATCAGGCCGTCGAAGCTCGACATCAGCGTCACCCGCGCCGAGCGATGGAACCAGATCGCCTGCTGCCAGAGCGCCAGCGCATAGCCCATGAACGCCGAGGCGCCCACGAAGCGGAAGACCTCGAGGTAGGTCGCACCCGGCTGCAGCGCGTGCGCCGCGATGTAGGCGGCGAAGATCCCCACCACCAGGATGTACAGGAACCAGAGCGCGAGCTCCCGGCCCATGCCGCGGACGCCGTTGGGGAACACCGTCATCATCACGACTGGTCCCTCGGTCATCTTCGCCTTGAACTCGGGCGACTTCATCTCCGCCATGCTGTCGCAGCGGGGAACCAGGTAGTCGCCCGGCGGGATGGCCAGCGGGCCGACGGCGGCGCGGAAGCGCGGCTCATCGGGGACGCGGGGATAGTCACCCTTGTGCCAGGGCAGCACCATGTGGATGATCGAGCTTGCGATCCAGACGATGACCGACGAAATGAGGAGCGGAACGATGAGCGCCGTGAGCCCGACCATGCGTCACTCCTGGTGAGGGGGGAGACGAGGACGGAAGAAGCTACGGCGCGTCACCGGGACTGGTAAGACCCGGCGGGCGGGGGTCAGAAGCGGTGCTGGATGGCGCCGGAAATGAGGTGGAGGAGCCAGTAGCCAAGGAAGCCCGCGCCGATCAGCATCAGCAGCAGGCCGATGCCGAGCACGACGGCGAAGCGCCGGCTGGCGGTGCGCGTGGCGACCGGCTCCAGGGCGTGGCGCTCGAGCAGCGCGATGTTGCGGTCGTTGGCCTTCCAGGCGACGTCGAAGAGCACGCCCAGCCCGGGAATCGCGCCGGCCAGCGCGTCGATGCCGACGTTCCAGAGCATGCGGAAGAGCGTGGACTTCGAGGCACCGAGGCGCGCCGCCTCGAGCAGGATGAAGCTGGAGAAGCCCACGCCGGCCACGTCACCGAGCACGGGAACGATGTCCATGATGGCGTCGAGGCCGAAGCGGATCGGTGTGCCGGGGATCCGGATCCGGGAATCGAGCCACCGCGACAGCGTCCGCAGCCGATCGAGGCGCGCGTCCCGGACCACGACCCGGTCAGCCACGGTATTCACGCCGGAGGATGGCATAGGCCTCGATGTCCTCGTACTGTCCCCACTTCTTCACGTGCTCGCGGATGCGGCCCTCGTGCGTCATGCCGAGCTTCTGCATCACGCGCCCGGAGGCGGGGTTCCGCGTCAGGTGGTGCGCCTCGATGCGATTGAGGCCGAGGGTCTCGAAGCCGTAGCGGAGCATCGCGGCGGCCGCCTCCGTGACGTAGCCGCGTCCCCACCAGGCGCGTCCCACCCAGTAGCCCAGCTCGCCACGGTCGTGCGGCGGCGACAGCCGGAGGGCGATCGAGCCGATCAGCGTGCCGGTCTCCCGCTCCACCAGCGCCAGCGTGACCCCTTCGCCCGCCGCGGCGAGCATCGCGTGACTGCGGATCCACGACTCCGCCATGCCGGGCTCGTAGGGGTGGGGAATGTTGAGCGTGGTGGACGCGACGTCCCACTCCTTCACATGCTCGAAGACGGCCGGCGCGTCCGCCTGCGTGAACGGGCGCAGCAGGAGCCGCTCCGTCTCGAGCGTCGGAAAGACCGGAGGCCGCGTGACGGTCATGCGCCGCCCAGCCGGGTGCGCATCTCCCAGAGCTCGGGGAAGAGCCGCCGGCCCACCGTGCCGCGGAGATACGCGGCGCCGTCGCTGCCGCCGGTTCCCGGCCGCCCGCCGATCACCCGCTCCACCATCTGGACGTGCCGGAAGCGCCAGTGCGAGAAGAGCTCATCGTACTCGGTGAGCGCCTCGGCCAGGAGGAAGAGATCGTAGTGCGGGGTCGGCTCGCGGTACAGCGCCACGAGTGTGGCGACGATGCGCTCGTCACCGGGCGCGGCGTCGGCCGGCGCGTCGAAGCCGCGGCGGCGGAGCAGGGCGTGGAAGGCGTCCCGGAGCGTGGGCTGGGCCAGCCGCCGCGAGAGCTGGCCGTGCTCGGGAGACCCCGGCTCGTAGTTGGAGAGAAACCGCTCCTCCTTGAGCCCCGACAGGAACTCGATCTCCCGGAACTGCGACGACTGGAAGCCGCTCGCGGGCATGAGGTGGTCGCGGAAGCTCAGGAAATCCATCGGGGTCATCGTTTCGAGCACGGTGAGCTGCGAGATCAGGACGCGCTGGATCTCGTGGCACCGCCGGAGGAGCCGCGTGCCGGCGAGGATCTCGTCGCGGTCGAGGCAGCCCACGATCGCGTCCACTTCATGGAGGATCTGCTTGAACCAGAGCTCGTAGGTCTGGTGGATGATGATGAAGAGGGTCTCGTCGTGCTGCGCCGGGTCCGACTTGAGCTCCTGGAGCGCGGTCAGCTCGCGGACCCGAAGGTACCCGCCGTAGGTGAGCTTCTGCTGGCTGTCGGGAAGGCCGAACGGCATGGGCGCCTCGGGAAGTCGTTGGTGCGCGAGCCCGGAAGATAAGGCCCCGCGTCAGCGCTTCGCGATGCCCAGCGCGGCGAGCGCCGCCGGCTCGGCCAGCCGCGCCCATTCAGCGTACATCCGGCCCGACGGATGCAGGCCGTCCGCCACGAGATACTCGGCCAGGTGCCCGAGCCGGCGGGAGACCGGGGTGACGTCCACCCATGCCGCCCGTCGCTCGGCCGCCTCGCGCCGGGCCACGTCGTTGAACCGGTCGATCTGCGCCGCGATGGCGCCCTGGTCGCGGCCCTCGGCAAACGGCGTCACGCTCCAGTCGGGGATGGCGAGGACGAGGACCCGGCGCGAGCGGCCGCCGGCAAAGGCGATGGCGCGCTCGAGCAGCTTCCGGAATTCCGCGCGGTACTCGCCCAGGAGCCCGCCCCGATACTGGTTGTTGACCCCGATCAGCAGCGACACGAGCTCGAACGGGCCGGCCGGCGCCGCGGCGGCGATTCCCGTGAGCAGCTCTCCCGTGGTCCAGCCCGTCGTGGCGACGATCTCCGGCGGAGCGAGCTCGATGCCGCTGGCCGCGAGCGATGCCTGCAGCCGCGTCGGCCAGCTCTCGGCGGGCGCCACGCCCTCACCGATGGTGTAGGAATCGCCGAGCGCGAGGAAGCGCCTCATGGGGAGCCGAGGAATTGCATCGTGGCCTCCCGGCACTCCTCGGCGCGATCCACCCAGACGTCGTGCGACGCTCCGGCGAGGATGATGCGGCGCGGCCGCGGCAGGAGCTGCTCCAGCTCGGCGTCCACCAGCGCGTGGGTGGGGCGGGTGAGTGAGCCGCTCAGCATCAGCACCGGCATCGGGAGCGCGGCGACCGCCGACCGGTCGAGGACGGGGAACCGGTCGCTCGAGCGGGTCTGCGCCTCCAGCTCGGCGGCGTTCTGCATGATGCGCTGGCGCGAGGCCGCGGGAAGGCGATCGAACCGGCCCGGGCCCAGGAAGTAGTCAATGAAGGTCGCGACGCCGCGCTCCGGCTCCCCCCGATCGAAGGCGCGGCCCGCCGGCTCCCAGACGTCGTCCCGGAACTCGCGCCAGACGGCGTCGCCGCCCGGGGTGCCCTCCAGCCAGCGAAGCATGGGGGGCTCGATCACGACGAGCGAGCGCACGAGGTCGGGTCGCTCCGCCGCGGTGAACAGCGCCGCGCAGGCGCCGATGGACGCGGCAACGACATGCGCGGGCCCTCCCGCCACCTGCTCGATCAGGCCGGCGAGGTCGCGCGCATCGGTGCGCGGCGAGTAATCCCCGGCGAGGGGCCGGTTCCGGTTGGGATGCGAGTAGCGCCGGCTGTAGCTGATGGCGCGCCAGCGCGAGGCGAAGGCGGGGAGCTCGGCCTTCCAGTAGCGCATGTCGGCCAGGCCGCCGTGCACGAACACGACCGGCGGGCCGTCGCCCGCCGCGGCCCAGGTGAGCTCCACCTCGCCGATCCGGATGCTCGACGATTCCACCCTAGCGGCCCGGGAAGACCGGCTGCCGCTTTTCCAGGAAGGCCGCGATGCCCTCGGCGCGATCCTCCGCGGCAAAGGCCGCGAGGAACGCCGCGCGCTCGAGGTCGAGTCCCGCGGCGAGCGGAAGCCCGAGCGCCGCACGCGTTGCCCGGCGGGCGGCGGCGACCGCCACCGGGCTGTTCCGCGCGATCCGTTCCGCCACCGCGATGGCGCGCTCGAGGCAGTCCTCCGGCTCGGTCACTTCCTCCACCAGCCCCATGCGGAGTGCCTCCGCGGCGTCCACCGGCTCTCCGGTGAGGATGAGCCGGAGCGCCGCGCCCAGGCCGACCACGCGCGGCAGCCGCTGGGTGGCGCCGCCGCCCGGGATCAGCCCGAGGTTCACCTCCGGCTGCCCGAATCGCGCGGTGGTGCTCGCGATCCGGATGTCGCAGGCGAGCGCGAGCTCCAGCCCGCCGCCAAGGCAGGCGCCGTTGATCGCGGCGACCAGCGGCCGCTCCGACGCGGCCACGACGTCGTACACCCGGCGGGCCTGCATGGAGGCGGCCTGGGCCGCCACGTCGCGCCCGGTGAACTCGGTCACGTCGGCGCCCGCCACGAAGGCGCGGTCGCCGGCACCGGTGAGCACGATGACGCGGACCCCGACGTCGCCCGCCAGCTCGTCGAGGGCGGCAATCAATGCGGTGCGGAGCGCCGTGTTGAGCGCGTTCCGCTTGTCGGGACGGTTGAGGGTCAGGATCTCGACCGCGCCCCGCCGCTCCCGCAGCACCAGCGCGTCGTCTACCACTGGTAGAATCCCTGGCCGCTCTTCCGGCCCAGCCGGCCCTCCGCCACCATGCGCCGGAGCAGCTCCGGCGCCGCGTAGGTGTCACCGCCGAGCGTGGCATGCAGGTGGTCGGCAATGGCGAGGCGGACGTCGAGCCCGACCAGGTCGCCCAGGCGGAGGGGGCCCATCGGGTGGTTGTAGCCGAGCTCCATGGCGCGGTCGATGTCCTCGGCGCTCGCGACCCCTTCCTCCAGCATGCGGATCGCCTCGAGCCCCAGCACCACGCCGAGCCGGCTGGTCGCAAAGCCGGGGGAGTCGCGGACGACGATCGGGGTCTTGCCGAGCCGCTCGGCAAAGGCGCGCGCGCGGGCGAGGGTGTCGTCCGTGGTGGCCTCGCCGCGCACGATCTCGACCAGGCGCATGGCGGGGACGGGATTGAAGAAGTGGAGGCCGACGACGCGCGCGGGATTGCGCACGGCGTCCGCGATGCGCGAGATGGAGAGCGACGACGTGTTGCTCGCGAGGATGGCATCCGCCGGCGCGGCGCGCTCGAGCTCGGCGAACAGGGCCTGCTTGAGGTCGAGCCGCTCGGGCACGGCCTCGATCACGAGGTCCGCATCGCCGGCGGCATCGGCGCCGCCGGCGGCGGCGCGCACCCGGCCCAGCGCCGCGGCGCGCTCGTCGGCGGGCAGCTTCCCGCGCGCGATGGCCTGGTCGAGGATGGCGGCGATCCGGATGAGCGCCGCGGCCGGTGCCACGGGATCCTCGTCGGCGAGCGCGACGGTGAGCCCGGCCATGGCGGCCACGGCCGCGATGCCGTGGCCCATGGTGCCGGCGCCGATCACGGCGAGCCGCGCGGGCGCGCTCCTTCCGGGCGCGTCGCTCACGTCCTGCGCTCGAGGATGACGGCGATGCCCTGTCCCACGCCGATGCACATCGTCGCCACGCCGTAGCGGCCGCCGCGCCGCGCCAGCTCGTGGACCAGGGTGGTGACGATGCGGCTGCCGCTCGAGCCGAGCGGATGCCCCAGCGAAATGGCCCCGCCATTCACGTTGACGCGGGCGGGATCGAGGCCCAGCTCACGGATGCAGGCGAGCGCCTGCGCGGCGAAGGCCTCGTTGAGCTCGATCAGGTCCAGCGCGCCGGCGCCGATCCCGGCCCGCTCGAGCGCCTTCCGCATGGCGGGCACCGGGCCGATGCCCATGATCTCGGGTGGCACGCCGGCGACGGCGGTCGCGACGATCCGCGCCATCGGGACGAGGCCGGCCTCCCGCGCCGCCTCTTCCGCCATGACCAGCACGGCGCTCGCGCCGTCGTTGATGCCGCTCGACGAGCCGGCGGTGACGGTCCCACCCTTCCGGAACGCCGGCATGAGTGCCCCGAGCGCCTCGGCGCTGGTGTCGGGACGGGGCGGCTCGTCGCGCTCCACCACGGTGGCGCGGCCGCGCGCGTCGGTGACGGTCACCGGCACGATCTCGCCGGCAAACCGGTCGGCGGCGATCGCACGGGCCGTGCGCGCCTGGCTCTCGAGCGCGAAGGCGTCCTGGTCCTCGCGCGAGATGCCGTAGCGGATCGCCACCTCCTCCGCGGTCTCGCCCATCGAGATGGTCCACTTGGCGGGGAAGCGGGAATTGGTGAACCGCCAGCCGATCGTAGAGTCGGCGGTGGCCGGCGCGCCGCGGGGGAAGGCGGTGTCGGGCTTGAGCGTCACCCACGGCGCCCGCGACATGCTCTCGACGCCGCCCGCCACCACGCACCGCGCCTCGCCCGCACGGATCGCGTGCGCCGCCGCCACCACCGCCTGCAGGCCGGAGCCGCAGAGGCGGTTGACGGTCTGGCCGGGAACCTCGACCGGGAGCCCGGCCAGCAGTGCGGCCATGCGGCCGACGTTCCGGGAATCCTCCCCCGCCTGGTTGGTGCAGCCGAGGATGACGTCGTCGATCGAGCGGGGATCCACGCGCGTGCGCTCGACCAGCGCCGCGATCGCCGCCGCGGCGAGGTCGTCCGGCCGCACGCGGGCCAGGGCCCCGCCATGGCGCCCGACGGGTGTCCGGACCGCGCCGACGATGACCGCGTCAGTCATCACGCGTCACGCCGGCACCACTGCCGTCGCCTCGATCTCGACCAGGGCCCGCGGCTCCAGCAGGCCGGCCACGATCACGAGCGACATGGTGGGGTAGTGGGTCCCCATGATGCGCCGGTAGGCTGCGCCGACCGGCCCGCGTGCGGCGACGTAGGCGTCGCGATCGGTGACGTACCAGGTCATGCGGACCAGCTGGGCCGGGTCGGCGCCCGCCACCCGGAGCACCGTGGCGACGTTGGCCAGCGCCTGTTCCGCCTGCGCCGCGAAGTCGTCGGACTCGAACGCGGCCGTGGCGGGATTCCAGCCGACCTGTCCCGACACGAAGACGAGCCGCCCGAACGCCACGATACCGTCGCTGTAGCCGCGCGGCGCGGCCCACCCCTCGGGATGCAGCGGCAGGAAGAGGTCCTTCATGCATTCTCCTGGCGGAGGCGGAAGCGCTGCAGCTTGCCGGTGTCGGTGCGGGGCAGGGCGTCGGCGAAGACGATCGCGCGCGGATACTTGTACGGCGCAATCTCGGCCTTCACGAAGTCCTGCAGCTCGCGCACGAGGGCCGCGTCGCCATGCACGCCGGGGCGGAGGACGATGTGCGCCTTCACGATCTGCCCCCGCTCGGCGTCGGGGGCGCCCACCACGCCGCACTCCTGCACGGCCGGGTGCAGCAGCAGCACCGATTCCACCTCCGGGCCCGAGATGTTGTAGCCCGACGAGATGATCATGTCGTCGGTGCGCGCCTGGTACCAGAAGTAGCCCTCCGTGTCCCGGCGGTAGGAGTCGCCGGTGATGTTCCAGCCGTCCTCGACGTAGGCGCGCTGCCGCTCGACGTTGTCGAGGTAGCGGCACCCGGTCGGCCCGCGCACCGCCAGCCGGCCGATCTCGCCGTCGGGGACGTCGCGGCCCGCGTCGTCGATCACGCGCGCCTCGTAGCCGGGGACGGGGCGGCCGGTCGCGCCTGGGCGAATGTCGTCGCCCGAGGCGCTGATGAAGATGTGCAGCATCTCGGTCGAGCCGATGCCGTCGATGATGCGGATCCCGGTCCGCGCCTCCCACGCCTCGAAGGTGGCGCGGGGCAGGGTCTCGCCGGCGGAGACGCACTCGCGAAGGCTCGAGATGTCCCGGCCCTCGAGAAGGCCGCACATCGCGCGGTACGCCGTGGGCGCCGTGAAGCAGACCGTGGCGCGGAACTCCTCGATCGCGCGAACGAGGTTGGGCGGCGTGCCCTGCTCGAGGAGGACGCCGGCCGCGCCCACGCGGAACGGGAAGAGGACGAGGCCGCCGAGCCCGAAGGTGAAGGCGAGCGGCGGCGAGCCGATGAAGACGTCATCGGGCCGGGGCCGCAGCACGTAGCGCGGGAAGCAGTCGCAGATGGCGAGGACGTCGCGGTGGAAGTGCATCGTCCCCTTCCCCTGGCCGGTGGTGCCCGAGGTGAAGGCGATCAGCGCCGTCTCGTCGGCCCGCGTGTCGGCGTTGGCGAACGCGTCGGGTTTCGACGCCATGAGGGCCTCGAGCGTGCCGGGCCCGCCGTCGGTGCCGTAGTGCACGACGCGGCCGCCGGGCATCGCCGCCTCGCAGTCGGCGGCGACACGGGTGTCGGTGAGGGCGAGGGCGATCCGCGCCTTCTCGACGGTGAAGACCAGCTCCCGCGTCCGGAGGAGCGGCATGGTGCAGACCACCACGCCGCCGGCCTTGAGCACCGCGAACCAGCAGGCCACGAGCATCGGCGCGTTGGCGCCGCGGAGCAGCACCCGGCCGCCCGGGCGGAGGCCCAGGTCCTCCACCAGCACGTGGGCGATCCGGTTGGAGGCCGCGAGCAGGTCCCGGTAGGTCCAGCGCGCCCCGGGCGCGAGCAGCGCGGTGCGGTCTCCCCAGCCGCGGTCGACCGCGCGGTCGAGCAGCTCCGCCGCGCAGTTCATCCGCTCCGGATAGGCGGCGAGCTCGGGCAGCGTGTCGTAGCGCATCACGGGCCAGAGCTCCCGCGGCGGCAGCGCGTCGTCGCAGAAGGTGTCGTGCGTCATGCGCCGCTCACCAGCTCGCGCCCGAGGCGCAGTGTCTCGCGCACGAGGAGGTCGAAGTCCTCGCGCCGGCTCCGATGGTTGGTGATGGCGACCCGGATGCCCGACCGCCCGTGGAGCGTGACGGACGACGGCACCGCGACCCCGCTCTCGTGCAGGCGGATCAGCAGCTCGCGGTTGAGCTCGTCCATGTCCCGGGCGCCGCCGCCGCGGCCCGTGAAGCGGAAGCACACGATGTTGAGCGGCACCGGCGCCATCCGCTCCAGCTCGGCCTCCGCGTCCACCAGCCCGGCGAGGTAACGCGCCTGCGCGATGTTCTGTGCGATGAGCCGCCCGTAGCGATCGGCGCCGTGCTCCTGCAGCGACATCCACACCTTGAGCGCCTTGAACCCGCGCGACAGCTCCACGCCGTAGTCGCTGGGCCAGACCGTCGCCGCGGCGAGCCCGCCGCGCGCGCGGGCCAGGTACCCCGGTGCCACCGCGAAGCTGTCGTGATGCTCTTTCGGATGGCGCACCAGGATGCAGCCGGCCTCGAAGGGGACGTACATCCACTTGTGCAGGTCGAACGCGACCGAGTCGGCGCGCGCCAGCACCCGGAGCCGATCCCGGTACGCCGGCACCAGGGCCGCGAGCGCGCCGAAGGCTCCGTCCACGTGGAACCAGAGGTGCTCGCGCGCGCAGAGGTCCGCCAGCCGGTCGAGGTCGTCGAACGCCCCGGTGTTGACCGTGCCGGCGTTGCCGATGACGCACACCGGCGTGAGGCCCGCCGCGCGGTCGGCTGCGACCGCGCGCTCGAGCGCGGCCACGTCCACCGCATAGTCCGCGTCCACCGGGATGAGCCGGAGCCCGTCGGTGCCGAGCCCGAGCAGCTCGGCCGCCTTCCGGACGGAGCTGTGGGCCTCGGTCGAGGCGTACATCACGAGCCGGCCCGGCGCGCCGGCCACGCCCACTTTCCGTATGTCCGCGCCGCCCGCCACGTTCCGGGCGACGGTGAGCCCGACGAGGTTGGCCATCGACCCGCCGCTCACGAGGAGCCCGCTCGCCTCCATCGGCACGCCCAGCAGTTCCTTGAGCCAGTCGAGCACCTGGTGCTCCACCAGCGTGCCCGAGTGATCCGCGCCGCCGCAGTTCGGGTTCATCGTGGCGGCCAGCAGGTCGGCCAGCGCGCCGAACGGGGTGCCGGTGCCGATCACCCAGCCCCAGAAGCGCGGGTGCACGTTGCCCATCGGATAGGGAAGCACCCGCTCGGTGAAGTCGCGGTAGATCGCCGCGGGATCGGAGGGCGTGCGCGGCGCCGGCGCCTGGAAGCTCGCGCGCACAGCGTCGGGGATCGGCTGCCAGACGGGGCGCTCGCGCACGTCGCGCAGCCAGTCGAGCGCGTCGTCCACCATCCGGTGGCCCAGCGCGCGGAGCGACTCCCAGTCGGCGGGGTCGAGCGTCTCTTCGGGAGGAAGGTCGGTCATGGCGTGAGCAGGGTTCCGGCGATCACCAGCCGCTGAATGTCGCTCGCGCCCTCGTAGATGCGGAGGGCGCGGATCTCACGGTAGAGGCCCTCGACGACGCTCCCGCCGGCCACGCCGCGTGCACCGAGCAGCTGGACCGCCTGATCGATGACGCGCTGGGCAGCTTCGGTGGCGTGGAGCTTGGCCATCGCCGCCTCGCGGGTGACGCGCTCCGCGCCGTGGTCGCGGGTCCAGGCCGCCCGATAGACGAGGAGGGCCGAGGCGTCGATGTCGGTCGCCATGTCGGCGAGGGCCCCCTGCACCAGCTGGAGGTCGGCCAGCGCCCCGCCAAAGGCGCGGCGGCCGCGCACGTGCGCGAGCGCCTCATCGAGGGCCCGCCGCGCAAAGCCGAGCGCCGCGGCGCCGACGGTGGTACGGAAGACGTCGAGCGTGCCGAGCGCCACGCGAAGGCCCCGGCCCGCCTCGCCGATCAGCGCATCGGCGCCGACTCGGCATTGCGTGAGCCGGATGGTGCCGAGGGGGTGCGGCGCCAGCGTGTCGAGCCGCCCGGTGACGTGGAGGCCCGGGTTGGTGGCCTCGACGCTGAAGGCGGCGTAGCTTCGCTCGCCGCCCTCGGGATAGCGGCAGAAGACGACGTAGTGGTCGGCGATCCCCGCATTCGAGATCCAGGTCTTTTCCCCGTCGATCACGTAGCCGGTGCCGTCGCGGGCGGCGGTGGTCTGCATGGCGGCGACATCGGAACCCGCCTCGCGCTCGGTGAGGGCGAAGGCCGCGATCGTGCGGCCGGCGATGATGCCCGGCAGGATGCGCGTGCGCTGCGCGTCGCTGCCGAAGAGGGTGACCGGGCCCGCCCCCAGCGCCTGCAGCGCGAACACGAAGTCGGCCAGCGGGGCGTGCCGTGCGAGCGTCTCCCGGGCGAGCGCGAGCGAGCGGAGATCGAGCGACTCGAGGCGGCCCCCGAAACGGGCCGGCGCCACCAGCCCGAGCCATCCCGCGTCCCCCAGGCGGTGCGCCAGGGTGCGGCACGCATCGTCCAGGCTGGCGTGCGGCACCGTCCCAAGCTCGCGGGCGGCCCACTCGTCGAGCTCGGACGCGAGCCGCCGGTGCGCGTCGTCGAAGACGGGCCAGTCGAGGAAGCTCCGGTCCGGCATCAGTCCCCCTCGAAGACCGGCGTGGCACGCGCGGCAAAGGCGCGGTAGGCGCGCGCGAAATCCTCGGTCTGCATGCAGCGCGCCTGGGCCACCGCCTCGGCGTCGATCGCCTGGTCGAGCGGCATGCTCCACTCCTCGTGCAGCATGCGCTTGGTGACGGCGTGCGCCAGCGTCGGCCCGCGCGCGAGCTCCGCCGCGAGGGCGTGGGCGTCGGCGGCGAGCGACTCCGGCTCGGCCAGCCGGTTGTAGAAGCCCCACCGCTCCGCCTCGTCCCCCGGCATGAAGCGGCCGGTGAAGAGGAGCTCGCTCGCGCGGCCGTGGCCGATGATCCGGGGCAGGATGGCGCAGGCACCCATGTCCGCGCCCGAGAGTCCGACCCGCACGAAGAGAAACGCGACCCTGCTCCGCGCCGTGCCGAGGCGGAGATCGGAGGCCATGGCCATGATGGCGCCGGCGCCGGCGCAGACGCCGTCCACCGCGGCGATGATCGGCTGGGGGCACGCCCGCATCGCCTTGACCAATGCGCCGGTGAGCCGGGTAAAGGCGAGCAGGTCGTCGAATCGCCCGTCGTCCTTCATGCGCACGAGCGGGCCGATGATCTCGTGGACGTCGCCGCCGGAGGAGAAGTTGCCGCCGGCGCCGGTCAGCACGACCGCGCGCACGTCGCTGGTCGCCGTCAGCTTCCCGAAGGTCTCGGTCAGCTCGGCGTACGACTCGAAGGTGAGCGGGTTCTTCCGCTCGGGGCGGTCGAGGGTGATCGTGGCGACGCGATCGGCCACGGCCCACCCGAAGTGGCGGGGCGCGATCACGTGTCGCCGCCGGTGAGCACGATGGCCTGGCCGTTCACCGCCGCGGCGCCCTCGGAGCAGAGCCACGCCACGGTGGCCGCCACCTCGTCGGGCCGGATCAGCCGGCCGAGGGGAAGGGTGCGCGCGATGACGCGCTCCGCTTCCTCCAGCGCGATGCCGCGCTGGCGCGCCACGTTCTCCGCGGCCCCCGCGCCCATGCCCGTATCGGCGTAGCCCGGGCACACGGCGTTGACGGTGACGCCCAGCCTTGCGGCCTCCATGGCGAGGGAGCGAGTGAGGCCCACGATCCCGTGCTTCGACGCCGCGTAGCCGGCGCCGCCCGCAAATCCGCGCACGCCGGCGACCGACGCGATGTTCACGATCCTCCCCGTGCCCGCCGCCGCCATGGCCGGATACACCTCGCGCGAGCAGAGCCAGGTGCCGGTGAGGTTCACCGCCAGCATCCGGTCCCACGACTCCCGGGGCAGCTCGGCAAAGGGCGCGACCTCCGCCTGGCCGGCGTTGTTGACGAGGATGTAGGGCGCGGGGAACTGGCGCCGCGACAGGGCAAAGGCCGCGGCCACCGAGCGCTCGTCGGCCACGTCGCACTCGGTGGCGAGGACCGGCACCGGCGCCAGCGCGGCCGCGGCCGCCGCGAGCCGGTCCATGCGCCGGCCCAGCAGGGTGAGCGACGCGCCGCGCTCCGCCAGCGCGTGCGCGATGGCGAGGCCGATGCCCGCCCCGCCGCCCGTCACGATCGCGTGGCGCCCCTCGAGGTAGCGCTCGGTCATGGCGTCTGTGCCCGCTGAAGGGTCCGCTCGAGCTGCGACTTGCCGGGAAGATACTGCACCGGCCACCACTGGCCCGTAAACCCCAGCGCCGCCGCGGCCCGGAGGGTCCACTGCGGGTCGCTCAGGTGGGGGCGCCCCAGCGCGCAGAGGTCGGCGCGGCCGGCCGCGATGATGCTGTTCACCTGGTCGGCGTCGGTGATGTTGCCGACGGCGATGGTGGGAATCCGCGCCTCGTTCCGGATCCGGTCGCTGAAGGGCGTCTGGAACATCCGGCCGTACACCGGCTGCGCCGCCGCCGACGTCTGGCCGGCGGAGACGTGGATGATGTCGGCCCCCGCCGCGTGGAAGGCCTGCGCCACGCCCACGGCGTCGGCGTCGGTCAGCCCGCCGTCGGTCCAGTCGTGCGCCGAGATGCGGACCGACATCGGGCGCTCGGCGGGCCACTCGTCGCGCATCGCGCGGAACACCTCGAGCGGAAAGCGGAGGCGCTTCTCGGCCGAGCCGCCCCATTCGTCGGTGCGGCGGTTCGAGAGGGGCGTGATGAAGGCGGAGAGCAGGTAGCCGTGGGCGCAGTGGAGCTCGAGCATGTCGAAGCCCGAGCGCACCGCCATCCGCGTCGCGCGGACGAACTCGTCGCGCACCCGCTCCATGTCGCCGCGGCTCATCTCGCGCGGCACCTGCATCCCGGCCTTGTACGCGACCGGCGACGGCGCCATCACCGGCCAGCCGCCCGCCTCGAGCGGCTCGTCCATCCCCTCCCACATCCGCCTCGTCGCCCCCTTCCCGCCCGAGTGGCCCAGCTGCAGGCACAGCGCCGCCGGCGTCCAGCGGTGCACGAATTCGGCGATCCGGCTCCAGGCCTCGACGTGAGCCTCGTCGTACATGCCGGTGCAGCCGAGGGAGATGCGGGCCTCGGGAGAGACGCAGGTCATCTCCGTCATGACGAGCCCCGCGCCGCCCAGCGCGCGCGCGCCCAGGTGCACGAGGTGGAACTCGTTCGGCGTGCCGTCCACTGCGCTGTACATGTCCATGGGCGACACGACGACCCGGTTGGGCAGCGTGAGGCCACGGAGGCGGTACGGCGTGAAGAGGGGAGGCACGGCGGCGTCGGGCGCGGCGTCGGCCGTCGCGCCGGCACCCGCACGCGCGGCGAACCAGCGCTCGACGCCGTCGAGATAGGTCCGGTCGCGGAGCCGGAGGTTCTCGTGGCTCACGCGCTGGCTCCGCGTGAGCAGGCTGTAGGCGAACTGGGCCGGCTCCAGGTGCACGTAGCGGCGCACGTTCTCGAACCACTGCATCGAGTTGCGGGCCGCGTTCTGGAGCCGGAGCGCCTCGGTCACCCGCTCCGCCTCGCAGGCCGCGAGGGCGGCCTCGAGGGCGGGCTCGGCGTTGAGCGCGCGCGCGAGCGCGATCGCGTCCTCCATCGCGAGCTTGGTCCCCGACCCGATGGAGAAGTGCGCCGTGTGCGCCGCGTCGCCGATCAGCACGATGCGGCCCCGGTGCCAGCGGGCGCACCGGACCAGCACGAAGGTCACCCACGGATGCTCGCGCTGGTGAGCCGGCGCGTTGCTCAGGAGCGGATGCCCGTCGAGCCAGGGTCCGAACATCGCCTCGCAGGCGGCGACGGTCTGGTCGAGGTCCATCGTGTCGAAGCCGGCGGTGCGCCAGGACCGCTCATCGCACTCCACGATGAACGCGGAGCGAGTGTCGTCGAAGCGGTAGGCGTGCGCCTGGAAGACCCCGGCGGGAGTCTCGACGATGATGAAGGTGAAGGCGTCGAAGCGGCGAGTCGTGCCGAGCCAGATGTAGCGGGCGGTGCGCACGTCGAGATCCGGCTCGAAGGCGTCGCGGTGGCGCCGGCGCACGCCGCTGTTCACGCCGTCGGCGCCGACGATCAGGTCGGCGTGGAGCGACGACTCGTCCTCCACCTCGGTCCGGTACTGGAGCCGGACGCCGAGCGCCTCCGCCCGCCGGCGCAGGATGTCGAGCAGGGTCTGGCGCGCGATGCCCGCGAAGCCGTGGCCGCCCGACGTGATCGTGGTGCCGCGGAAATGGATGTCGATGTCGTCCCAGCGGGCGAAGTGATCCTCGATGGCGGCGTAGCTCTCGGGGTCGGCCGCGCGGAGGTTGCCCAGGGTCTGCTCGGAGAAGACGACCCCCCAGCCGAAGGTGTTGTCGGGCGGGTTGCGTTCGTAGAGGGTGATGTCGTGCGAGGGGTCGGCCCGCTTCATCAGGATCGAGAAGTAGAGCCCGGCGGGCCCCCCGCCGACGACCGCGACCCTCACGCGCCGGCCTTCACTCGCCGCCGTGCCGGTCGTAGGGGACGATGTGCTCCCACTCTCCCGCGTCGGACCGCGCCACGACGGCGACCACCGGCTCCGTGTCGCTCAGGTTGAACACCTCGTGCGGCACGCCGGGCTCGATGTAGATGAAGTCGCCCGCCTGGTTCTCCACCCACTTCCGGAGCCCGGGCCCGTACTCGTGGCGCACCCGCCCTTCCAGGATGTAGAGCATGACCTCGAAGCCGACGTGGATATGGGCGTGGGCCACGCCGCCGGGCGGGATCGTGGCGACGTTCATGGACAGCTGGCTGGATCCCACGTTGCCGGCGGCCATGCCGAGCTTGTAGCGGATGCCGTTCCAGTCGCGGCAGGTGCCGCTCCCGCGGATGACGGCGATGCCGCCCTCCTGTTCGACCGGGGGAGGGGATTCGTCAGCCATCGGTCCTCCGGGAAAAGGCGGCCCTGAAGTTCCGGCGCATGCCGGCGAGCCCGGGCCGCGCGAGCGGGGTTCGGGCGAAGCGCCGCTCGAACTCGGCGTCGTCCATGCGCTCGAAGAAGTCGGGATCGGCGCCATCGAGGTGCCCACGGGGCCGGAAGGCCTCGACCGCGGTGGGCGCGGCGAAGCGCTGGTTCCAGGGGCAGACGTCGTTGCAGGCGTCGCAACCGAAGACCCAGCCGTCCATCCGGCCGGCCAGCTCCCCGGCGATGGGCCCTTTCTGCTCAATGGTGAGGTACGAGATGCATCGCGTGGCGTCGAGCACCCTGGGCTCGACGAAGGCGCCGGTCGGGCAGGCGTCGAGGCATCGGGTGCAGGAGCCACAGCGGTCCGATTCGAACGGGGAGTCCAGAGCAAGCGCGAGGTCGGTGAAGATGGATCCGATGAAGAACCACGAACCGACCCCGGGCCGCACGAGCATCGTGTTCTTCCCGATCCAGCCCAGGCCAGCCCGCTGTGCGAGCTCCCGCTCCGGCACGGGACCAGCATCAGCGTATGTTCTTGCCACCGTCGCGCCATTCTGGCGTAGAAATTCCGCTAGTTTCTCCAATCGTCCATGAGTTACCGCGTGGTAATCATCTCCCTGGGCATACTTGGCCACCTTGGGTCCAGACTGGGCCCGTCCGCCTTCCACGCCTTGCCCGTCCCGCTCGCCCTTTTCCTCATAGTAGTTATCCAGCACTACTACCACCGCCCTCGCCTCCGCCACGATCGCCCGCGGATCCTTCCGCCGCCGCGCCTGCCGGTGCAGGTACCGCATCGTCCCGGCATAACCACGCGCGAGCCAGCGGTCGAGCTCCGCTCCATGCGCCGTCGGCGACGGGTCGGTGATGCCGCACGCGATGAAGTCGAGCTCGCGCGCCCGCGCCTTCACCTGATCCGGAGTGACCGTCATGCGGTGACGTCGGCCGGCGTGGGAGGCCGGTCGGCAGGCCGGCCGGTGATGAGCCGGGCCCCGCGGGAATAGGTGAGGTAGGAGATCGCCCACTCGATCATGACGATGAGACGGTTCCGGAAGCCGATCAGGAAGAAGATGTGGATGAAGATCCAGGCGAGCCA
>JAICVB010000071.1 GCA_025935545.1 Gemmatimonadales bacterium
ACCTTCCGCCTCCCCTCCGGCAATCGTCTCGTAAAACCCATTCCCGCCCTGCAGCATCCCGTCCAGCGTCGCCAGGAACTGCCCCGACTCCGCACCCTGGATCACGCGGTGGTCGTAGGTGCTGGTCACCGTCATCACCTTGCCGATGCCCAGCTCCCTGAGGCGCTCGGGGGCGGTGGCGGCGAACTCCGGCGGATAGGCGATCGAGCCGACGGCGATGATGCTCCCCTGGCCGGCCATGAGCCGCGGCACCGACGCGACGGTGCCGAGCCCGCCGGGGTTGGTGAGCGACATGGTGGCGCCGACGAAGTCGTCGGGCATGAGCTTGTTGGTGCGGGCCTTCTCGACCAGCGCCTCGTAGGCCGCGTGGAAGGCGGCGAAGTCCATGGCCTCCGCGTGGCGGATGACGGGGACGACGAGGCCGCGGCTTCCGTCCTTCCGCGTCACGTCCACCGCCAGGCCGAGGGAGATGCCGTCGGGGACCACGCGGACGGGCGTGGTGCCGTCCATCTGCAGCGTGTGGCCCATGACCGGATGCTGCTTCGTGGCCTGGACGATGGCCCACGCGATGATGTGGGTGAACGAGATCTTCCCGCCGCCCGCCGCGGCGAGGGCCGCGTTCAGCTCCTTCCGCTTCGCCTCGAGGGTGGCGACGGGCAGCTCGCGGAAGGTGGTCGCGGTGGGGACGGTGAGGCTCTCGACCATGTTCTGGACGAGGCGGGCGGCGGGGCCCTTGATGGGGAGACGGGCGCCGGAGGCCGGAGCGCCGCCGGCCGGCGGCGCGGTGGACGGGGCGGGCGCACTCGGGGCGGCCGCCGCCGCAGCGGGGCGACCGTTCGTGGGCGGGCGCTCACCGACCACGCCGCTCTCGAAGAGGCGGCGCCATTCCGCGCCGACGGCGGCCGGATCGCGGAGGAATTCCTCGTACATGGCCTGCGCAAAACCCGCGTTGGCCGTCTCGAACGGATTGGTGTCCACCGACTGCTCCGCCTGAGGAAAACGGGAGGCGCCGGGAGGCGCTCGCGACTACCGGAAGATAGCGGCGGGCGGGGTCGGCTGACAGCGGGCCGCGCAGGTGCGGACCGCGGTCGTGCGGGGGTAGGAAAGGCCGGAAACGAGCATGGCGGTGGAGAGCGCGTCGGCGGCGATTCCGGTGGGTGCCGTCACGGTGGCCTGCGACAGCGCGCTCGCGGCGATGCCGGTCGCGGGATTCATCACGTGGCCCACCGTCATGGCGCCGAAGTGCACCGCCGTCACGGTGTTGGCCGAGGTGGCGAGGGCGGCGTCGCGGAGCGGGACGGTGCCGACGGGGCGCGCGTCGGACGAGTCCACGATCTCGATGACCCAGGCCCGCTCGCCTGGCGGTGCGCCAAGCGCGATGCAGTCGCCGGAGATGTCGAGGAGAGCGCGGCGGATGCCGGCCGCGCGGAGGAGGGCGGCGGCGCGGTCGAGTGCGTACCCGACGGCGATGCCGCCCGTGTCGACCGCCGCGTGGCTCGCGCCGAGCGACGCGCGACTGCCGCTGAGCTCGACCGTGGCGTGGCGCACCGCGTCCTCCGCCTCACGGAGCTCGCGGGCCGACGGAGGCGCGGCGCGCGGGGAACGGAAACCCCAGGCGCGCATCAGCGGCTCGACCGCCAGGTTGAAGGCGCCGCTGGTGAGGTGTTCGAAGCGCCCGGCCTCGGCGAGGATGTGCACGAGGTCGGGTCCCACCGCGACCGGCCCTCGCCCCGCGCGCCGGTTGAGCTCCGCCACGTCGCTCGCGTCGTCGAACACCGAGAGCCGCGCCTCGATCCGGCGGAGCTCGCCGAAGACGGCCTGCGCCACCTCGTAGCCGGCATCCTCGGACGCGGCGTGGAGCACGAGGCGCACCGGCTGGCCCATGGCCCACGACCAGCGCTCGACCCGCACGTCGCCGGTGAAGACGGGGCCCAGGGGCGCCCTGCCCGGCAGCCAGAACCCGGCGGCCGAACCCGCGACCAGCCGGCCGAACTCGCGGCGGTTCACGACGCGCTCCGCTCCGCGCGATGCAGGTCGCGCAGGATGATGAACGACTGGAGATAGAAGGTGATGGCCATGACGGTGCTCGACGCCATGAGGAGCCAGGCGAAGCGCGGGTCGGCGTACCGCATGAGCCACATGGCGCTGAAGGACACGAGCAGGGCCCCGAACGGCTCCGCGATCAGGAAGCGCCGGACGGGGGACGCGGGCGCGCCGCAGAGCGCGAGGCAGGCGCCGCTCAGGGCGAAGATCGCGCTCATGCTCAGCAGGTGCGTGTGGGTGGTCGTCAGCATCTCGGCGAACGACTTGCCGAACTGCATCGCGCCATCGGCCGCCGCCACGTCGCTCCCCCGGTAGCGCGCCGCGACGCCGCCCGGCGTCAGGTGGGTGGTGAAGCGGACCTGCACGAGGGCCACGGCGTACCCGACCATCTGCACCACGGTGAGCCAGCGTGCCAGGGTCCGGAGCTCGCGCGGCAGCTCGCGCCACGTCACCGGAGCAGTCCCTTCGCCCGCCAGACCGCGAAGTCGGCCATCGTCCGCCGCACGGCGAGCGTCACCGCGTTCACGCTGATGGTGGCGCCGGAGATTCCCTGGATGTCGCGCCCCACGGCGAGCGGCGCGTCGGGCCCCTTCCCGCGGAACTGCCGGCGCCACGCCTCATACGCCACCTCGCCACCATACGGCTCGCGGTAGACGAGGATGTCCACGTCGCGGAGCCGGAGCGAGGGGTCCACCGCGACCAGCCACGTGATCGGCTGGTCCTTGCCGCGCACGTTGCCGACCCGCGCGAACCCCAGCAGCGAATCGTTCCGCGCGAGGCGCAGCACGAGCGCCGAGTCCGCATGGAGACTGTCGATCCGCACCCCCGCGCCGAAGAGCCGACGCACCGAAGCGGTGACCTTCGCGGGACCGGGGTCCTGCGCCCTGACAGGCATGACTCCCGCCAGGGCGAGCAGCACGAGCGGCGCGGCGACTCTCCCGGTCAAAACTGGTAGCCGAGCCCGAGGCGGAACACCTCGTCCTCGCCCGCGTGCGCGCGGTTCCGGCGGAGCTGGTAGTCGCCCTTGACGGCGATGTTCCAGATCGGCTTGTAGGTGAGGCCGATGGTGGTGTAGCGGCGCGCGAGCGCGTCGTCGCGGGTGACGCCTGCCGGCACCTCCGCCTGCGTGTCGTAGCGCTCGTGACGGACGAAGGCGCTGAGCGCCTGCGCGGAATGCGGCGCCAGCGGGCGGAGGAGGTTGTACGCGCCTTCCACGTAGCCCCCGGTGATGCGGCTCGCCACCTGGCCGCCGTACGCGGCGTTGATACGATCGGCGTCGGCGATGTGCACGGTGGCGAAGACGCCGCGGAGCGCGAACCCGCCGCCCTCGAGCCGGGCGTCGGCCGAGACGAGGCCGACGGCGTTGTCGAAGGTGCCGTCGCCGAGGGGGGGATCCTGCGCGGCCGAGCCGCCGTACCAGAAGGAACCGCCGACCCGGACCCCGGGCCGCACGTACTCGAGCCGGCCGGTGAGCGACGGGTTCGCGAACACCGCGTCCTGCCCCTCCTGCCGACCCTCGCGGATCCCCTCGTCGCCGGAGAAGCCGGCGGCCACCAGTCCGTTCACCAGGTAGAGCCGGTAGTTGAGCCCCTGCAGCCCCGGCACCGCGCCCGCTGCGCCGACGCCGATCTCGCGCCAGGTCGTCGGAATCACGTCGTGATCGAAATCGGGGCGCTCGACGCCGTTGAAGGTGGGCGGCTCGTGCGTCTCGTTGACGATGCCGACCGGCGGAAGGAGGAGACCGCCGCGAAGGGTCAGCGCCGGCGACAGTCGGTAGTCGAGGTAAAGCTGCTCGATCGCGACCTCACCCGCGGGAGAGCCGGCCTCGACGCGCGCGTCCTCGATCTCGACCTCGGAGCGCATGGAGATGCGGTCGCTGAAGGAATGCGCGACGTAGAGGACGAACCGCCGGAGGGTCGCCTGGCCCGGCGTGCCGGGACCGCTCGCGTTCACGTAATGCACCTCGCCGTAGCCGCCCAGGGTGGTGGCGGCGTCGGACTGCGCGGCGAGGGAGCTGAGAGAAAGGGGAAGGAGGAGAAAGGAGAGCGCGGCGACTCGGTTCAGCGACATCCGGGTGATTTCCTCGTCGAGAATGAGCGATCCATGTGAATTGCGGCCAATTAAGTCGTAATTGACGGATCCGGTCAACCCGGCTCGTGAAGAGACCTTCACCAGCCCCCAACCGTCGCTTCATCCGGCGGCCGGTATCGTTGGCGCGGATCGGATGACCAGACCAACCCGGAGAGAACACGTGACCGCCCGAACCGACGCCTCCCCCGCCTCCCGCCGCGACTTCCTGATGAAGGGCGCGGCCGCCGCACTCACCCTGCCCGTCGTCTCGGCGCTCGCCTCGTGCAACGACGCCAGGGCCGTGGCCGCGCCGCCGGCTCCCCCGGCGAAGCCGGCCGCGCCCGCGCCCACCGCGCGCGAGCGGGCCGACCAGATGGACGCGATGCACGAGAAGGGGATCAAGGCCTTCCCGGCGAAGACGGCGGGGAAGGGCAACCAGCCGATGGAGCCGCGGCTCGAGAAGGGCGTGAAGGTGTTCGACCTGACCTGCAGCGAGATCGACTGGGAGTACGCGCCGGGCTCGCACGCAAAGGCCTGGGCCTACAATGGCCAGGTGCCGGGCCCGCAGATCCGCGTCCGCGAGGGCGACCGGGTGCGGGTCAACCTCACCAACCGGCTCGACCAGTCCACCGCGATCCACTTCCACGGCCTCGAGCTGCCCAACGACCAGGACGGCGTGCCGTTCATCACCCAGCCCCCGATCAAGCCGGGCGAGACGTACACCTACGAGTTCACGGTGCCCAACGCCGGCTCGCACATGTACCACTCGCACCACAACTCGACGACCCAGGTCTCGAAGGGCCTGCTGGGCGCCTTCGTCGTCGAGCCGCGGGACCGCTCCCGCGAGCCGAAGGTGGACGTGGACTACGTGATGGTGCTGAACGACGGGCCGCACGGCTTCACCCTCAACGGCAAGGGCTTCCCGGCCACCGAGCCGATCGTGGCGAAGCAGGGCCAGACGGTCCGCATCCGCTTCATGAACGAGGGGATGATGATCCACCCGATGCACCTGCACGGGATGCACATGACGGTCATCGCGAAGGACGGGTGGGACCAGCCGGCGCCCTGGAAGTGCGACACGCTCAACATCGCGCCGGGTGAGCGGTGGGACGTGCTGGTGAAGGCGACCAACCCGGGGACCTGGGCCTTCCACTGCCACATCCTCGCGCACGCCGAGAGCGAGCACGGGATGTTCGGGATGGTTACCGCGTTCGTGGTCGAGAAGGGGAAGGCGATGGCCTGAGCGACGCCGGAATGGCGTGGCTCAGCGTCCAGACGTAGGCCGCGACCGACCGTGCCTGGCGATAGCTGAGCTGGCCGACGGTCAGCCGGGGCATCGGGGTGGTCGGCCCTCCCGTGGGGTGGTCCACGCCGTGGACCACCTGTTCGACGATCGACAGAAAGCCCCCGTTGCCGTGGCGCCAGACTCCGTCGGTGAGGTTGGCGCCACGATCGCTTCCGCGTCCCGCCTCCCCGTGACACGTCGAGCAGTTGCCCGCGCCGTGGAAGAGTGCCTTCCCCATGGCGAGCGAGGAGTCGGACAGCTCGGCCGCGTTGGGGGTGTCGTCCGGCGCCTGGGCGGCCGCCGCCACGGGTGCGGCCAGGAGCAGGAGCAGGAGTGGCTGGGCTCTCATGGCGTCCTCACTCGCTGTCGGGAGCCGCCGGTGCCACGTTCACCGCGCCCGGGCGCAGCTCCTCGTGGTGGATCTCGCCGCCCTCGAGCGCCGCTAGCGCGAAGAGCACGAAGCTGACCGCGACGCCGGCGGTGGCGATGCCGGTGACGGCGCCGTTGCCGGGCCGCCCGCCCCGCCGGAGGTAGAGCGCCCCCAGCGCCACGGCTCCCGTTGCCAGCACGGCGATGAGGCCGCGCTCGGCCTTCTCCTCGTGCTCGTGGGCGCGGTCGCGGTCGAACCAGGGGGCCCGGCGCTGCTGGTGCTCGGTGGGCTCACCCGTGAGATAGACCGGGATCGTCACCAGCGCCAGGATCACCGTGAAGAGCAGGCCGAGCGAGGTGATCTCGCGCGACCGCCGCAGGAGCCCCCAGAGGAGCACGACCAGCACGAAGACGGTGCCGAGCACGGGCACGTGGTTGAGCATGAGGTGCAGGTGCGTGGCGGAGAGGTTCACGGTGCCTCCAGCGGGGAAGTCAGCGGTCGTCGGCCGCGCGGCCGGTGATGATGCCGGGATCTATGCGAAACAGGATGTCGCGCTCGGGCGTGGGATCGCCGGCGGTGAGCGCCGCGGGCGCCACCCGCCGGATCAGCTCCAGCGTCTCGGCGTACTCCCGTGCCGTGTGCTCGGGATCCAGCCGGAAGATCGTTCCCCGCACGACGACGCTCCGCCAGCGGAGCGGGCCCTCCACCTCGTCGGCCTCGAACGCCACCCAGGGCCGGTGGGCCACCGCGGCGAGCTTGGTGCCCGGCGCCGTCCGCCCGTGGATCATGCCGCCGGCGAAGAGGTAGCTGATCGGCGTCATGTCCACCTGGTGGTCCTCGCCGAAGAAGGCCAGGCGGCCCACGTGATTGCGGGTGAGCAGCGCTTCGGATTCGTCGCGCGTGAGGTCGCGGAAGACCGGTCGGCTGGGTGTCATCGGGCGGGCTGCTCCGCGTTGGCGTGAAGGGGCGTCGGCCGCGGAATGGGTAGGCGCGGTCCGCGCCCCCGCGCAAGCCGCCGGCCGGGCGCCGCGGCGCGGAGGGCGTTGAGGATCGCCGCCACGTCGATCGCCTCCTGCAGCACGGCGCCCGCGGTGGGCGCCACGTAGCCCGCCGCCGCGAACCCCATGGCCGCGGCGCTCAGGCCGAGCCCGGCCCAGATGCTCTGGCGGGCAATGCGCAGGGTGCGGCGGCTGATGGCGATGCCCGACCCCACCAGGGCGAGATCGTCCGCCAGCAGCACGACGTCGGCCGCCTCGGCGGCGATGCCGCCGCCATGCGCGGCCAGCACGACGCCGACGCTCGCGGCGCTGAGCGCCGGCGCGTCGTTGGTGCCGTCGCCCACCATCATGACGTGCTCGCCTTCGGCCTGCAGCGCCCGCACCGCCGCCACCTTGCCGGACGGCAGGAGGTCGCCACGCGCGTCCGGGATCCCCGCCGACCGGGCCACCGCCTCCGCGCTCGCCTGGGCGTCACCGGAGAGGAGGAGGGTCCGCGTGACGCCGGCACGCGCGAGGCTGGCGAAGAGCCCCGGAAGGCCGGGGCGGAGCTCATCGGCGTAGGTGATCGTGCCGGCGCAGGCGCCGTCAATGGCCACCCACGCGCGGAGCGCCTGGGGTTCCGCGTCCCGCGCCGCGAGCGCCGCCATCTCCGCGGCGGCCTCCGGATGCCGCTCGCCCACGAACGATCGCGCGCCGACCGTGACGAGGTGGGCGCCGACGCTTCCCGTGACGCCGCGTCCCGCCACCTCGATCACGCCGCGCGGTTCGGTCAGGGGCAGCCCGGCCTCGGTCCCCGCGTCGACGACGGTGCGGGCCAGGAGGTGACCCGATCCCTGCTCGATGGAGGCGGCAAGCCGGAGCAGCTGGGCATCGGTCCAGGGGGGCAGGGCCGAGACGCTGCGGACCCGCGGGCGCCCGATCGTGAGCGTCCCGGTCTTGTCGAACACCGCCGCGGTGACGCTGCCCAGGTGCTCGAGCGCGGCACCGGAGCGGAAGATCAGCCCCTGGCGGGCCGCGAGGTTGATGCCGCCGATCAGCGCGACCGGCGCCGCCAGGATGAGCGGGCAGGGTGTCGCGACGACGAGCACGGCCAGCACGCGGGTCGGATCGTGCGACACGAGCCAGGCCAGGAGGCAGACGGCGAGCGTGAGGGGCGTGAACCAGACCGCGTAGCGGTCCGCGAGCCGCTGCATCGGGGCCTTCTGCAGCTGCGCCGACCGCACGAGGTCCACGACCCGGGCGTACTGGCTCTCGCGCGCGGCGGCGGTGGCCCGGAGGACCAGCGGGCCTTCGAGGTTGAGGCTGCCGCTCGGGAAGGATGCGCCGAGCGCCGCGCGGACCGGCATGGGCTCGCCGGTGAGGCTCGACGTATCCACGTGGGAGTCGCCCTCGAGCACCGTGGCGTCGCAGGGGATCATCTCGCCCGGCCGCACCAGCAGGCGGTCGCCCGGGACGACGGCGTCGGCCGGGATGTCCTGCGTCAGGCCATCGGCCAGCCGGTGGGCCAGGCGGGGGGCGGCCTCCTCGAGGGCGCGCACCGCGCGGGACGCGCGCCCGGCGGCGTAGGCCTCGAGGAACTCGCCGCCCGACTGCATGAGGACGACGACGAGCCCGGCGAGCGGCTGATCGAGCAGGATCGCGCCCAGGATGGCGAGGGCGGCGACGACGTCGGTGGCGAAGTCCCCCCGGCGGATGCTCCGGAGCAGCCGCCAGAGGAGGGGTGCCGCGGTGACGACGAGCGACACGCGCCAGATCGCGTGCGCGGCACCCCCGTCGCCGGCGCCGTAGCGGGCGAGCACGCCGGCCGCGATGGCCAGCGCCGCCGCGGCCGGGAGCAGGGCCGCCGGCACCCGGGGCGTCATGCGCCCTCGGCTTGTCCTCCGCCGAGGGAGAAGCCGACGCCCCGCACCGTCCCGATGAGCGGGGTGCCGGCCGCCTGGCGCAGCTTCCGCCGGAGGTTCCCGACGTGCACGTCCACCACGTTGCTCTCGGGGTCGAAGTGCATGTCCCACACCTTCTCGAGCAGGGTGGTGCGGCGCACCACCTCCTCGGGATGGATCAGGAAGTACTCGAGGAGCTGGAACTCCTTGGGCGTGAGGTCGAGCGGCCGGCCGTCGTAGCTCGCGGCGTGCCGCAGGCGGTCGAGCGTGAGCTTGCCGTAGCGCAGCACGTCGAGGCGGGCCGCGCCGCCCCGGCGATGCAGGGCCCGCACCCGCGCCAGCAGCTCGTCGAAGCGGAACGGCTTGGACAGGTAGTCGTCGGCCCCGGCGTCGAGGCCGCGCACGATGTCCTCGGTCGCGTCGCGCGAGGTGAGCATGAGGATCGGCGTCGTCCGCCCCTCGCGCCGGAGCTCGCCGGCGACCTGGAAGCCGTTCTTCGTCGGGAGGACGATGTCGAGCAGGATCACGTCGTACTCGTACACGTGCGCCAGCATGGTGGCCTCGTCGCCGTCGGGGGCGACGTCCACCGCGTGGCCCTCCTCCTTGAGTCCCTGCTCGATGAACCCGGCGACCTTCCGGTCGTCCTCCACCACGAGTATCCGCATGGCCTCAACCTGCCGGAGGGGGGCTGAAGGGGTATGCAACCGGTCCTGAAGGTTTCTTCACGCGGCGGCCGGCAGCTCCAGCACGAACTCCCCGCCGGCCGGGCTCGCCACGGCATGGAGCTCGCCGCCCAGGAGCCGCGCCAGGCGCCGTGAGAGCGGGAGGCCGAGCCCCACGCCCTGCTGGGCCTCGCCGGGCTTGGTCACGTAGATGTCGAAGATTCGCTCCAGCTCGGGCTCGGGGATGCCTGAGCCGGCATCCCGCACTCGAAAGATGATGCGATCCCCCGCGGCCGCCACCGAGACCCGGACGGTGCTGTTTTCAGGGGTGTGCCTCACCGCGTTGGCCAGGAGGTTCACCAGGATCTGCTCCACCCGGCTCGCGTCGGTGTGGCAGCTCGGCAGGTTTTCGGGCAGGTCGGCCTCGATGGTGACGTTCCGCGCCTGGGCGGCCGGCGTCACCCGGCCGATGGAGCGCCGGACGACGCCCGCGCATTCGACGGCGCGCATCGCGGGCTTGAGCCGGTCCTCGTCGAGGCGGCTCAGGTCGAGCAGGTCGTTGATGAGCGCGATGGCCTGCTCCGCCGAGTCCAGCACCTCGAAGGCCGCGCGCGGCACCGTCGCCGGGTCCTTCTTCCGCACCAGCATCTCGGCCCAGCCGAAGACGCCCGCCAGTGCGTTCCGGAGCTCGTGGTTCACCATCGCGAAGAACCGCTCGCGGGTCCGCTGGAGCTGCTGCACCTCCTCCAGGAGCCGGGCGCTCTCCTCGTGGAGCCGTGCGTTCTCGACCGCCGCCGCGGTCTGCGCCGCCAGCAGCCGGGCGACGTACTCGTCCACGTCGGTGAACTCCTCGCCTCCCGTCTTCTCGGTGAGGTAGAGGTTCCCGAAGGTTCCCCGGCGGCCGATGATCGGCACGCCCAGGAACGAGTGCATCGGCGGATGGTTGGGCGGGAAGCCGTAGGAGTCGGGGTGCTTCGAGAGGTCGGGAAGCCGGATCGGCTTTCCGGCCCGGATCACGAGGCCCAGGATCCCGTGGCCGCGGGGCGGGGGGCCGATGGCGGCGCGCTCGGCCTCCGAGATGCCCATGGTGGTGAAGCTCTCGAGGGTCCGTCCATCCGGCGCCAGGACCCCGATGGCGGCGTACTTCGCCCCGATCACGTCCACCGCGATCTCGACCACCCGCTGGAGGACCCCCTCCAGCGAGAGCTCCGAGGTGAGGAGGGTGCCGGCGGTCACGAGCTGCTCGAGCCGCCACTGGGGTGTGTTCGGGGGCTGGGTGGTTCCGGGCATGCCTCAAGTGTAGGGCCGCCAAGAAATCTTCGGTACCGCTTCATCATCGCTTCATGCCCCGGCTGCGATCGTCCTCCCGTCCAATGGAGGCACGATGCAGCTGAGGCACATCCTGGTACCCACCGATCAGTCCGACACCTCGCGGAACGCGCTGCGAGTGGCGCTGGCGCTGGCCGCCCGCGCGGGGGCGCGGGTGTCGGTGATGACGACCGTGGGCGGACAGGCCGGATGGGGAGACGCGGACGACCCGGCGGTCCTGGCGGAACGACTGAAGCACTGGGTCGAGCCGGAGCTCGAGCGCGGCGCGCCCGCGCCGGCCGTGAGCGTGACGTTCGGCATCCCCGGCGTCGAGATCTGCCGCTTCGCCGACGAGCACGAGGCGGACCTGATCGTGATCGGCCGGAAGCACCGCTCGCAGGCCACCCGGCTCCTGGTGGGCGACACGGCCGATGCCGTGGCGCGGCGGAGCCGCGTGCCCTGCCTCTTCGTGCCACTCGGGGCCGGCGCACCCGAGCGGCTGCTCGTGGCCCTCGACGGCTCGCGGCGCTCGCTCACCGTCCTCCGCGCCGCGTGCGACTTCTCGTCGGCCACCGGGATCTCGTTCCGCGCGACGACGGTCGAGCCGGCGCACCCCGATGAGCCGGCACAGCTGGCGGCGCTGGTGCCATCGGGCCGGAGCGACGCGCTCCGGGAAGCGGTCGAGCAGCTCGCGCTCTGCGGGTCGGCCCACGGCGGGACTGGCCTCGATGTCCGCCGCGGCCCGGTGGTGGACTCGCTCCTGACCGCCGCCGACGAGCTTGCCGCCGACGCGATCGCGGTCGGGTACCATCGCGGCGGCCCGCCGGGCGTGCTGGAGGCGGGGAGCATCGCCCGCCGGCTCGCGCACAGCGCCGAGTGCGCCGTCCTGACGATTCCGTTCTGACCCGCGACGCGGAGGGACCCATGTATCGCCGCATTCTCGTTCCCCTCGACGGCTCGCTCGCCGCGGAAGCGGCGCTCGGCGTGGCCACGGGGATCGCCCGGCGCACGGGCGCCACGCTGGAGCTCGCGCTCGTGTTCACCCCCGTCGCGGCGGCGCTGGCCGCCGCCCCGGTGGCGGTGGACTACGCCGAGCTGGACCAGATCCAGTTCGACGAGGAGGAGGCGTACCTGCAGCGGGTGACCCGGCGGCTCGCCGACGAGCCCGGGCTCGTGGTCAATGCGCAGCACCTGCGCGGCCCGGTGGTGCAGGCGCTCGCCGGTGCGGTCCGCGAGTCGCGGGCCGACCTGGTCGTCATGACCACCCACGGGCGCGGGGCGGTCGGGCGCCTCTGGCTCGGGAGCGTGGCGGACGGCCTCATC
>JAICVB010000167.1 GCA_025935545.1 Gemmatimonadales bacterium
AGCTGGCGACGCGTCACAGGTGAACGTCGCTTGGGGTCGCCGGAGGTCCGCGCTCCGGCTCAGCGAGCGACTTGCGGGCCCCCGCGCAGCGAGTCGCGCGCCGCCACGCCAGTGCCGGGGAAGTCCTCCGCCGAGAGCTGCCGGACCAGCTCGAGCGCCGTTCGGTCCGGGTCGGGCGCGAGCCCGCCACCGGGTCGCTGAAGCATTGGCAGCAGCCGGCCTCGGCGGAGCCCTTCGCCGGGGGCGAGCTCGAGCTGCAGCACACCCGTCACCCCGAGCGGTCCGGCGAGATTGAACCCCCGGTAGGTGAGAAAGTTGCCGAGGGAGTAGGCGATCGGGCGGCCGCGATAGAGCTCGATCCCGCGGAGGACGTGCGGGCCATGCCCGACCACCGCGTCGGCCCCCGCGTCCACCACCGCGCGAGCCCAGCGGCGGAGCTCGCCCCGCGGCTCCTGGCCCAACGACTCCGCGACCCAGGGCACGTGCAGCGCGCGCACGCCTTCGGCCCCGCCGTGAAAGGTCACTACCAGCAGGTCCACCAGCCGGCGCACCGAGTCCACCACGGCGACGCTGCGCGGGATGTCGAGCAGGTCGTAGGCGAAGGGATAGGTGGTGAAGCCGATGAGCCCGATCGTCGTGACACTGTCTCGTCGACGCACCGTGTCGATCGCGATCTCGCCCAGCGGGCCGTAGGTGCGGAGGCCGAGGCCTCGGAGCGCCGCCGCGGAGGCGGCCCGAGCGTCGGGGCCGAAGTCGCCGGCGTGGTTGTTGGCCAGGTTGAGATGGGTGAAGCCGGCCTCGCGGAGCCGGGGAGCGAGGGCCGGCGGCGTCAGGAAGGCGTAGCAGAGGCGCGGGGGCTCGGGCCGGACGCGGCGGCGACCGCGAGGACGCGGTGCGGTGTCGGGCGGCGGAGCGAGCGTGTCGGCCGCCGTGACCCGACGGCCCTCCGGGCTGCACTTGTAGGTGGTGCCGCTGTCACCCAGCACGCCTTCGAAGTTGCCCACGACGAGGTCGCCCCGGAGCGCGGGCATGGCCGCGTCGAGCAGCCCACGGCCGTCGCCGGGCGGCACCCCGCCGGGAAGGGTGAGCGTTCCCAGGTTGATGTCGCCGGTGAAGGCGAAGCGCACCGCCGCCCGGGGCGGGGGCGGCGGCGTCGGCCGAATGGCGGCAGGAGGCGGCGCGCCGCTGTCGGCGCGGGCGGGGACGGGCCTCGGTGCAGTCGGCGCGGGGTTGCGGCCGCACGCCGCGAGGCCGACCACGATGGTCAGCGTCGCGGAGGTGAGCCTCACGCGGCCCCGGATTCGCCGTGCGAGGGAGCCGCCATCTCCTCCAATCGGGCCAGACTCCGCGGCCGCCCCACCACGGCGAGCAGCTCGTTGACCGGCTCGGAGACGGTGGACCCGGTGAGCGCCACGCGAACCGGCTGCATCACGTCCCCGAGCTTGAGCCCGCGCGCCTCCGCGAGCGCCTTGAGGGTGCCGAGAATCGGCTCGGCCTGCCACCCATCGGGCGAAAGTGCGCCCAGCGCCTGCACCACCAGCCGCAGGTTGGCGCCGAAGGCGGCACCCATCTTCTTGATCAGCGCCTCACCCTTCGCGTCGGGCGTCGAGCGCGACGGATCGAGCCGCACCGCGACCCGCTCGGCCATCTCCAGGATGGTTCGGGAGCGGGACTTCACCGCGTCGATGATGGGCCTGAGGTCGCGACCCTCGTGGCCGACCCCGAGCTGGCCGAGACGGCGCCGGACGGGCTCCAGCAGCTCCTCGGCGGGCAGCGCCGAGATGTATTCGCCGTTCATCCACTCCAGCTTGGCCGGGTCGAACACCGCGGCCTTCTTCTGGATTCCCTCGAGGGTGAAGAGCCGGATCATCTCGTCCTCCGGCACGATTTCCCGGTCGCCTCCGGGGGACCAGCCGAGCAGGGCGAGGAAGTTCCGCATCGCGAGCGGCAGGATCCCCTGCTCCTGGTAGTCGCCCACGGCGGTGGCGCCGTGCCGCTTGCTCAGCTTCTTGCCGTCGGTGCCCAGGATCATGGGCACGTGGGCGAAGACCGGCAGGGGCCGCCCGAGCGCGCGGTACAGCGCGATCTGTTTCGGCGTGTTGGAAATGTGGTCGTCGCCGCGGATCACGTGGGTGATGTCCATGGCGATGTCGTCGCTCACCACGGCCATGTTGTAGATCGCGGTGTCGTCGCTCCGGAGGATGACGAAGTCGTCGAGGTCGCGCCCCTGGAACGTGATCCGGCCGTGCACCGCGTCGTCCCAAGCGAGCTCCTCGTCGGGTACCCGGAACCGGATGGTGGACGGCTCGCCTGCGGCGGTCCGCCCGGCGACTTCGTCCGCGGTCAGCCGGGCGCAACGGCCGTCGTAGCGGAACGCCTGGCCGCCCGCCTCGGCGCGGGCGCGCTGGGAGTCCAGCTCCTCCCGGGTGCAGAAGCAGCGGTATGCCTTGCCCTCCTTCAGCAGGCGCTCGGCGTCGTCCCGGTGCCGGTCTCCGTAGGCGCCCTGGAAGAAGGGACCCTCGTCGCAGGAAATGCCGAGCCAGCCGAGGCCGTCGAGGATCACCTGGGTGTGGGTTTCGGTGCTGCGCTCGCGATCGGTGTCCTCGATCCGGAGGACCAGGACGCCTCCGGTGTGGCGGGCGTAGAGCCAGTTGAACAGGGCGGTGCGGGCGCCGCCGACGTGAAGAAATCCTGTAGGAGAAGGTGCAAATCGGACGCGCGGGACCACCTTCGGATTATGCCCCTACGAACGAAGCTGTAATGCGACTACCAAACCTGTAATCGTGCCGGGGAATGCCGGTAAGCACGCGATCCGATCTAGATCCCTTTAATTGGAACAACTTACCGGCGGTTGGCAGGAGCTTTGGCGCGGGGTACGGAACTCGCACTTCGCGGGCCGACCATGGATCCAGCACAGACACTCGCGCGGCCCCACCCCGCGCCCACGTTTGAAGATGGCTTCGGTCGGCGCCAGCAGGTGGTGAGCGCGACCAAAGATCCCGTCGACGTGCTCGTCCTGAAACGCCAGCACGTTGCGGTTTCCGGCTTCGAGGCGGCGGTCCGCGAGCGCATCGAACA
>JAICVB010000105.1 GCA_025935545.1 Gemmatimonadales bacterium
CCTCGACCTCCTCGTCCTCAAGACCCTCTCCTGGGGGCCGGCGCACGGCTATTCCGTGGCGCGCTGGATCACCCAGCTCACCGATGACGTCCTCACCGTCGGCGAGGGCTCGCTGTATCCCGCGCTCCACCGCCTGGAGGAGCGCGGGCTCCTGACCAGCGAGTGGCGTCGCAGCGAGAACAACCGGAAGGCCAAGTTCTACCGGCTGACCGCCCGCGGCCGGGCCCAGCTCCACGCGGAGAACGCGAGCTGGGAGCGCTTCGCGCGGGCCATGGGCCAGGTGCTGCGGGCCTCGGAGCAGCCCCGGTGAGCTGGCGCCGCATCAGGCACGTCGTCCAGCCCTCCCCGCGCGCCGAGGCGAGGGCCGAGATCGCCTTCCACCTCGAGGAGCGCCGGCGGGAACTGATCGCGTCCGGCGTCGATCCCGCCGACGCACGGGCCCGCGCGGCCGCGGAGTTCGGGCCGATCGAGCCGGTGGAGCGGGCCATCGCCGACAGCACCCACCGCCGCCACGACCGCAGGCAACGCACGGAGCGCTTCATGAACCTCACCCAGGATCTGCATTTCGGTCTCCGCGCCCTTCGCCGCAACCCGGTCTTCGCCGCGGCCGCGATCGCGACGCTGGCGCTGGGCATCGGGGCGACGCTCGCCGTCTTCAACGTGGTGAACGGCGTGCTGCTCCGCCCGCTCCCGTACCGCCACCCCGAGCGGATCAGCATGATCTGGCTGTCCCTCCGCAACGACGACGGCACGCAGGCGGACCTCCCGCTCACCAGCGGCTTCTTCTCCGACATCGAGCGCGACGCCCGCACCTTCGAGGCGATGGCCGCCTTTCGCGCCTGGCCCTACGCGCTGGCGGACGGCCCGTCGGCCGAGCCGGAGCGGGTCGCCGGTGCCCGCGTCACGCCTGCGCTCTTCCGGGTGCTCGGCGCCGAGCCGCTGCTCGGACGCACCTTCACGCCCGACGAGGGCCGTCCCGGCGGTCCCAGCGTAGCGCTCATCAGCCACGACCTCTGGATGCGCCGATTCGGCGGTGACAAGGGCGTCGTGGGACGGACGGTCTACCTGAGCGGCGCGCCGTTCACGGTGGCGGGGGTGATGCGGCAGGGCTTCAGCTTCCCGCGCGGCGCGGAGCTGCCGGCGCCCTTCGGGTTCGGCGTGCGGACCGACATCTGGACTCCCCTCGTCTTCGACTCCACCGACCGGATCAACTACGGCACGAACAACCTGTCCGCGGTGGGCCGGCTACCGTCCGCGTGCGGCGAGCCCGCGCGCTGCGCCTCCGTGGCGCAGGCCGAGCTCACCGGGATGCTCAGGACGTTCCTGGCCGCCAATGCCCCGCGGCTCAAGCTCGACTACCGGCTCGTCTCGATGGCGGATCAGGCCTCCGCCGCGGTCCGGCGCCCGCTCCTCATCCTCCTGGGCGCCGTCGCCTTCCTCCTTCTCATCGCCGCCGCGAACGTGGCCGGGCTGATGGTGGCCCGGGCCCACGCGCGCCAGCGGGAGCTTGCCGTGCGGACGGCGCTCGGCGCCGGACGCTGGCGGGTCACCCGGCAGCTGATCACCGAGAACCTGGTCCTCTGCGCACTCGGTACCGTGGCCGGGCTCGCCATCGCCTACTGGGGCACGACGTTCATGCTGAGGCTCGTGCCCGGCAGCCTGCCGCGGGCCGACGATGTCGCGCTCGACTGGCGCGTGTGGGGCGTGGCCTCGGCACTCGCCCTGCTCTTCGCCGTGCTGTTCGGCGTGGCCGCGTCGTACACCGCCGCGTGGCGCGGCACCGAGCTCGCCGGCACGCTGCATACCGGCGACGCGCGTTCGGCCGGCGGCGTCGGCCACCGCAACATGCGGCGGCTGCTCGTCGCCGGCGAGGTGGGGCTCTCACTGGTGCTGCTGATCGGCGCGGCGCTCCTGGTACGCAGCTTCGTGCAGCTGCAGCGGGTGCGCCCGGGCTTCGACGCGCGCGGCGCGCTGGTCGCGAACGTGTCGATCCCCGTCACCCGCTTCCAGCCCGCCGTGGACGGGCCGGGCTGGGCCGCCACCTTCCAGCAGGTGATGGCGCGCCTGGCCGCGGCACCGGGAGTGGCGGCTGCCGGGGCGACCAGCGGGCTGCCGATGACCGGAATGTTCGAGGCCGGCGGCGTGCGGCCGGTGGGGCGGACGTACGACCCCGGCCAGGCACCGTCGGCGCAGTACAGCGTGGTGGCCGGCGACTACTTCACGGCGGCCGGAATCCGGCTGGTGACCGGCCGGCTGTTCGACGCGAGCGACGCGGCGGACGGCGGCAACCGGTCCACCATCATCGTCAACCGGCGCTTCGCGCGAGAGCAGTACGGGAGCGAAACCGCGGCGATCGGCCAGGAGGTGAGCCCCACCTTCGAGCTGAATCCGGGCCGCCCGCCCCGGACCATCGTGGGCGTGGTGGACGACGTGCGGAACGTCTCGCTCGACGCGGAACCCCGGCCGCAGGTGTACCTGCCGGTGGCGCAGTATCCCTACCCGCGCATGGCGGTGGTGGTGCGGGTGAAGGGCGGGCCGGGCGCCGACCCGCGCGGTGCAGCCCCGCTCATCCGCGACGCCGTGCGCGAGGCGAACCGGTCGGCGACGGTCCATGACATCCGCACGATGGAGGACGTGGTCTCGGAGTCGCTGGCGCGGCAGCGGTTCAGCATGACGCTCATCGGCATCTTCGCCGGGGTCGCGCTGGTGCTCGCGATGGTCGGACTCTACGGGGTGCTCGCGCTGATCGCGAGCCAGCGGCGTCGCGAGATCGGCGTGCGCCTGGCCCTGGGCGCGAGTCCCGGCGACGTCGTACGGATGATGCTCCGCGAGGGGGCGACGGTGGCGGCGGTCGGCGTGGCGGGCGGCCTTCTGGGGGCGCTGGCGGTGACGCGCGTGCTGCAGTCGGTGCTCTACGGCGTGAGCAGCACGGACACGCCCACCTTCGCCGCCGCCACCCTCTTCGTCGTGGCCGTCGCCCTCGCAGCAACGTGGCTGCCCGCGCGCCGGGTGGCGCGAGTGGATCCCAGAAGCGCCCTGGCGGCGGAATGAGGCGCGCGATCGTTGCGGGGGTACTGGCCTTCCTGTCGGCCGGTGCCCTGCCTGCACAGCAGCCCGCCCGGGTGCGGCCGGCCCTCCGAGCCGAGCTCATGGCGATGCACGACTCGCTCATCTCGGCCTTCAAGGGGAAGGACGCCGCGGCCGTCGCCCGGTTCTACGCCGACGACGCCCGAATGGACGGCGAGCGCGGCCAGGTGGTCCAGGGCCGCGCTGCGATTGACCGCTTCTGGGCGGGCGTGGCCAACCCGAAGTCCTGGAAGCTCGAGGTGATCACCGTCGGTGGAGGCGCCGACCAGCCCTACGAGATCGGCCGCTCGACCATCACCACCTCGGGGCCGAACGGGGACCGCGTGTCCGCCGTGGAGTACCTGCTGCTCTGGCGGCGGGACCGGCGGGGGAGGCTCAGGATCATCGTGGACTACTACCGGTACTGACGGCCCGCTCCACACCGCCGCGCGGTCGAGGCCGACCGACTCCTAGCCGGGGACTGCCACCCGTCGCATGTCCCGCCCTACCGTCCGCGCCGCGAGCAGCACCACGAGCCCGCCTGCGAGCGCCACGGTCGGCAGCACCAGCACTGCCCGGCTGATGCCGAAGCGGTCCGAGAGCGCGCCGATGAGCGGAAAGGAGATCGTGTCGCCCGCGAGGTGAATGAAGAGGAGATAGGCGCCGGCGACCGTCGCGCTGATCCGGGCCGGCACGACGTCGAAGATCACGGCCGCGATCGGGCCGTTGAACCATGAGAGGAAGAAGAACGCCGCGCAGAAGATGGGGACGAAGTGCGCCATGTCCCGGATCATCAGCAGCCAGACCGCGAGCGGCGCGCCGATCAGGAGCCCGAGCGAGATCGTGATGACCCGCGACGTGTCGGTGTAGCGCCGGAGCCAGTCGGCGAACACGCCGCCGAAGAGCGCCCCCGCCGTTCCCGCGACCAGCCCCCACGTCCCGAGCAGCACCGCCGCGCGGCTTACCGTGAGCCCCAGCTCGCGCGACATGAACGTGGGCGCCCAGCCGACGATCCCGTTCATCCCGAACGAAATCAGGGCCCCGCCGATGAAGACGTAGACCAGCGTCGGCGTCCGGAGCACCATCGCGAGCGCGCGCACCAGCTCGTCGAAGGCACCGCCGAGCGGGCCGGCCGGCTGGCTCGCGCCGCTCCGGCCCATCCGCACCACCCAGCGCCGGATGTTGAGCGCGAGCCCCAGCGCAACGGCGGCGGAGAACACCGCTACGTCCGCCTTGCTGTCGGCATCGCCGATCCAGAGCGCGGCGATGCCGCCGGCCACGACGCCGATGATCAGGGGCATGAAGTGCCGCGCCAGCGCGTTGAGCCCCATCTCCAGGTCGCGGAGGTAGGTCCGGAGCGAGAGCCGGTCCAGCGCGCGCACCGGATCGTGGAGCCGCGCGGCCAGCACCGCGAGGGGAACGCCGGGCAGGCCCACCGCCACCAGCGCCGTGCGCCAGCCGTAGGTCGCCTCGATCCGCCCGCCCAGCCAGATGCCGAGCACGCCGCCCACGGTGATGCCCGCGGAGAGGACGCCCATCGCGAAGGCGCGTCCGCGCGAGGGGAAGTAGTCGGCCACGAGTGACTGCGACGCCGCGCCGAAGGCCGCGCCGCCGAGGCCCACGATGGCGCGACAGACGAGGAGCGCCGGAAACGAGTGGACCGCGCCGCTCAGCGCCGTGAACGCGCTCCAGACCAGCACGCCGCCGGCGATGACGGCGCGGCGGGAGCGGAGGTCGCCAAGGACGCCCAGCGGGAGGGCCGCGAGGGAGAAGACGAGGACGTACGCGGAGGCGACCCATCCCAGCTGCGCGTCGGTGACGCCGAGGTCGTGCTTGATCGCCTCGAAGAGGGCGAAGACGACGCTCCGGTTGACGTAGCTCAGCAGGTTGATGACCGCGAGCAGCCCGAGCGCGTACAGCGCGTAGCGCCGCCCGGGCAGGCGGGTCACTGGTCGGGGTACTGCGGGTCGAGCCCGCCGATCACCGGGATGGCCGGCCGCTCCTCGCGGGCGCGGATCACGATGTCGGCGGCTTCACGGGGATCGTCGGTGAGGTGGAAGAGCTCGAGGTCGGGCGCGCTCACCTTGCCCTCCCGGGACACGGTGTCGCGCAGCCAGTCGATCAGCCCCTGCCAGTACGCCCTGCCGAACAGGATCACGGGGAAGTGCTTCACCTTCCCCGTCTGGATGAGGGTGAGCGCCTCGAACAGCTCGTCGAGGGTGCCGAAGCCGCCGGGGAAGACGATGAACGCCGTCGAGTACTTCACGAACATCGTCTTCCGCACGAAGAAGAAGCGGAAGTTGATGCTCCGGCGCACGTACGGGTTGGTCCCCTGCTCGAACGGCAGCTCGATGTTGCAGCCGATGGAGAGGCCGCCCCCCTCTACCGCCCCGCGGTTGGCGGCCTCCATGATCCCCGGCCCGCCCCCCGTGATGATCGGGCATCCCGCTTCGGCCAGCATCCGGGCGGTTGCCACCGCCGCCTGGTAGTGGGGGTCGGTGGGCGGCGTGCGCGCGGAGCCGAAGATGGTGACGCCGTCGATGATGTCGCCCAGGTTGTCGAAGCCCTCGACGAACTCACCCATGATGCGGAAGACGCGCCACGGGTCGGTCTTGAGGAGCGCGTCGGGCCGATAGCGGGTCTGCGGCCCCTCGAGGAGGACTTCGTCCTCGGTCGGCCGCTTGATGTCGCCGCTCTTGCGGTAGGGGCTGTTGGGGAAGCTCGCGTCAGTCACGGGTCAGGCGCTCGATCGCCGCGCGGTGGTCGTCGGGCACGTTGTAGAAGTAGGGGGAGATGCGCACGTGACCCGGGCGGGCATCGGTCACGATCCGCGCCTCGGCGAGCCGCCGCACGTCGCGGTGCGGGTCGTCGCTCGGGACCATCACGATGCCGGTGCGCTCGTCGGGCGTGGGCGCCACCTTGGGCCGGAGCCCCGCCGCGCGCGCGGCCTCGATCAGGTCCTCGGTGAGCGCCATCGTGCGCCGGCGGATCTCCGCCGCGCCCACCTCCGCCACCACCTCCAGCCCGCCCAGCTGCGCATAGACCGGCATGAGCGGCGGCGTGCCGGCCTCGAAGCGGCGCGCGTCGTGGTGCGGCTCGATGGCCCGCGGGTCGAAGCGGAACTGCTCGTGCTGGGAGAACCAGCCGGTGGCCCGCGGCATCAGCGTCGCCGTCAGCTCGGGCCGCACATAGAGGAATGCCACGCCGGTGCCGCCGAGGAGCCACTTGAGCCCGCCGGCGCAGTAGAAGTCCACGTCGAGCGCCTTCACGTCCACCGGGACCTGTCCCGCGGCCTGATAGCCGTCTATGAGCGCGAGGGCGCCCCGGCGGTGCGCGATGGCGGCGATCGCCGCCGCGTCCTGCAGGGCACCGCTCGTGAAGAAGACATGGCTCGTCGCAATGAGCGCCGTCCGGTCGTCCACCGCGCGCTCGATCGCCTCGAGCGGCACCCGCGTGTCGTCGGGGCTTTCCACCACCACCACCTCGACGCCTTCGCGCGCCTTGGCCAGCCACTGGTAGGCGATGGTCGGAAAGTCGAGGCTCGTCACCACCACCCTGGGCCGCTTCGCGTAATCGAGCGACTCGCCCACCGCGGTGAGGGCCGAGGAGATGCTGGGATGCAGCGCGATCTCCGAGCCCGGTGCGCCCACCACCCGCCCGTAGGCCGAGCGGAGCTCCTCGAGCGCGGCCCACCAGACGTCGTACCAGGCGGCGGCGCCCCGCGTCTCCCAGAGATCGAGGTACTCGTTCACCCGCGCCCGCGCGCGGAGCGACAGCGCGCCGAGGGAGCAGCTGTTGAGGTAGATCGAATGCCGGAAGATCGGGAACTGGTCGCGCTGGCTCAGGGAGGCGTCGGGGGCCCTCGCGGTGCTCGTCATAGGGCGGGAATATACCCGCATGCTGTTACCTTGGAGGAGCCGCACGCATGGAGCCACCATGGCCGATCCGACACCCTCCGACGCCGGACCGTACGCCGGGTCCTGGAGCGCGCTCGCGCTCCGGCTCGCCATCCGCGGCATGCTCAACCCCCGGCTCGGCCTCGATCTGTTCAGGACCGCGTGGGCCTTCCGCCGGCGCCGGTGGTGGGCGTCGTGGCCGTTCCTCCCGGCTCCCGACCGCACCTACCTCCGCTGGCGGATGTACACCGCCTACGCGAGCGAGGACGCGGTGCCCCCGCTGGACGACGTCGTGAGCTTTGCCCGCTGGCGGCGGGAGACGATGCACCTGTGACCACGCGCCCGCACGTCGTGATCCTGGGCGGCGGCTTCGGCGGACTCAACGTCGCCAAGGGGCTCAAAGGGGCGCCGGTGGACGTGACGGTCGTGGACCGGCACAACCATCACCTCTTCCAGCCGATGCTCTACCAGGTGGCAACGGCCGCGCTGAGCCCGGGGGACATCGCCTCGCCCATTCGCTCGATCCTGCGGCGGCGCCGGAACGTCGAGGTCCTCCTCGACGAGGCCGTGGCGGTGGACACCGCGGCGCGCCAGGTCCGCCTCGCGAGCGGCGCCACCCTGACCTACGACTACCTCGCCGTCGCCACCGGCGCCAACCATTCCTACTTCGGCCATGACGAATGGGCGCCCTTCGCGCCCGGGCTCAAGACCATCGAGGACGCCCTCGAGATCCGGCGGCGCATACTCGTCGCGTTCGAGTACGCCGAGATGGAGCCTGATCCGGTGGCGCGGCAGGCGTACCTCAACTTCGTGATCGTGGGCGGCGGCCCCACCGGGGTCGAGCTGGCGGGAGCGCTCGCCGAGATCAAGCGCTACGTCCTGCGGCGCGATTTCCGGCGGATCGACCCGCGTGAGGCGATCGTCATCCTGATCGAGGGAAGCAAGCGGATCCTTCCGACCTACCCGCCGTCACTCAGCGAGAAGGCCAAGCAGAGTCTTCGCGACCTCGGCGTGGACGTCCGCACCGAGATGATGGTGACCGGCATCGAGGGCAATTCGGTCCTGGCCGGCGGCTGGCGGATCCCGGCGCACACGATCATCTGGGCGGCGGGCAATCGCGCGAGCCCCCTCCTCGCCACGCTCAGCGTCCCGCTCGACCGCCAGGGCCGCGTCCTGGTCGAGCCCGACTGCACGATCCCGGGCCATCCCGAAGTCTTCGTGCTGGGAGATGCCGCCGTCTTCAAGGGCCCGGACGGGGCCACGTTGCCGGGCATCTGCCCGGTGGCGATCCAGATGGGGCAGTACACCGCGCGCGTCATCGGCGGAGACCTCGCGGGCCGGCCCCGGCGCGCCTTCCGCTACTGGGACAAGGGACAACTGGCCGTGATCGGCCGGGGCCAGGCCGTCGCCGACATCTGGAAGCTCCATTTCGGCGGCTTTCTCGCCTGGTTGATCTGGATCTTCTTCGACAATGTGAGGCCGCCGTCGAGCGA
>JAICVB010000121.1 GCA_025935545.1 Gemmatimonadales bacterium
GAGCCAGGATGAGTGGGAAGTCGTGCGCGGAAGGATAGGGCAACTTCATGCCGTGAAAATACTTGCCGGTCCGGCGAGGGGCAATGGAGCGTTTGACTTGGGCGCCGGGCCGCATGTACGTTGCGCCATGCTGAGTTCCCTCTTCGCGCCCGGCGCCCTGCGCCTCGATCTGGCCGGCGCCACCCAGGATGACGTGCTGGCCGAGCTGGTCGCCCTGCTCAGGCTGGATGCTCCCGACGCGGCCACGCTGCAGAAGCTGCTCAAGCGGCGCGAGTCGCTGGGTTCCACCGGCGTCGGCCGCGGGGTCGCGATCCCCCACACGCGCTGCGCCCTGGTGGACGGGCTCCGGCTCGCCTTCGGGCGCCTTCCCGCCGGCATTCCCTGGGCCGCCATCGACAACCGGCCCGTGCACTTCTTCTTCCTGATCGTGGCGCCGCCGCTGGAGGTGTCGAACGAATACCTGCCGGTGCTGGGCCGGATCGCCCAGTTCGTGAAGGAGCCCGACGTGCCGGAACGGCTCGCCGGGCTCAGCGCACCGGAAGACTTCTTCGCGCTCCTTCGCGAAAAGGGGCTCTAGCTCACTCCCACTCGATGGTCGCCGGGGGCTTCGAGCTCACGTCGTAGACCACCCGGTTGACCCCATCCACTTCGTTGGCGATGCGGTTCGAGATGCGGGCGAGCACCTCGGGCGGGAACGGGTACCAGTCGGCGGTCATCCCATCGCGGCTGGTCACCGCGCGCAGCGCGACGACCTGGTCGTAGCTGCGCTCGTCGCCCTGAACGCCCACCGACCGGATCGGCAGCAGCACCGCGAAGGCCTGCCAGATGTCGTCGTAGAGTCCCGCGGCGCGGATCTCCTCGATGTAGATGTGATCGGCCCGCCGGAGGACCTCGAGGTTCTCCTCCGACACATCCCCGATGATCCGGATGGCGAGCCCGGGTCCCGGGAAGGGGTGCCGCCCCACCATCTCCTCCGGAAGGCCCAGCTCCCGCCCCACCTGCCGCACCTCGTCCTTGAACAGCTCGCGCAGCGGCTCGATCAGCTTGAACGGAAGCCGCTCCGGCAGCCCGCCCACATTGTGGTGCGTCTTGATGGTGACTGATGGCCCGCCGCTGGGCGACACCGACTCGATCACGTCGGGATAGAGCGTGCCCTGCACCAGGAACCCGACGTCGTCGCCCACGGCGCGGGCCTCGTGCTCGAAAACGTCGATGAAGGTGTGCCCGATGCGCCGCCGCTTCTCCTCCGGATCCTCGACCCCGCGGAGCCGCTCCAGGAACCGCTCCCGTGCATCCACCACGCGGAGGTCGATGCCGAGGTGTCGCCGGAAGGTCTGCTCCACCTGCTCACGCTCGTGCAGCCGGAGGAGCCCGTGGTCCACGAAGATGCAGGTGAGCCGGTCGCCTACGGCGCGATGCACCAGCGCCGCCGCGACCGACGAATCGACGCCGCCCGACAGGCCGCAGATCACGCGCGCCGACCCGGCCAGCTCGCGCACCCGGGCGATCTCGCGCTCGACGAACTGTCCGGGAGTCCAGTCCGGCGTGCAGCCGCACACGTCGAAGAGGAAGTTGGCGAGGATCTCGCCACCCCGCGGCGTGTGCGCGACCTCCGGGTGGAACTGCACGCCATAGATGGGCAGGGCGTCATGCTGGATCGCGGCGACCGGACTGTTGGCGCTCCGGGCCACCACACTGTAGCCCGGCGGCGCGGTGTCCACGTGATCGCCGTGGCTCATCCAGACCGGCGTTTCCTCGCCCTCGCCGAATCCCCGGAAGAGCCGGCCGCCCAGCACCTCGAGGCCGGCGCGCCCGTACTCCCGGCGGCTTGCGCGGACGACGGTGCCGCCGCTCAGCTGCGCCAGGATCTGCATGCCGTAGCATACGCCAAGGACCGGGATGTCCAGCGCCAGGAGCTCCGGATCGGCCAGCGGAACGTTGTCGCCGTACACCGAGTTGGGGCCGCCGGAGAGGATGATGCCGCAGGGCGCCCACTCCCGGATCCAGGCGACGCTGCGGGACGGCGGCTGGATCTCGCAGTACACGTGCGCCTCGCGCACGCGGCGCGCGATGAGCTGCGTGTACTGCGATCCGAAGTCGATGATCAGGACACCGGCGTGGTGCGGCGACACGAGGCCCCCTATCCGAGCGGCGCGGCGTCTTCGCCGCGGAAGAGTTCGGAGACGTCCTCGCGCGGACGGGCCACGGCAAAGCGGCCGCCGTCCACCAGGACCTCCGGCGGGCGCGGCCGCGCGTTGTAGCTCGAGGCCATCACGAATCCGTACGCCCCCGCGCCGAGCACGGCCACGCGCTCGCCCTGCTGGAGCATGGGGAGGGTGCGGTCGAGCGCCAGGAAGTCGCCCGTTTCGCAGACGGGGCCCACCACGTCCACCGTCGCGAGCCCGCGGCCGGCGGCCTCCAGCTCCACGATCTCGTGGTAGGCGTGATAGTGACTCGGCCGCACCAGGTCGTTCATGCCCGCGTCCACGATCAGGAACGACTTGCCGCCCGAATGCTTCCGGTAGAGGACGCTGCTGAGGAGCACTCCTGCGCTCCCCACGAGGAACCGGCCCGGCTCCACGTAGAGCGTGAGCCCCGTGGGCGCGACGAGGGGGACCACCGCCGCGGCGAACGCCTCGGGCGACATCGGCGGCTCCGAGCCGTAGCGGATTCCGAGCCCGCCGCCCACGTCGAGCGCGCGAAGGGCCGGTGCCCCCACGCCTCGCACCTGCTCGACGATCGCGAGGAGCCGGCCGATCCCCTCGCGGAACGGCGCCGTGTCGATGAGCTGGCTCCCGAGGTGCATCGCGATCGCGGTCAGCTCGAGCCGCGGGTGGTCGCGGATCACCGCGGCCGCGGCCGCGACATGGTCGGTGGGTACGCCGAACTTGATCCCGCTCTTGCCGGTCGAGATGTAGGGATGCGTGTCGGCGGTCACGTCGGGGTTGACCCGGATGCCGACCGACACCGGGTGCGCCGCGTTCCGCGCGAGCCGCGCCAGCAGGTCCAGTTCCTCGGCCGACTCGACGTTGATGTGCCCGACGCGGGCCGCGATCGCCGCCGCCAGCTCGGCCGCCGACTTCCCCACCCCGCTGAACACCACGCGGTCCGGCGGAAACCCCGCCGCCTCCGCCCGCGCCAGCTCCCCCGCCGACACGATGTCCGCCCCCGCGCCGAGATCGCGGAGGAGCCGAAGGATCGCCAGGTTCCCGTTGGCCTTGACGGCGTAGCAGATGCGGTGCGGCACGCCCGAGAGGGCGCTGTCCAGCGCCGCGTAGCGGGCCCGCACCGCCTCCGCGTTGTACACGTAGGCCGGCGTGCCCACCGCGTCGGCGATCTCCGTCAGCGGGACACCGGCCATGAGGAGCGTTCCCCCTCGCCGCTCGAGGCCCGCGTCGGCCAGGAGCGCCTCGCGGTCGGGGGCGCGCGGCGGGGTCAGTACGCCTTGGCCCACACCGCCTCGGCGACGCTGGGCCGCCCGCACCACAGGCAGGTGACCGGTGCCACGGGTGAGCGGAATTCCGGATCGGGCAGCACGCGGATCGTGGCCTTGGTCTGCTCCTTGATCTCCGCTTCGCAGGTCGCCGCGCCGCAGAATCCGCCGTACACGAACCCGCCCGGGCCCGACATCCGCTCGATCAGCTGCTCCTTTGTCGCCCCGCGGATGCTGGACGCCTCGCGCCGGGCGCGCGCCGCCTCCAGCAGCTCGATCTGCATCCGGTTGATCTCCGCATGCACCCGCTCGACGATATTCGCGAGCGGCACCGCTTCCTTCTTCCCGCCGGTTCGCCGCGCCAGCATGGCCGACTCGGCCGCCACGTCGCGGGGTCCGATCTCGAGCCGGAACGGGACGCCGCGGCCCTCCCATTCGTAGTACTTCGCGCCCGGCTTGACGCCGTCGCGGGCGTCCACGTGCGTCCGGATCCCCGCCGCGGCGAGCACGCCGCGCGTCCGCTGGGCGGCCTCCAGCACCGTGGTCTTCTCGTCGTCCGTCTTGTGGATCGGCACGATGACGACCTGGTACTGCGCGAGCCGCGGGGGGCAGACGAGGCCGTTGTCGTCGCTGTGCGTCATGATGAGCCCGCCGATGAGCCGCGTACTCACGCCCCACGACGTGTTCCAGACGTACTCGAGGGTCCCCTCCGGCGTCTGGAAGGTGACCTCGAAGGCGCGCGCGAAGTTCTGCCCCAGGTTGTGGCTCGTCCCGGCCTGCAGCGCCCGGTCGTCCTGCATCAGCGCCTCACAGGCGTAGGTCCGGAGCGCGCCGGCGAACCGCTCGCTGTCGGTCTTGAGGCCCGTGAGCACCGGCATCGCCATCCATTCCTCCATGAACGTGCGATAGACGCCCAGCATCTGGCGCGTTTCCGCCTCCGCCTCCGCCTCGGTCGCGTGGGCGGTGTGGCCCTCCTGCCAGAGGAACTCCGTCGTCCGCAGGAAGAGCCGCGTGCGGAGCTCCCAGCGAACCACGTTGGCCCACTGGTTGATCAGCACCGGCAGGTCGCGATAGCTCTGGATCCACTTCGCGTACATGGAGTAGATGATCGTCTCGGAGGTCGGCCGGACCACGAGCGGCTCCTCGAGCTCCTTGCCGCCGCCGTGCGTCACCACCGCGGTCTCCGGCGCGAACCCCTCGACGTGCTCGGCTTCGCGGGAGAGGAAGGACTGCGGAATGAAGAGCGGGAAGTAGGCGTTCTGGTGCCCGGTGTCCTTGAACATCCGGTCCAGCGCGCGCTGCATCTCCTCCCAGATGGCGTACCCGTTCGGGCGGATCACCATGCAGCCGCGCACCGGGCTGTAGTCGGCCAGCTCGGCCCGCATGATGACTTCGTTGTACCACGCGCTGAAGTCCGCCGCGCGCGTCGTGATCGCCTTCGTGTCAGCCATCCCTGCTCCCTGTGTGTGCGCCGGCATCACCAGCCGCGACGGCCGCGAGGACCGCGTCCCGCCGCACCGGCGCCTGCGTCTTGCCCGCGAGATCCTTCAGGACCACCTCGCCGCGCGCCCGGTCGTCGGGGCCGATGACGATCGCGCGCCGCGCGCCGCGCGCGTCCGCCTGCTTGAGCTGCCGGCCGAGCGGCTGGGCGGCCAGCGCGAACTCGCAGGCGAGCCCCGCGTCCCGGAGCTCGTGCGCCAGCGCGAGCGCGTGCGGTACATCCTCCGGCGTCACGGCCGCGACGAACACGTCCACCTCCGCCCGGGCCGGCGGCGCGAGCCCGCGCTCCCGCAGCAGTTCTCCCAGCACCACGTCGCCCATGCCGAAGCCGAGCGCGGGAAGATCCACGCCGCCGAGCGCGAGCAGGAGTCCGTCGTAGCGGCCCCCGCCGCAGATGGCGCGCAGCGTCCGGCCGGCGTCGAAGAGCTCGAAGACGGTGCCGGTGTAGTAGGCGAGGCCGCGCACGATCGAAAGGTCCACGTCCACGTACGCACCCAGGCCCATCGCATCCAGCGCGTCGAGGGCCGTGAGGAGCGGCGCCGCCGCGCCGGCGTCGGGCAGGCCCGCGAGTGCGGCCTCGAGCGCGGGGCGGCCGCGGATCGCCGCGACGGCGAACACCTTCTCGATCACCGCGTCGCCAAGCCCGGCCGAGCGGAGCTGTGCCGCGAGCTCCCCGGGGCGGCTGCGCTCGGCCTTGTCGATCGCCTGGTAGGCGTCGCCGAGATGGGCCGCGGACACACCCGCGGCGGCGAGCAGCGCCCCGAGTACCCGGCGATCGGAGACCCGCGCCCGAACGTCGCGCTCGGTGAGGCCGAAGGCCCGCATGACGTCGATCGAGAGCGCGATCAGCTCGGCGTCGGCCAGCGGACCCGCTTCGCCCACCAGGTCGCAGTTCAGCTGGAAGTGCTCGCGCAGGCGGCCCCGCTGCTGCCGCTCGTAGCGGAAGAGCTGCGGGATCGAGAACCACCGGATCGGCTTCCGAAGCCCGTTGGCCCGCGCCGACACCATCCGCGCGAAGGTCGGCGTCATCTCCGGCCGCAGGGCCACCTCGCGGCCGCCCTTGTCGGTGAAGTTGTACAGCTGGCCCACGATCTCGCTGCCGCTCTTCGCGGTATAGATGTCGAGCGGCTCGAGCGGGGGCCCGTCGTACTCCTCGAACCCGTAGCGCCGCGCGACCTCCCGCCAGGTGCGGAAGATGTGGGCGCGCAGCTCGAGTTCATCGGGGTAGAAGTCGCGAAAGCCCGGGAGGGCCTGGCTCGGCATGGCGGGGAACTTAAACGGGCACGGGCTCCATGCCCAAGGCCTGCATCACGTCACCGACCGTGTGGAAGGAGCCCGTGACGAGCACGGTGCCGGCGCCTGCCTGCGCCCGCTCGAGCGCCTCCGCGAAGTCCGGCACGAGGCTCCAGGCCGCGCGGGCCGGCGGCCGGCCGGGGTCGGCCAGCCACCGCCGGAGCCACTCGAGGTCCCACTGGCGGCCCGCGGCGCTGGGCGCGATCGTGAGCACGCCGCGGTCCACCACCTCGTCAAGCCGGACCAGCATCGCCGGCCACTCCTTGTCGCCCAGGATCGACACGAGCGCGTGCAGCGGCCTCGGCGGCGGATCGGCGCGGAGCGCCTCGACGAGCGCCGCCACGCCGTCCGGGTTGTGCGCCACGTCGAAGAGCCACCGGCCGCGCCGGTCGAGCCGGCCGGGAACGGTCGCGGCCTCGAAGGCGCGGGCCACTGCCGCCGCGGGAGGCCGGTACGGGCCCGGCAACGCATCGAGCATCGCGGCCGCGACCGCGGCGTTGCGCCGCTGGTGCGGTCCCGCGAGGCCGAGCGGGCCCTGCCAGCGTGCGGCCGGATCGAGCGGCCGGATGTCGGCACTGGCACCGGCCCGGCGAGCGCCGACCGCGCGGTCCGCCGCCTCGCGAATCACGCGCAGGAGGGCGGGATCGGCTTCGCCCACGACGAGCGGCGCGCCCGGCTTCGCGATGCCGGCCTTCTCCGCGGCGATCTCCTCCAGCGAGTTCCCCAGGTACTTCATGTGGTCGAGCGCGATCCGGGTTATCCCCGTGACGAGCGGGTCCACCACGTTGGTGC
>JAICVB010000161.1 GCA_025935545.1 Gemmatimonadales bacterium
ACGATGATGCGGCGGTGGGACCGGCGCGTGGCGCAGATGGCCGCGATGACCGTGGGCGACGGCGCATCGCCGGCGGGACCGGACCTCGTGGCGCCCGTCGCGATGGACATGGGGCCGGGCTTCTACCACTCCCGACCCGACTGAGCGGCGCCGCTCCGGCTACGAGACCCTGAGCGCCTCCTGCGGGTCGGTCGCGGCGGCGCGGCGGGCCGGGAGCCAGGTCGCGAGCAGAGCAGCCGCCCCGAGCCCGACCGGAATCAGCGCGAAGACGAGCGGGTCGAGCGGACTGACGCCGAAGAGAAAGGCCGAGAGCAGCCGCGTCGCCCCCGCGGCGAGCAGCATGCCGATCACGACGCCGGTCACGACGAGCCGCATCCCGTCGCCCAGCACCAGCCGCAGCACCGTCCCGCCGTTGGCCCCCAGCGCCATCCTGATGCCGATCTCGCGCGTCCGCTGCGCGACGGTGTAGGCCACGACGCCGTAGAGTCCCACGACGGCGAGCACGAGCCCGAGCAGGCCGAGCGCGCCCGTCACCCCGGCCGCGACGCGCTGCGGCAGGAGGGATACGCTGGTGGCGACATCCATGGTGGTGACTTCGGGAGGCGGCAGGATCGGGTCGATCGCGCGCACGGCCTCCCGGATCACCGGGCCGAGCGCCGCCGGATCGCCCGCCGTCTTCACCAGCACGTTGGTGGCGGATCGCCCGCGCTGGGCCACCGGCAGGTACACGAACGGCCGGAGCGGCTCGTTGAGCGACGAGTACTTCGCGTCGCGCGCGACGCCGACGATCGTGACCGGCGTGTCATCGTTGTAGACGACGCGTCCCACTACCTCCCCGCCGGGCCAGAAGGTCCGGCCGAACGCCTCGTTCACCACCGCGACCTGCGGCGCCGCCGAGTCGTCGGTGGCCAGGAAGCCGCGTCCGCCCACGAGGGGGATCCCGAGGAGCTGGAAGTAATCGGGGCCGACCTCGCCGAAGTTCACGTCCACCAGGCCGTCGGGCCGGTCGCCCGGGAGCGGGGCGTGGTTCGGCACCCGGATGCGGGTGCCGGCCGAGGAGCCGCCCAGCGGGATCCAGCGCGCCACCGAGACCTGGGTCACGCCGGGCGCGGCGCGGAGCCGGTCCCGGAGCGCGTCGAGAAAGACCCGCGCCCGGGCCCCGGTGTATCCCGACGTGCTCACGTCGATGGGCGCGACCGCGATGTGCGCCGTCTCGAAGCCGGTCTCCACGTGCGCGCCGCGGGTCAGCGCGCGGAGGAAGAGTCCGGCGGACATGAGGAGGAGGAGCGACACCGCCATCTGGGCCACGACGAGCGCGTTCCGGAGGCGCGAGCGGCGAAGGCCGGTCCCCGCGGTGTCACTCCGGAGATCGGTGTCGGGGTCGTGCCGGGTGGACTGGAGCGCCGGCGCGAGGCCGAACAGCATGCCCGTGATCACGGCGACGACGAGGGTGAACAGCAGCACGCGGTAGTCGGGGCTCAGGTCGGCGCTGAGCGGGACTTCCGCCGGGACCTGGATCCGCTCGAAGAGCCCGGTGGACCAGAAGGCGATCAGGAGCCCGCCGGTGGCGCCCGCCACGAAGAGCGCGACGCTCTCCGTGAGGAGCTGGCGGACCAGCCGCGCACGGCCCGCGCCGAGCGCGATGCGGATGGCCATCTCGCGCCGCCGCGCGGCGGCGCGGGCGAGGAGCATGATCCCGACGTTCACGCTCGCGATCACGAGGACCAGCGCCGAGACCGCGAGCAGGAGGGCTATGAAGGTGAAGATCATGGGCGCGCCGTCGGCCGGAAATCCGGTCATGCGCGAGAGGCGGACGGTGTTCAGGTCCTTGAAGTCGGGCGGCTCCTCGCCCAGGTGGAGCGACACGATGCGGCTCAGGTCCGCCGCAGCGCGCTCGGGTGCGACGCCGTCGGCGAGGCGCCCGAAGAGGGTGAGCCAGCCCGATCCGGCGCTCCGGAGCGCCTCCGGGTCGCGACCCAGCGTGGGTGCCATCATCATGGGCACCCAGGCGTCGGTGCGGACGATCGGGTACACGCCGGTGAAGCCGCGGGGGGCCACGCCGATCACCGTCCAGGGCGCGCCGTTCACGAGCACCGACCGCCCGATGACTTGCGGGTCTCCCGCGAATCGGCGCCGCCAGAAGGCGTCGCTCAGGACGATCACCGGATGGCCGCCGGGCGTGCTGTCCTCCGCCGCGAGGAAGAAGCGGCCGAGCTCGGGGCGCACGCCGAGCACGTCGAAGTAGTTGGCGGAGGTCACGTTGGCGCTGACCGCCGTGCCCTGGCCGCCGGTGCTCAGGGTGAGCGGCATCATGGTCCACGCCGCGATGCCGCTCATCGTCCGCGTTTCGTCGCGGAGGTGCTCGAAGAAGGGGTAGGACGGCGACATCGAGCCGCGGCCCCGCGCCTCGACGCGGAGGATGTCCACCACCCGGCCCGGGTCCCGCACGCCGGGGATGGGCCGGAGCACGAGCGCGCTGGCCCCGCTGAAGATCGTGGTGACCGCACCGGTGCCCAGGGCCACGACGATGATCGCGACGGCGGTGAACGTCGGCGTCCGCCCGAGCGAGCGGATCGCGTAGCGGAGGTCGTAGAGCAGGGTGTCGAGCATGGGGTCTCCGGAGGAGCGCTCGGCGCGCCGCGGATGGGGCGCGGAAGGACGCGTGAGCCAGTCACGGGCGGACGCCGCGCGCTCGGCCACGGCGCTGGGGACGAGATCGAAGAGGATGCCGGCCCACAGCGCGGCGGCGCCGGCGATGCCGGTGCGAGCCCGCTCCGAGCGGAGGCGGTCGGTGAAGAGCTGCCGCATGTCCGGGCCGAACCGGCGGCGAAACTCCTCGGGGTAGAGGAAGAGCAGCGCGGCGTAGAGCCGCTCCGCCCGCGCGATCCGGCGGTCGTCGCTCATGTGGGGCGAAGGCGGCGGGCCAGGGTGCGGGCGGCATCACCGGCGAGGACCGCGCGCATCCGGAGGAGCTCCGCCTCGATCACGCGCGCACCCAGCGGGGTGAGCCGGTAGTAGCGCCGCCGCTCGGCACCGGGCTCCGTCTCCCGGCGCGCCGATTCCTGGACCAGCCCGGCGCTCAGGAGCCGGCGGATCACACGGTAGAGGTTGCCCGGCTCGAGGCGGATGAGGCCATCGGTCTGCTCGGCGATGCGCTGCACCAGGCCGTAGCCGTGTCGTTCCTCGTCCACGAGGGCGAGGAGCAGCTCGAGCTCGACGGGCCTGAGCGGGAGGAGGGTGGCGATGTCGGTGGCCCTGGGCATGTGCGCTCAGTATGATCACACTGATCATAACGCGCAAGGCCGGCGCGCCCCGGGGGTGCTCCAGCGAGCGTCGATCAGCCCTCGGGCTCGCCCGCGATCGCTACGTAGCGGCCGACCGACCGCGCGACGAGGGTGCCGCCCACGGTGACCCGTGCCGTGAGCTCGACGCGCGCGCGGCCGCGGCGCTCGAGGGCCGCCGTGAACTCCTCCCATGCCGCGGCGTCCGGCGGCAGGCACTCCGCCACGAAGTCCGCCTCGGCCGGCGCGACGTACTCCATGGTGTGCGTCTGGATCACGAGCCGGCCGCGGAAGCCGTCGCCCAGGCGGAGGCGGAGGAGGCTCCAGCCCGCGAGGATGGCAACGGCGGAGAGACTGCCCCCGAACGCCGTCTCCCGGTGGTTGAGGTTGGGCGCGAGTGGTGCGGCGAGCTGGACGGCGGCGGCCGATGCCGCAGCGACCCGGACACCGAGGGGGCCGGAGATCGGGATGTGCGCATGGAGGTAGTGCTCGAGCTCGGCCGGCGTCATGCCGTCAGAATAATGCCGCGGCGTGCGCGGCGCGGCGTGGGGCGGTAGGTTGGTCGGATAGCCGTCCTCCGGCG
>JAICVB010000139.1 GCA_025935545.1 Gemmatimonadales bacterium
AACTTCTCGTAATACTGCGGATCGTCCGGGATGTGCATCTTCCGGTACTTGCCGAGGTAGCGGCCGTCGGCGTCGATCACGGCGGCGGTGTTGTGGTACAACCCCTCCGCCCGCTTCTCGAAGAGCGACGCCACGATCACCACGCCCAGCTCCGCGGCCACCGCGCCGAGCCGCCCGGTGCTCGGGCCCGGGATGGCTTCGGCGAGGCCGAAGTGCGCGTGGTCCTCGGTCTGGCAGAAATACTGGCTCCGGAAGAGCTCCTGCAGGCAGACGATCTGGGCGCCGCGCGCCGCCGCCTCGCGCACGCCCGTGATCGCCTTCTGCATGTTGGCCTCGGCGTCGGTGCCCGTCCGCATCTGCACCAGCCCGAGCGTCACCGTGGAATTCGGCATGGCAGCCATAACCGCAAAGGTAACGTGGCTGTTCCCCCGTCGCACGACGCCGGATTCGGGCGTATCTTGTCCAGCCGATCCGTCCGCACTGCATCATTCCATTGGAGGCGTCATGTTCCTTCCGCTGCTCCTGGCGCTGGCCCAGCAGGCCACGCCGGCTCAGGCCTCGCCCATCGCCCGCGTGGAGGTGACTCCGGCGCGAGCGGAGATTCCGATCGCGGGCACCGTCCGCCTCACGGCGCGGGCGCTCGATGCCAACGGCCAGCCGGTGCCGGGGGCGCGCATCGCCTGGTTTGCCGGCGGGGGTGAGGGCAGCGTGGACTCGACCGGGCTGGTGCTGGGCGGCTACCGCGGCACCGTCGACGTGCGCGCGGTGGCGTCGGTGGCGGGCTCGCCGGGGAATGCCTTCGGCAGCGCGCACATCACGGTGCTCCCGGCACCCGCGTCCCGGATCGACGTGCGGCCGGCGGTGACCCGGCTGGCGACGGGCACGCGGCTCACGCTCTCGGGAGTCGCGTACAGCGCACAGAACGACCGGCGTGACGATCCGGTGCGGTTCAGCTCCAGCGCCCCGCGGGTGGCCAGCGTCACGGCCGACGGACGGCTCAGTGCGCTCGCGCCGGGCCGCGCGGTGATCACGGCCCGGGCCGGGACGGCCACGACGCCGCTGGCGATCGAGGTCGTGGCCAACCCGGTCACGCGCCTGGCCGTCGAGCCGGCGGGCCGGAACGTCCGGACCGGCGACGTGGTCCGGTTCGCCGCGCGGCCGACCGATGCCTCGGGACGCGCGGTTCGCGGGCTCGCGGTCCGGTGGTCGCTCGGGGCGCTGAGCCCGGCCGGCGTGGCGCAGGTGGATGAGGATGGCGCGTTCGTCGCCGAAACGCCGGGCCGCTACACCGTCTCGGCTGCGGTCGGCAGCCAGACGAGCGACGCGGTGGTCGACGTGGCGCCGCGCCGCGTGGGCCGGGGGATCGAGGTCGAGGGCCGGGTGCCGCTCACGGTTCCCACGGCGGAGGTGTGGGTGCACCCGGGCGGGAAGTGCGCCTACCTCTCGACCATCTCCGACCGGGTGTACGCCATCGACATCACGGCGCCGACCGCACCACGGATCGTGGACTCGATGGTGACCAACTCCCGCATCGTCAACGACGTGATGACGACGGAGGACGGCCGCTACGGCGTCTTCTCGCGCGAGGGCGCGTCAGACCGGAAGAACGGGATCGTGGTGTTCGACGCGTCGGATCCGTGCCACCCGAAGCCGGTGGGCGCGTACACCGAAACGGTGTCGGGCGGCGTCCACTCGAGCTTCGTGTACCAGGGCCACGTCTATCTCACCGACGACGCCACCGGCTCGATGCGGGTGATCGACATCCGCGATCCGGCGCACCCGAAGGAGGTCGGCCGCTGGCAGACCGAGCAGACCGAGGCCGGCCGCTACCTCCACGACATCGACGTGAAGGACGGGCTGGCCTACCTGGCCTACTGGAACGACGGGCTGGTGATCCTCGACGTGGGCAACGGGATGAAGGGGGGCTCGCCCGAGAAGCCGATGCTCGTGTCCCAGTACAAGTACAACCTGAGCGAGCTGTACTCGCGGGTGGACCAGCTCTGGGGTCTGTCGGCCCGCGGCACCCATACCGCGTGGCGGCACCGGAACTACGTGTTCGTGGGCGACGAGGTCTACGCGAGCGCTCCCTCGAAGGGGCTCACCCACGGCAACAGTCTCACCTTCGGCCGGCTGCACGTGATCGACGTCGCCGACATCGAGCACCCCAGGGAGGTCGCGTGGTACGAGCCGACCGACGGCGGCGTGCACAACGTCTGGGTCGCGGGTGACACTCTCTACCTGGGGAATTATCAGGGCGGGGCCCGCGCGCTGGACGTCTCCGGCGAGCTCAAGGGCGACCTGCTGCGTCAGGGTCGCGAGATGACCTGGATCCTGACGGCCGACTCCGCCGGCATCCAGCCGCACACCCCGTTCGCGTGGGGCGCGGTGGTGAAGGACGGTCACATCTACGTGCCCGACATCAACAGCGGGCTGTGGGTCATGCGGCTCCAGCCGAAGGAGACCCCGGCCACGCCCTGAGTCAGGGCGTGAGGCGCACGGTGGCCCGCCCCAGCTCCACGGGCCACCGGAGCGTCACCGACTCACCCTGGCGGGTCCGGTCGAGGCCGCGCTCCGACTTCGCGACGGTCTCGACCGGATAGCTCCACGTCCCGGCCGCCGGCGCCGTATCGATCGAGACCGGACGGAAGAGGGACAGCTCCACCGTGAACACATCGCCCGGCGCGCCCGCGTCGGGTCCCCACTCGTACTCCACCATCACCGCCCCCGACCGCTCGAAGCGGATCTGCTTGGAGAGCACGTGGCGCGCCGCCGCCGTGGAGCGGCAGTGCAGCACGATGGCCTCCGGCTCGCGCACGACCTGGTACGAGAAGGCGGTGCGTGCCCAGCTGAACGCGACCGGATACTCGCCGTGGCGGTAGGCGTCCTCCGCGAGTGATCCCGGCAGGATCCGCTCCTGCAGGATCGCGCGGTCGTCGGCGTCGAGCGGCGGGCGCTCGGTGAGTCGCAGCCCCTCCTCCATGTCGTGGATGCTCGGCGCCCCGTCGTCGTCGGCCGGCGCGGGGGCCCGGGCTTCGAGCGCGGCGTCGTGGTAGGCCTCCCGACGCCGGGTGAGGACGTCGGCATGGTTGGCGCCGTTCCGGAAGACGGTGTACTCCTCGATCGCGGCGCCCCGGACGGCACTGACGACGGCGGAGAACTGGTCCGAGTGCACCCAGACCTCCGCCCGCCCGTCGCCGTCGAAGTCCACCACTTCGCACCCGATCGTCTCACCCTCGCGGAGCGCCGCCTCCGCGCCTGCCAGGTTCGCCCAGATCGCTTCCCGCAGATGGGGCAGGTAAAGACCGCCGAACACGCCGTGCCAGTACGCGTCGTTGCACTGCGCGCGCCCGATGGCCCGTCGCACCCCGGGGGCGTCGCCGCGGCGGCGCGCCATAGCCGAGAGCGCCTGCATCTTCTTGTGCATCCGGTTCGACTCGGGATACTTCGCGAGGAAGTTGCGCCAATGCGCCCCGCGCACCAGCGCGCCGTCCGGACCGGCCATCCGCGCCTCGCCCAGGTCCCGCTCCAGGCGGCTGAGCCGGATGGCCGCGTCGGGCGGCAGCGACCACGCCTCCATCTCCCGGTACGACGCGGTCGGCAGGTAGGCGAGCCCGCCGCTCGGCACATCGTCGAGCGCGGCGGTCAGGGTGCTGAGGACGACTTCACCGTTCGCCGCGAGGCCGCCGATCGTGTCCATGAACTGGTCGAGCCATCCGCGCTCGTACACCCACTCGTGCGTGCCCGGCCAGCCCCCGAACTTTTCGCCGTCGTCCGCCAGCACCGCGAGCCGGTGCCCGGCGGCGCGCAGCTCGCGGAGGTACTCCGCGGTCTCCTCCGGCGGGCGGAAGGGAATCAGGTAGCGAAGGCGCTCGTCGATGGGAAAGAGCGCGAGCGGCCGCCCGTCGCTCTCGGTGAAGAAGGGGGCGTGCAGCTGATCCGGACGGAACCCCGTGACGAGGAAGTGGCGGTCATCCACCAGGGCGTAGCGAACGCCGGCCTCCGCCAGGTCCGCCGCCAGCTCCGGCTCCCAGACGCGCTCGGTGAGCCAGAGGCCGGTCGCCTCGACGCCGAATCGCCGCTCGAGGGCCTCCCGCATCCAGCCGATCTGCTCGACGCGGTCACGGCGGGGCAGGGAGGCGAGCACCGGTTCATAGAAGCCGGCGAGCAGCAGCTCCAGCCGCCCGTCGGCGGCCAGCCGGCCGATCTGGTCGAGATAGGCGGTGTCGTGCGACTCCAGCCACTCGAGCAGCGGGCCGGAGAGGTGCAGGACGGCCGGAAGGAAACCCCGCGCCTCCAGCCGCTCGACGAGCGGGCGGTACACGTCGCGCACGTGCTGCTCGAAGACGTGATCGAAGTTCCCGACGGGCTGGTGGAGGTGCAGGCCGAAGACGAAGCGGATCGGGTCCATGGATCAGGCGTGAGCGACGGGGCGCAGTCCGCTGACAGCGGCCTCGAGCGAGGGGAGTATCTCCGGGAACAGATCGTCCCGCCGGGCCAGGCGCGTCGCCAGCGCGTCGGCTTCCGCGAGCCGGGCCGGCGTGCGGTCGGTCAGCGCAGGCATCAGGCTCGCGAGGTCATCGCAATGGCCGCTGAAGCGGCGCTCGGCGTAGTCCACGACGGCGCCGGTCGAGATGATGAACTGCCAGTCGGAGGACTGGGCGAGGAGGAGGGATCGCGCCGCCTGCGCCAGCACCTGGTGCGCCGCCGGATCGGCGAGGGCGGCGGGGACCGCGTCCCAGAAGGCTTCCTCGAGCGGCCAGAGGCGGAGCCAGGTCCACGCGGTACGCTCGCTGAGCCACATGCTGAAGTCGCCATTGGCGCCCCACGATCCCGCCGGCATCCGCACGCCGGTGCGCGGCGGATGCGCGTCGAGATGGGCGGAGCCGGTAGCGGGCCGCACGCGGCGATCGGCCGCCAGCGCGCGGTAGGCCGCGCCGAGGAATTCCGGACCCTCGAACCACCAGTGACCGAACAGCTCGGTGTCGAACGGCGCGACGATCACGCCGTCCCGGTTTCGCGGCTGGCCCTCGGTGATGGCGTCGAGCAGCCCCGCGAAGTGGTGCGCGTGGCTGCGCACCCGCTCGGCGGCCGCCGCCGGCTCGTAGCGATCCTTCGCGCCGAGGTCCACGTCGCCGCCGGTCACGCGCCAGAGCTTGAGCCCGCCGGGCCAGCGCATCTTGTGGAACTCGAGGTACCAGGGATCGCCGGGGTAGCCCTCGTGCCGGCTCCAGACCTGTGACGAGGCGCGGGGATCGCGCACGTACGCGGCGATCCGCGCGCGGCCGGCCGAGAGCACGCCGTAGGCGCGGTACGGCGAGCGACGCGCGCCGGGAGGCACCGACGCCTCCGCCTCCGCGTCGGGCCCCGTGGCCAGGCTGCCGTAGATGCCCAGCGGCGAGCCCGCGGCGGCCAGGTGCGCATCCACGAAGAAGTAGCGGAAGCCCGCGTCGGCGA
>JAICVB010000047.1 GCA_025935545.1 Gemmatimonadales bacterium
ATCGGCATCCCCAAGGAGAAGCACGGCGTCATCTTCGAGGCCTTCCAGCAAGGCGACACCGGCACCAGCCGGAAATACGGCGGCACCGGCCTCGGCCTCTCGATCAGCCGCCAGATCACCCGGCTCCTGGGCGGCGAGATCAGGATCCAGAGCGCGCCGGGCGAGGGGAGCACCTTCACCCTCTTCCTGCCGGTGATCTACCCGGCGCCGGTGCAGGCCGCGCCGGTGACCGAGGAGACCGGGGCGATCGCGGCCGAGACGCTCCCGGTGCTCACCGCCGCCTCCCGCGTGGTGCTCGCGCCGGTGGTCGAGCGCGAGGTGGCGGACGACCGGAGCGTGATCGAGGAGGGCGACCGCATCCTCCTCATCGCGGAGGACGACCCCAACTTCGCCCAGATCCTGCTCGACCTGGCGCGCGACCGGGGCTTCCGCGGCCTGGTCGCCAACCGGGCCGACCGCGCGCTGGCGATGGCCAAGGAGTACCGACCCACCGCGGTGACCCTCGATCTCCGGCTGCCCGACGCGGACGGGTGGACCATCCTCGACCGGCTCAAGCACGATCCGGCGACGCGGCACATCCCGGTACACATCATCTCGGTGGAGGAGAACTGGCAGCGAGGGCTCCGGCTCGGCGCGATCGATTTCATGACCAAGCCGGCCACCAAGGACTCGCTCTCCGACGCCCTCACCACGCTGCACGAGTTCGTGGACCGGCCGATCAAGCGGCTCCTCGTGGTGGAGGACGACGAGGTGGCGCGGCAGAGCATCGTCGAGCTGATCGGGGCGGGCGACGTGGAGACCACGACCGTGGGCACCGGCGAAGAGGCGCTGGCCGAGCTGCAGCGGCAGCGGTTCGACTGCATGGTGCTCGACCTGGGCCTCCCCGACATGACCGGGTTCCAGCTCATCACCCGGGTGAAGGGCGAGATCGGGCTTCGAAAGCTTCCGACCGTGGTCTACACGGGGAAGCAGCTCACCAACCGGGAAGACGCGGAGCTCCGGCGGCTGGCGGAGTCGGTGGTGATCAAGGACGCGGGCTCACCCGAGCGGTTGCTGGACGAGACCGCGCTCTTCCTCCACCGGGTCACGGCGCATCTCCCCGAAGGCAAGCAGCGGATGCTGGAGCAGCTCCACCGCACCGACCCGGTGCTCACCGGCCGCAAGGTGCTGATCGTGGACGACGACGTCAGGAACATCTTTGCCTTGACGACGTTCCTGGAGCGGAGCGAGATGCAGGTGCTCTACGCCGAGAGTGGGCGCGACGGCATTGCGCGGCTGCAGGAGAATCCGGAGATCGACGCGGTGCTGATGGACGTCATGATGCCGGAGATGGACGGCTACCAGACCATGCGCGCGATCCGGGCGAATCCCAAGTTCCGCCAGCTGCCGATCATCGCGGTGACCGCCAAGGCGATGAAGGGCGACCGGGAGAAGTGCATCGAGGCAGGCGCCTCCGACTCCATCGCCAAGCCGGTGGACATGGACCAGCTCCTGTCGCTGCTCCGGGTCTGGCTCTATCGATGAGCGAGCGGGTCAACGTGCTGATGGTGGACGACCAGCCCGAGAACCTGGTCGCCCTGGAGGCGATGCTCGAGCCGCTGGGCCAGAACCTCGTCCCGGCCCGCTCGGGCCGGGACGCGCTCCGGGCCCTGCTCACCCTCGATGCCGCGGTGGTCCTGCTCGACGTCCGCATGCCCGACATGGACGGCTTCGAGACGGCGGAGCTCATCCGCTCCCGCGAGCGGACCCGCGATACGCCGATCATCTTCCTCACCGCCGCCGACCGCGACGAGACCCTGGCCCTCCGCGGCTACGCCGTCGGCGCGGTGGACTATCTGACGAAGCCGGTGGTGCCGGAGCTGGTGCGGTCGAAGGTGGCGGTCTTCGTCGAGCTCGCGAAGAAGTCCCAGCTCCTGCGGCGGCAGGCCGACCAGCTCCGGGAGAGTGAGCAGGCCGCGCGCGAGCTGGCCGAGGCGCGCGCCGTGCTGGTGGAGGACCTGGAGCAGAAGACGCGCGAGATGGAGACCTTCAGCTACGCCGTCTCGCACGACCTCCGGGCGCCGCTCCGGCGGATCGACGGCTTCAGCCGGGCGCTCCTGGAGCTCGAGGCCGACCGCCTCGACGGCGATTCGGCGCGCTACCTCCGGAACATCCGCCAGGCGGCGGGTGACATGTCGGAGCTGATCGACGGGATGCTGGCGCTCGCGCGCGTGGCGCGGGCCGACCTGCGCGTCCGGGCCGTGGACCTGAGCGCGGTGGCCGACACCGTCGCGGGCCAGCTCCGCGAGGCCGAGCCCGACCGCGCCGTGGACCTCGTCATCCGGCCGGAGGTGCGCGGCACCGGCGACCCCCAGCTCCTGCGCGTGGTCATGCAGAACCTGCTGGAGAACGCCTGGAAGTTCACCCGGACACGGCCGGCGCCCAGGATCGAGTTCGGCACCCTGAATCCGCACAGCGACCCCACCTACTTCGTGCGCGACAACGGCGTCGGCTTCGACACTGGCTACGCCGACCGCCTCTTCAAGCCGTTCCAGCGACTCCACTCCACGCGCGAGTTCGAGGGGACGGGCATCGGCCTCGCGACGGTGCACCGCATCATCCAGCGGCACGGCGGCAGGATCTGGGCCGACTCGACGCCGGGAGAGGGCGCCACCTTCTCGTTCACGCTCGGCCGGGTTGCAACAGGAAAGGGGGCGCCGGCGTAGAGAGGAGGCACTCCGCCGCACTCACCCGACCGAGGAGAACCGGATGTTCCGCCGCCTTGCCACCCTGGCCGTCACTCCCGCCCTGCTCCTCACCGGCGCCGGCGCGCACTATGTCGTCGCGCCGACGGGCAACGAAGTCCGCTACCGCGTCCGCGAGCAGCTCGCCGGCTTCGACCTCCCGAACGACGCCGTCGGCAGGACCGCCGCCGTCACGGGCGGCATCACCTTCGACGCGAAGGGCGCGATCGTGGCCGCCGCGTCCCGGATCACCGTGGACGTGCAGGGACTCACCAGCGACCGTTCCCGCCGGGACGGCTACATCAAGGGCCGGGTGCTGGAAACGAGCCAGTATCCCAGCGTGATCCTGGCGCCCACCGCCGTCTCAGGCCTCGCGTGGCCGCTCCCCACCACCGGCAGCCGGACCTTCCAGCTGACCGGTGACCTCACCGTGCACGGGGTCACCCATCCCACGACCTGGACCGTGAACGCCACCTTCAACGGCACCGACATCAGCGGCACCGCCGCGACTGCCTTCACCTTCGCCGACTTCGGCCTCACCCAGCCGCGGGTGCCGATCGTGCTGAGCGTGGCCGACACCATCCACCTGGAATACGACTTCCACTTCGTCCCGGCGGGCTCATGAGAATGCGACACAGCCTTGCAGTGGCGGCACTCGTCGGCGCGACGGCCTGCAGCCATCAGGGCCCGGCGCCCGCCTCCCCCGCCTCGGATGCCTCCGCCATCCGCGCGGTGCTCGACACGACCGCCGCCGGGTGGAACCGCGGCGAGCTCGCCGTCTACATGTCCGCCTACGCCGACTCGACGACGTCGATGGGCGCGAACGGGATCGTGCGCGGGAAGGAGGGGACCGAGCAGGTCATGCGACAGGGTTTCTGGCGGAACGGCCGGCCGGCGCAGCAGCTCCGCTACGACCACGTCGAGGTGCGGATGCTCGGCGCCGACAACGCGCTCGTGACCGGCGAGTTCATCCTGAGCGGCGCGGGCCGGCCCGACCGGGCCGGCTGGTTCACCACGGTGTGGGCGCGCACCAGTCAGGGCTGGCGCATGATCCACGATCATTCGGGGTGAGCGGCGGCTCGGCCTGAGCGTCAGCTCGGCCTGGCGTCAGGGCGATGCGCTTGCCGGCTCCGTGAGGAACGCCGGCGGGCGGATCCCCAGAATCTCCCACCGGTTGCTCATCATCCGCGACACCGTGAACCCCAGCACCGCGCCCCCGATCACGTCGCTCGGCCAGTGCCGGTTGTCGTTGAGGCGCGACCAGGCCGTGCCAGTCGCGAAGGTGTAGAGCGCGATGCTGGACCAGGTGTTGTGGAGGTCGTCGGCCAGCGAGGTCGCGAGGGTGAAGGCCAGCGCCGCATGCCCCGACGGGAACGAAACCTGCCGGTTGGCCAGCGGATCGATGTCCCAGGGGCTCTCCTTCGCATCGGGCCGCGCGCGGCCAATGAGCTTCTTCAGCGCCTTGTCGGTCACGATGGTGATGACTTCGGACAGGAGGAGGCGGCCGCCGGCGCGCTTGACCTCCTCGTCATCGGCGATGAGGCCCGCCCCGATGATGCCGAGCGCGGCGCCGCCGTAGACCGGCGCGGTGCCCATCGTGCGGAAGACCCCGGCGACGCCGTTCAGCGTGTTCGAGCGGTGGGCCTGCAGGAAGTCCCGGACCGGCCGGTCGATCAGGAACAGGGTGGCGATGCCGACGGTGGCCGTGAGGCCCTCGCCGGTCGTCACGTCGTGGCGGGCGGGCGGGATGTCGCGGAGCGCACGGCTCAGGGACGGCCCCTGAGCGTTGACGGCGGTGACGCCGGTGAGCGAGAGCATCACCGCGACCGCCAGGGGAAATCTCGGCATGGCACAGTATCGGGCTGTCCTGTGGCCCGCGCTGTGATGCAGATTTCACGCGGCGTGCGATGCTACTCGCGGAGTTTGTCGAGGACCAGCGCCGCCGCGCGCTGATCTGCGTTCCCGTCCTCGGGACAACCCTCCCGCATCGCCCAGATCTGCTCCGCCCGATCCATCATCCCCTCCGCCGCGGCGGCGAGCCCCACCGCGCGTGCCGGACGCGCCAGCTCGGCCCGCGCGGAATCCATGAGCGGAGGAAGGGCCGAGTCCGCCGGGGCCGCCGGGCAGCGATCCGCTGCCACCAGCGCCGCTCCGAGCAGCATCGCGCTCCGCCGGCGGCGCTCGGCCGGCGCGAGCCCGCGCAGCGTCGGGTCCATGTCCCGGACACGATCCACCTGGGCGAGCTGCGCGGCAATCGCCGCGTCGCCGGCGCGCAGCCGGGAGGCGGCCATGAGGTGCGTCTGCGCGCTGCCGTAGTTCCCCTGGGCCGCTTCGGCCTGGCCGAGCCCGGCCAGGGCGTCGGCGTCGGTGCGGTCGCGGCGGAGCAGCTGGCGGAACACCTGCGCGGCACGTTCCGGCGACCCCGCGGCGATGAAGAGGTGCGCGCGACGCCGCTGCAGCGCCGTGTCGGGGTTCTCCTCGTCCTCGAGCGGGAGGAGCTCCGCGAGCAGCTCCTGCCGGGAGCCTCGCCCCGCGAGCAGGTCCACCAGCTCGAGGCGGACGGCGCGGCGCGCCGCCGTGGCGTCGCCCGGCCACAGCCCGTAGATCGCGCGGTGATAGTAGGACACGGCCTGATCGGTGTCGCGCGCCGCGAGGAGGGCCCGCGCCATGGAAAGGTTGGCCGCGCCGTTGGTCGGCTCGCGCTCGAGCAGGGGCCCGAGCACCTGGACCGCGTCGGCCGGACGGCCGGCGGCGCGGGCGGCGTCGGCCACGCCACGGGCGTAGTCCGCGTCGAGCCGCTCGATCGCGAGCGCCGCCTTGAACTTCTCGACTGCCTGCGCCGGCCGCCCCGCCGCCATGAGCGCCGTCCCCTCGCGGTACCGCGCCGCCGCTTCAGACGCGCCGGCGCGGCGCTGCACGCCGGCCAGGAAGGTGTCGAAGACGAAGAGCGCGAAGACTGCGCCCAGCACCAGGGTGAACGTCACGAGGAACGTCCGGGTTGACGCGGCGGGCGGCGCCGTCGCGTCAGACATCGCCGCTCCGGGCATCGCGCGGTGCGCCAAGGCCGAACTCCGCGAGCAGGTCCTGCAGGGTGACGATCCCGAGCAGCTCGCGCGCGTTGCGGCGGCTCACCACCGGAAGCGCGGCGAGCCCGGCGGCGCCCATCCGGGCGAGCGCCACGCCGATCGCGTGATCGGGGTGCACATGTGCCCCGCTCTCGGGTTCGCCGGGGTCGGCCGCCTCCCGCACGAGCCCGGCGATCGTCGGGCCGCCTTCCCCCGATGCCAGCGCCCCCTCCACCGCGTCGCGGCCGACCATGCCGCGGAATCCCTCACGACCGGCCACTGGCCAGGCGTCGGCTCCGGCCTCGCGCATGCGGGCGAGCGCGTCCGCGAGCTCCGTCGTGTCCGCCAGCGGCGCCGGGGCGGCCCGCATCACCCGCCGCACGGGCACGCGCTCGCTCGCGCTCCGCGACTCGGCGCCCGGCAGGTGCAGGCCGTCCTGCTGGGCCAGCGCCTCGTACACCGGGACGGGTTGCAGCCGCGCGGAGATGAAGAAGGCGATGAGGTTGGAGACCATGAGCGGCACGATGATGCTGTAGTCGCGGGTCACCTCGAAGATCATGATGACGGACGTGAGCGGCGTCCGCACGATCCCCGCGAAGGCGGTGCCCATGCCCACGAGCGCGTACGCGCCGGCACCGGCCGTGTGCCCGGGAAAGAGCAGCTGCGCCACGCCACCCACCGTCCCGCCCAGCATCGCCCCGATGAAGAGCGAGGGCCCGAAGATGCCGCCCGCGTTCCCCGACGCATAGCAGACGGCCGTGGCGACGATCTTGAGCGCGGCCAGCAGGAGCACCGTCCGGAGGATGATGTCGCCGTTGAGGATGCGCCCGATCTCGTCGTAGCCCACGCCGAGCACCTGCGGGATGAAGTAGCCCATCACGCCGACGGTGAGGCCGCCGACGGCTGGCTGCAGCCAGAGCGTCCGCGGCGGCAGAGCGCGGAAGCGGAGCCGGAGCCCGAGCAGCAGCTTCACGAACACCGCCGACCCGAGCCCGCCGACGATGCCGAGCACGGCGTAGATGCCCAGCTCCGCGGGGTTTACCAGGTGGTAGGCGGCGACGTGGAAGAGCGGCTCGTCGCCCAGCACGAGGTGGAGCACCATCCAGGAGGTGGCGGAGCTGATGACGACGGAGCCCAGGACCGGCGCGTGCAGGTCGCCGATGATCTCCTCGAGCGAGAAGAGGACGGCGGCGATGGGAGTGTTGAAGGCGGCCGCGAGCGCGGCGGACGTGCCGACCGGAAGGAGCCAGCGCACCTGCTCCCGGGTCAGGCCAAGCCGCCGGCCGATCACCGAGGAGATCCCCGCCCCGACGTGCACCGACGGCCCCTCGCGGCCCAGCGCGATGCCGCTCGCGAGCGAACCGCAGCAGAGGAAGAACTTGGCGAGGACCGTCCGCATCGAGATGAAGCCGTCCTCGATGAGGAGCGCCGCCTTGGTCTGCGGTATCCCGCTGCCGCGCGCGCCCGGGAAGTGACGCGCCAGGAACCAGCCGGTGATCAGGGCGCCCAGGACCGGCGCCGCGATCCGGCGCCAGCCGGCTGAGCCGGCGGGATAGATATGCGCGGCGAGGCGGCCGGTGAGGAGGATGAATGCGACGACTACGAGGCCGACGACGGCGCCGATCATGAGGCTCAGCACCAGCGCCAGCTGGTCTTCCCGCCCCCGCAGGCGGTCAACGGCCCGCCACAGCAGGTCGGGGAGCGAGCGCACGACTACTGCCGCCAGCTCCCGCCGAGCGCGCGGTAGAGCTCGACCGCGGCCGTGAGCTGCCGGAGCTGTGCCTGGCTCAGCGCCAGCTCGGCGGCGAACAGGTCGCGCTGGGACTGCAGCACTTCGACGTAGCTGGCGATGCCCGTGCGGTAGCGGAGCTCGGCGAGCTGGGTCGCCCGGCGGAGCGCCTGTGCCTGCGTGGCCTGCGCCGTCACCTCGTCGCGCGCCGTCCGGGCGCCCACCAGCGCGTCCCCCGCTTCGCGAAGGGCGTTGAGGGCGGTCTGCTCGTACTGCGCCCGCGCCTCGTCGGCACGGGCCACTGCGGCCCGGCTCTGGTTGACGAGCCGCCCGCCAGTGAAGAGCGGGAACGAGATACCCCCCTGCAGCTGATACACCTCGCCGTTGGCCTTGAAGAGCCCGTTGGTCGAGCCGGCCTGCGTGCCGTACGAGCCCACCACCGTGATGGTCGGGAGCCGCGCGGCCTGGGCCACGCCGATCCGGGCCGTCGCGGCCGCGAGTGCGCGCTCGGCCTGCTGCACGTCGGGACGGCGGTTGACCAGGGCGCCCGGCAGCGAGTCGGGCACCTCGAGCGCCGCCACCGCGGCCGTGAGGGCGCGCGTGGTGTCCGGCGCGATCTCCACCGGCGTCCGTCCGAGGAGGACGTCGAGCTGGTGCGCCGTCTCGGCCCGGAGCCGCTCCACCTGAGCCAGCGTCACGGCCGGTGCGCTCAGCTGCGCCTCGAACTGCCGCACGTCCAGCTCGGAGATGAGCCCCTGTGCGTAGCGCCGGCGGGCCAGCTGCAGCGTGGCCTGCCGCGACGCCAGCGTCCGCTCCGCCACCAGCCGCTCCTGGTCGAGCTCCAGCAGCTGGAGATACGAGGTGGCCACGCTGCTCACGAGCGAGAGCACCGTCGCGCGCTCCGCCGCCTCCTGCGCCCCCAGATCGGCGCCGGCCGCCTCGATGCCGCGGCGGATGCGGCCCCAGAAATCGATCTCCCAGGCGAGATCGCCCGTGACGCGGAGGGCGTCGAACTTGATCGGCTCCCCGCCGCCTAGCGCGACCTTGCTGGTGCTCGCGCTGCCGTTGGCGCTGAGCGAGGGAAAGAGTGGGCCGCGGGCCACGCCGACCAGCGCGCGATATTCGCGCACCCGCGCCGCCGCGGTCCGGAGGTCGCGATTGTCCGCCAGCGCGGTCCGGACCAGCCCGGTGAGCGTGGAGTCGCGCAGCACGTCGAGCCAGGCAAGGTCCGCCGCCGGATCGGCCCGGAGCGGTATGGTCGTGATCGGGGCGACGCGGGCACCGGCCGGCGCGCCCGCCGAGTCGGGCGGCAGGGTGTCGCGGCTTCGCGCCGCCGCGAGCGAGTCGAAGAAGGCCCGCGTCGCCGGGGGAACGACGCCGGCACCCACCGCCGTCGCGGGCGGCACCGGGTCCGGCCGCCGGTAGCTCGGCCCCACCGCACAGCCCGCGAGCGCGATCGTGCTGACGATCAGGAGTCGCCGCCTCATGCCGGCTCCTCCACCGCCACGGCGGCGCTGTCCGGCTTTCCCCGCTCCACGGCTCCGCGGATCACCCGGAAGAAGAGCGGGATGAAGAAGATGCCGACCGTCGTCGCGAGCAGCATCCCGAAGAAGACGCCGGTCCCGATCGAGTGGCGGCTCGCCGCGCCCGCCCCGCCCGCCACCACCAGCGGCGACACGCCGAGGATGAACGCGAACGACGTCATGAGGATCGGCCGGAAGCGCTCCCGAGCCGCCTCGATCGCCGCCTCGCGGATGCTCATGCCGTGGGCCCGGAGCTCGTTGGCGAATTCCACGATGAGGATCGCGTTCTTGGCGGCGAGGCCCACCACGGTGATGAGCGCCACCTGGAAGTAGATGTCGTTCGGCTGCCCCCGCGCCCAGATGCCGAGCAGCGCGCCGAGCACGCCGAAGGGAACGCCGAGCAGCACGGCAAACGGGATGCTCCAGCTCTCGTACTGGGCGGCGAGCACCAGGAAGACGATCACGAGCCCGAGCCCGAAGACCATCCCGCCCTGCCCCCCCGATGCCCGCTCCTGGTACGACTGGCCCGAGTACGCGATGCCCACCCCCTGGCTCTCGAAGCGGCTCGCGATCAGGTCGTCCAGCTCATCGAGCATCTGGCCGGTGCTCCGCCCCGGCTTGGGGCCGCCGGTGAAGAGCGCGGAGGTGAAGCCGTTGAACCGCGTGATCAGCGTGGGCCCGCTCCGGAAACCGGTCCGCACGAGGGACGAGACGGGTACCATCGCATCGTCGCTCCCGCGCACGTAGAGCCGCCCGATGTCCTCCGGCGACTGCCGGAACTTCGACTGCGCCTCGATCTGCACGCGGTAGGTGCGGCCGTAGAGGTTGAAGTCGTTCACGTAGAGCGTGGAGAGGAGCGACTGGAGCGTGCCGTAGAGCTGGCTCAGGTTGACCCCGCGCGCCTTGGCCGCCTCGCGGTCCACGTCCACGAACACCTGCGGGACGTTCGCGCGGAAGTTGGCCTGCAGCCCCGCGGCGGCGGGCAGCTGGTTGGCGGCCTGGGTGAAGGCCTGCACCTGCTGCGCGAAGGTGGCGATGCTCTGGCCGCCGCGCGCCTGCAGGTTGGCCTCGACGCCGGCGGTGGCGCCGAGGCCGGGGATCTCGGGGAGGTTGAAGGCGAAGCCGATCGCCTCGTGGATCGCGGCCAGCTTGGCGTTGACCCGGCCGGTGATCGCCTCGATCGAGTTCTGCTTGTCGCGCTCCTCCCAGGGCAGGAGGTTCACGAAGATCGTGGCGCCGTTGGGCTGGGTGGACCGGCTCAGGATGTCGAGCCCCGCGAACGCCACGATGTTCTGGATCGCCGGCTCCGCCCGGAGGATCGCCTCGACCCGCCGCACCACGGCTTCGGTGCGCTGGAGCGACGCCGCGTCGGGCAGCTGCAGCGCCATCGCGAAGTAGCCCTTGTCCTCGGTGGGCACGAACGCGGTCGGCGCCCGCCGCCAGAGGAACACCGTGAGCACCAGCATCACGACGAAGGCGGCGATCCACGCGCGGGGCCGCGCCACGATCGAGCCCACGCCTCTCGTATAGCGGCCGGTCACCCGGGCAAAGCCGTGGTTGAAGGCGCCGAAGAAGCCGGTCTGGTGCGCCTCGGCCGCCTCGCGGAGGAGGAGCGCGCAGAGGGCGGGCGTCAGCGTGAGCGCCACGATGCCCGACAGCACCACCGCGATCACGATCGTGATGGCGAACTGCTTGAACATGACGCCCGTGACCCCGCCCAGGAACGCCACGGGCAGGAAGACGGCGCAGAGCACCAGCACGATCGCGATCAGCGCGCCCGCCACCTGCCGGATCGCCTTGTCGGCCGCGAGCTTCGGTGGCAGCCCCTCGGTGGCCATGATGCGCTCGACGTTCTCGATCACCACGATCGCGTCGTCCACCACGATGCCGATCGCGAGCACCAGCCCGAAGAGGGTGAGGACGTTGATCGTGAACCCGAGCGCCAGGAGACCGAGGAAGGTGCCGATCACGCTGACCGGCACCGCCAGCATCGGGATCACCGTGGCGCGCCAGCTCTGGAGGAAGACGAAGACGACGAGCGTGACGAGGAGCATCGCCTCGATCAGCGTGTGCAGCACCTCGGTGATCGACGCCGTGACGAACGGCGTCGTGTCGAACGGGATCTTGTAGCTCACCCCCGGCGGGAAGTTCCGCGACAGCTCGTCGAGCCGCTTCTCCACCGCGGTGCGCACGGCGAGCGCGTTGGCGGCGGGCCGGAGGTAGAGCAGCATGAACGCGGTGGGCCGGCCGTTGAGGCGGCCCGCCAGGTCGTAGCTCTGCCCGCCCAGCTTCGCATGGCCGATGTCCCGGAGCCGCACCAGCGAGCCGTCGGAGCGGGCCTTGATGATGATCTCGTCGAACTGCTCCGGCGTCTGCAGCCGCCCAAGTGTCGTGACCGGGAGCGTGAGCTGGGTGCCCGCCGGCGCGGGCTCGCGGCCCAGCCGTCCCGCCGGGTTGGTGGCGTTCTGCTCCCGCACGGCGGCCTGCACGTCACCCACGGTGATGCCGAGCTGGGCCATGCGGTCGGGATCGAGCTGCAGCAGCATCGCGAACTGGAGCGTCGCGAAGACGTTGGCGTTGCCGACGCCGGGGACGCGCTTGATCTCGTCCTCGACGTACAGCTTCATGTAGTTGGTGAGGTACTGCGCGTCGTAGCGCGGGTCGTTGGAGGTGAGCGCCGCCACCGCCAGGATGTCGGAGTTCGCCTTGACGATGGTGATGCCGTTCTGCCGCACCGCGTCGGGAAGCTGCGGCGTCGCCAGCTGGACTGCATTCTGCACGTCCACGGCGGCGAGGTCCTGGCTCCGGGACACGTCGAAGTAGATCTGCAGCGTCATGACACCGTCGCCCGAATTGGCCGACGTGAAATACAGGAGCCCCTGGAGCCCCGAGAGCTGCTGCTCGATCGGCGCCGCCACCGCGTCGGCCACGTCCTGCGCGGTGGCGCCGGGATAGATCGCGGTCACCTGGATGGCGGGCGGCGTGATCTGCGGATAGCGCGACACCGGCAGGAGCCGGATCGAGAAGGCGCCGAGGAGGGTGATGACGATCGAGATGACGCCGGCGAGGACCGGCCGGCGGATGAAGAAGTAGCGGGGTTCGGTCACGGACGCGCTCCACCTGCCGGGGGGGCCGTCGGCGCACCCGCCGCCGCCGAGTCCACCGCCGGCACCGGGCGCACCACGCTGCCCGGGCCCACCTTCTGCGTGCCGTCCGCGATCACGCGGTCACCCGCGTCGAGCCCGCGCTCGATGATCCAGAGCGCACCGCTCCACTGGCCGGGCTGGACGTCACGTGCCGCGACGGAGTCCCCCTTCCCCACGACATAGATATACTGGCGGCCCAGCGACTGCTGCACCGCCCGCTGCGGCACGGCGAGGGCGCGGTCGCGCGTGAAGCCGATGAGGCGCACGCGGACGAACTGCCCCGGCGTGAGCAGGCGATCGGCGTTGGCAAACTTCGCGCGGAACTCCTGCGTCCCCGTCCCCGGGTCCAGCGACGGCGAGACGAAGTCGAGCGGCGCGGTTTCGGGAAGCACCGTGCTGTCCGACAGCGTCACCTGCACCCGGAGCCGGCTGCCCGGCCGGATGAGCGCCTCCGCGGCCGGGTCCTGCCGCCACGAGAGCACCTGCTGCGTGGACGGGCGGAAGACGATGTACACCGGGTCCACCACGTCGATCGTGGTGAGCAGGTCCTCGGTGCCGGTCACGCGGTCGCCCACCTGGAAGAGCGCGCGCCCCACCCGGCCCGTGATCTCGGCTCGCACGTTGGCATCCTCCACGCCCTTCCGTGCGTCGGCCAGCGCCGCCTGCGCCGCCTCGAGCTCGGCACGCGCGTTGTCCACGTCCTGCTGCGCCACGGCGTGCTCGGCCAGCAGGGGCTCCAGGCGGTTGAGGGTGCGACGGGCGTTGTCGGCGCGCGCGCGGGCGCCCTGGAAGGCGGCGTTGGTCAGCACCGGGTCGATGCGGTAGAGCAGCTGCCCCGCCTTCACCACCTGGCCCTCGGTGAAGGTGCGGCTCTTGATCACTCCCTCCACCCGCGCCCGGACCTCGACCCGCCGGTAGGGCTGCACCTCGCCGCTGAAGTCGTAGGTGATCGGGAGCGCCGCCGGCGTGACGGTCACGACGCCCACCTCGGGCGGGGGCGGGGCGCCGCGCGGCGCCTCTTTCTTGCAGCCGATCAGCAGGAGGGGAAGCAGGGCCAGCGGGAGGGTACGGTGCACTCTTCGGTCCTCGGTGTTGGTGTTCGCCGTCGCCTTCGACGGACGGGAATAGTAAGATGGTTCGACCCGAACCGGAGCCCCGAGCGTGGATTCCCCGTACGACTACGATTTCGTCGCCATCGGCAGCGGTCCCGCCGGCCAGCGGGGCGCCGTGCAGGCCGCCAAGCTGGGGCGCCGGGTGGCGCTGGTGGAGCGCCGGCGGATGATGGGCGGCGTCTGCGTGGACACCGGCACCATTCCGAGCAAGACCTTCCGCGAGGCGGTGATCTCGTTCGTCGCATCGAGCCGGCCCTTCGGTGCACCGCCCGAGGTTCGCCCGGCGCGGCGGCCCACGGCGGAGCAGCTCCTGGCCCGCGTGGCCCAGGTGGTGGCGCTGGAGTGCCGGGTGATCGAGAACCAGCTCCGCCGGAACGACGTGGAGGTGATCGCGGGAACGGCCTCGTTCGAGGACCCGCACACGCTGGTGGTGGAGGACGAGTCGGGCAAGCGGCGGATCACGGCGGGGAGCATCCTGATCGCGGTGGGGACGCAGCCGGTGCCGCCGCCGGGTGTGGCGCATGACGGCACCGCGGTGTTCACCAGCGACGACATCGTGACGCTCCGGCGGCTCCCGCGCGCGCTCACGGTGGTCGGCGCCGGCGTGATCGGCACCGAGTACGCCTCGATGTTCGCCGAGCTGGGCGTCAACGTCACGCTGATCGAGAAGCGGCCCCGCCCGCTGGAGTTCCTCGACGCCGAGATCGTGGACGAGCTGATCCACCAGATGCGAGTCCGGAACGTCACGTTCCGGCCGAACGAGTCGGTGGAGCGGGTGGACGTCGAGAATGGCACGGGGGACGCGCCGAGGGTGACGGTGACCCTCGACTCGGGAAAGCGGATCGTGTCGGACGCGGTGCTGTTCTCGGTAGGCCGCAGCGGGGCGACGGCGGAGCTGAACCTCCCGGCGGCCGGGCTCTCGGCCGACGAGCGCGGCCGCCTCGCGGTGGACGCGGACTACCGGTCCGCGGTGCCCCACATCTTCGCCGCGGGCGACGTCATCGGCTATCCCAGCCTGGCCGCCACCTCGAGCGAGCAGGGCCGGCTCGCCGCCTGCGCCGCGATGGGCGTCGCCGCCGGCCGCGTGGCGGACCACTTCCCCATCGGGATCTACGCCATTCCCGAAATTTCGATGGTGGGCGCCACCGAGGAGCAGCTCACCCGCGACCGGATCCCCTACGAGACCGGGATCGCGCGCTACCGCGAGATCGCCCGCGGCCAGATCCTGGGCGACGACAGCGGCCTCTTCAAGATGCTCTTCCACCGGGAGGACCGCCGCCTCCTCGGTGTCCACATCATCGGTACCGGCGCCACGGAGCTGGTCCACATCGGCCAGGCGGTGCTGGGGCTGGGCGGCGGCCTCGACTATTTCCTGGGGACGGTCTTCAACTACCCGACGCTGGCGGAGTGCTACAAGGTTGCGGCGCTGAATGCGGCGAACAAGATGAGGTAGGGTGGAGGGGCGGTAGGGCGGTAGGGCGGTAGGGCGGTAGGGCGGAAGGGCGGAAGGGTGGAGGGGCGGAAGGGCGGAAGGGCGGAAGGGCGGAAGGGCGGAGGGGCGGAAGGGCGGAGGGACGGCGAGTCGGCGAGGCCACCGGCCCGACGCGTCATTGCGAGGCCCCGGAGGGGCCGAAGCAATCGCGTCGCAGACTGGCGCCCCGCGATCGCGTCCCCGCTCCCCCCCCTACCCCCCCGCCGTCGCCCCCACCACCAGAAACGGCTCCCGCCCGCTCGCCACCGCCTCGTCCACCGGCGCGTCCGCCGGCTCGTGCGACACATCCTCCCCGCACGCGAAGAACCTGACGAACGCCCTCCGCCGGTGCGTCCCATAGTCCCGAACGGTCCCGCCCAGCACCGGATACCGCTCCTCGAGCGCGTCGAGGATCGCCGCGGTGGTCACCGGCGTCGCCACCTCGAGCTCCACTTCGCTCCCCACCTTCGCCAGGTTCCTGAGATGCTCCGGCAGCGCCACGCGCACCCGCGCCGTCATGCGAGGGTCTGCACCTCGACCGACAGGACGGCCGGCAGGTCGCGCACGATCGGAGCCCACGAGTCGCCCGAGTCGGCCGAGGCGTAGACCTGGCCGCCGGTGGTGCCGAAATAGATGCCGCACGAGTCGAGCGAGTCCACCGCCATCGCGTCCCGCAGCACGTTCACGTAGCAGTCCTGCTGCGGCAGCCCCCTGGTGAGCGCCTCCCACTCGTTCCCGCCGCTCCGGCTCCGGTACACGCGGAGCTTCCCGTCCATCACGTAGTGCTCCGAGTCGCTCTTGATCGGGACCACGTAGATCGTCTCCGGCTCGTGCGCGTGCACGTCGATCGGGAATCCGAAATCGGTGGGGAGGTTGCCGCTCACCTCGTGCCACGAGTCGCCCGCGTCGTCGCTCCGCATCACGTCCCAGTGCTTCTGCATGAACAGCACGCCCGGCCGCGACGGATGCATCGCGATCCGGTGCACGCAGTGACCCACCTCGGCGTCGGGATCGGGGATGCCTTGCGACCGGAGGCCGCGGTTGATCGGCCGCCAGGTGGTCCCGCCGTCGTCGCTGCGAAACGCTCCGGCCGCGGAGATCGCCACGTACATCCGCCGAGGGTTGGCGGGATCGAGCAGGATGGTGTGCAGGCACATGCCGCCCGCGCCCGGCTGCCAGTGGGGGCCGCTGGGCTGCTTCCGGAGTCCGGGCAGCTCCTGCCAGTTGGCGCCGCCGTCGGTGGAGCGGAACAGCGCCGCGTCCTCCACCCCGGCATACACCGTGTCCGGGTCGGTGAGCGAAGGCTCGAAATGCCACACTCGGGCGAATGCCCAGGGGTGCTGGGTGCCGTCATACCATTGGTGGGTGCCGGCGTCACCCTCGTATTCGAACTTGTTGCCGACGGCCTCCCAGGTGCGGCCGCCGTCGTCCGAGCGCTGCACCACCTGGCCGAACCAGCCGCTCGACTGCGACGCGTACAGCCGGTTGGGCTCGGCGGGAGAGCCCTTCATGTGGTAGATCTCCCAGCCGGGAAAATGCGGGCCGCTCACCTGCCAGCGGTCGCGCTTGCCGTCGGCGGTGAGGAGGAAGCCGCCCTTCCGCGTGCCGACCAGGACTCGTACTCCGCTCATCGCCGCTCCCTTTGGCACGTGTTCCATGGCTGACATCACGGCCCTCGAGTCATCCCGAGCGAAGGAGCCATGCGCTGACTCATGGCTCCTTCGCGGAGTTGACCCTGGGCGTAGCCAGGGCTCAGGATGACGCATCGACTCAGCCTAGTCTCACCCCGTGATCCCGACGTCGCAATCGGGCGATGCAGACTGTTACTTGATCGCCCCCGCCTTGCCGATGAGCCGCCGGAGCACCGCCGTCTGGCCGGTGTGATAGGCCTGGTGAAACATGATCGTCGCCAGGAGCGACCCGACCGTCTCGTCGGGATTGCCGGTTGGGCTTCCCGGTGCCGGCTGCGTCAGCGCGTCGGTGGGGAAGCCGGCCAGGCCGGTATCCATGCGCCGGCTCGACTCGTCCCAGACGGCGAGCAGCTGGTCGAACTTCACGGCGCGCGAAGGGTCGGTGAGCGGCGGCGCGCCGCGGGCGTACTGGGCGAGCCGCTCC
>JAICVB010000145.1 GCA_025935545.1 Gemmatimonadales bacterium
CTGGGCGCCGATGCGGTGGGGATGTCCACGGTGGTCGAGGTGATTGCGGCGCGGGCCCGCGGCATGCGCTGCCTCGCCATCAGCACCATCACGAACCTCGCGGCGGGGATCAGCCCGGCTCCGCTCTCGCACGCCGAGGTGATGGCGACGGCCGAGCGGGTGAAGGACGAGCTGGGATCGCTGATCGAGGGAATCGTCGAGCGGCTGCCTCAGCCGGGCGCGCGGACGGAGTGATCGAGCGGCCCGCGGCCGCGGCCGAGCCCCGGCGCGGCCGCGATCGCGCGGTGGACGTAGTCGAGCGCGTGCCCGACGCTGGTCTCGAGATCGCGGCCCAGGGCGAGGCCGGCGGTGACGGCCGCGGAGAGGGTGCAGCCGGTGCCGTGGGTCGAGGTGGTGGCGATGCGGGGACGGGCGAAGGCGCGGACACCGCGCGGCGTCACCAGGAGATCGGTGACCTGGTCGCCGTCGAGGTGGCCGCCCTTCACGAGGGCGGCACGCGCGCCCAGCTCGAGGAGTACCCGGCCGGCGCGCTCCATCGCGGCGAGGTCGCGCACGGCGCCTCCCGTGAGCAGCTCCGCTTCGTCGAGGTTGGGCGTGACGAGGAGCGCGAGCGGCACGAGCCGGTCGCGAACCACGGCGACGGCTTCCGGCTCGAGGAGCGGATCGCCGGAGGTCGCCACCATCACCGGGTCCAGCACGTAGCTCGACCAGCCGTACGCGCGGATCGCGTCCGCCACCTGTGCCACGAGCGCCGCGTCCGCCAGCATCCCGGTCTTGACCGCGGCCGGCGGGAGGTCGCCGGCCACGGCGTCGAGCTGGGCCGCGACGATCTCGCGCGGGGCGGGGTGCACCGCGCGCACGCCGGTCGTGTTCTGGGCGGTGAGCGCCACGATCACCGAGGTGCCGAACACCCCGAACTGCTGGAAGGTCTTGAGGTCGGCCTGGATGCCGGCCCCGCCGCCCGAGTCGGAGCCGGCGATCGTGAGCGCGATCTTCAAGGCTGCTTCACTTCCTTGGGCGCGGGAGGCAGCGCCGCGAGGCGCTGGCGGAGCTGGTCGTAGGCCGAGAGGTCGCTCCGGCCGTTCCGCGTCATCGCCGTGGCACCCGGCGTCTCGCCGATGATGCGCTGCACGTTGGTGACGCGCTCCGCGGCCATCGGGTGCGACGCGAACCACTGCTCGACCTTGCCCGGCTCGGTCTGCTCGAGGCGCTGCAGGATCTGCAGCATGCTGGTGATCCCCGACGGGTCGATGGACGCGCGGGTGAGGCCGAGGACCGCCATCGAGTCGGCCTCGCGCTCGTCGTCCCGGCTGAACTTGGCGAAGACGGCGCCACCCGCCACGCCGACGACCGCCTGGTCCACCTGGCCCGGCTGCCGCCCCAGCAGGATGTAGGCGAGACTCACGCCGATGTTGGCGGCGTTGGCCTGCCCCATCTGCTCGGCCGAGTGGCGCAGGTCCACGTGGCCGATCTCGTGCATCACGGCGCCGGCGAACTGGTCGTAGTGCTGCGCGCGGGCGATGAGGCCCCGGAAGACGTAGACGTGCCCGCCGGGGACGGCGAAGGCGTTCACCTGGTCCGAGTTCACGATGTGGAAGTCCCAGGCGAGGTCCTGCCGCTGGGCCACGCGGCGGAGGGGGCTCACCGCCTGGGTGAACAGCGAGGTGGCCGCGCCGTCGCTGATGAGCGGCATCTCGCGGGCGATCTGCGCGGCGTAGTCGTTGCCGATCTGCACTTCCTGCTGCACCGACGGCGCGCATGACAGGGCGGCGAGGGCGAGCAGCGAACCGGCGATGCGGGCAAAGGCTGACATGAGCGGCTCCTTGCACTCGATGATCCGGGATCTGGGCCGCCGGCGCGGCCGCGAACGACGCGGCCTGGCGCTGGCGGAGGGGGTGCGCCTCGTCGAGGAGGCGCTCGCCGCCGGCGTCGCCATCCGCGGCGCGGCGGTGTCCCCGGCTCTGGAAGGTACCACCCGCGGGACGGCGCTTAAAAGAGCGCTCGCCGATCGGCGCGTTCCCCTCGAGGAATTATCGCTCGCGGAGCTGGACGCGCTCGCCGACACCGAGCACCCGCAGGGGATCGTCGCCGTGATCGAGCCGCGGCGCTGGACGCTCGACGACATTCCGGCCGGTCCCGGCGTCACGCTGGTGCTCGACGCGGTGCAGGATCCGGGCAACGTGGGCACGATCCTCCGGACCGCGCACGCGCTCGGCGCGGCCGGCGTGATCGCGCTCAAGGGCACCGCCGACCTGGTGAACCCGAAGGTGCTGCGCGGCAGCATGGGATCGGCGTTTCGCTTCCCCGCGGTGCCCGCCGGCGAGGCCGACCTGCTCGACTGGGCGTCGGCGCGGGGCGCCGCGCTCTGGGTTACGTCGGCAGACGGTGAGCCGCTCCGGCGCGACGCGGTCCGCGCGGCCGGTGCCGTCCTGATGGTCGTGGGCAACGAGGGCGCGGGCGTGGGCTCCTCCCTCGCGAGCCGTGCGGCGCGGCGCGTCGCGATTCCCATCCGGTCCGGCGCCGAGTCGCTCAACGTCGCGGTGGCGAGCGGCATCCTTCTCTACGAGGCCCTGCGTGACGGCTGATCTTCCGCTCTGGCTCGTCGTCCTCATCGCCGGCCTCCTGGGCGCGGTGATCGGCAGCTTCCTCAACGTGTGCATCCTGCGGTGGCCCGCCGACCAGTCGGTGGTGCGGCCGCCGTCGCGCTGCCCGCGCTGCGGCGCCGGCCTCCGGCCGTGGGACAACATCCCTATCCTCTCGTGGATCATCCTCCGCGCGCGCTGCCGGAACTGCGGCGAGCCGATCTCCGCCATGTACCCGCTGGTCGAGCTGGCGACGGCGCTCATCTGGGCCGGCATGGCGTGGCGCCACGGCCTCACCCTCGAGGCCCTGAGCGGCGCCGTCTTCTTCACCATCCTCCTCGGCATCGCGATGACCGATGCCCGCACCTACCTCATCCCCGATGAGTTCACCCTGGGCGGGCTCGTCGTCGGCCTCCTCTTCGCCGTGCCCGGCGGGATTCCGGGGCTCGGCCACGCCCTGCTCGGTGCCGTGGTCGGGTTCGGCGTCCTCTGGCTGGTGGGCGCTGTCGGCACCTGGATCTTCCGGAAGGACGCGATGGGCGGCGGCGACATCAAGATGATGGCGATGGTCGGCGCCTTCCTCGGCTGGCAGGGCGTGCTGCTCACCATCTTCCTGGGCGCGCTCCTCGGCACGCTCATCTTCGTGCCGATCTCGCTGATCAAGCGCGGCAAGCTCGTCCCCTTCGGGATCTTCCTCTCGCTCGGCGCCGCGGCCACCGCGCTCGCGGGTCCCGCGATCATCGCGTGGTACCGCACCTCCGTCCTCGGATGGTGACCGTCCGGGCCCTGGCCGTCGCCGTGCTCGCCGCGGCGGCCGGTATCGCGTGCCGAGGCACACCGCCGGGCTCGCAGTCCGCCGCCGGCCTGGTGGACAGCCTGGTGCCGGCCGTCGAGCGGGCGGCGGGGATGCGCTTCCGCACACCGCCCAGGGTCGCGATGCGAAGCCGCGCCCAGGTCCGCGCGTACCTCTCCGCCAAGCTCGACGACGAGCTGCCGGCCGCTCGCGCCGCGGGCATGGAGACCGCGTACCAGCTCTTCGGCCTGCTGCCCGACTCCGTGCATCTCCGCCCGCTCCTGCTCGATCTCCTGAGCGAGCAGGTGATCGGGTACTATGATGCGGATTCCGCGATGCTCTTCGGCGTGGCGGGAAGCCCGCGCGACCAGCTCCGGCTCGTGATGGCCCACGAGATGGTGCACGCGCTCCAGGGTCAGTACCTCCCGCTCGACTCGATCTTCCACGATCTCAGGAGCAACGACCGGCTGACGGCCGCGCAGGCGGTGCTCGAGGGCCAGGCCACCGTCGCCTCGATCGGGATCTATTCACCCGACACCGGCCGCACCGCGGGCGACGACTTCTGGTCGCTCTACGGCGACCAGGTGCGGGAGCAGCAGGCGGCGATGCCCGTCTTCAGCCGGGCGCCGCTGGTCGTGCGCGAGGGGCTGATCTTTCCCTACGTCGCCGGCGCGGAGTTCATGCACTGGTGGGCCACGGCGTCGGGGCACGCCGACACGCTGCCCTACGGCCCGCGCATGCCCGCCTCCACCGAGCAGGTGCTGCACCCCGACCGCTACGCGCGCGGTGACGCGCCGCTGGACGTGGTGATCGATACGGGTGGGATCGTGCTGCACGAGGACGTGCTGGGAGAGATGGAGACGCGCGTGCTGCTCGCGGTGAGCCGCGGGTCGAACCGGCCCGACGAGCTCCCGGCGGTGGGGTGGGGCGGGGACCGCTATCGCGTGATCACCACGCCGGAGGGGCCGGCGCTCGTGTGGTATATCGTGTTCGACGATGAGGCGTCCGCCGACCGCTTCGTCCGGCTGGCCGCGGGGGGACTGGGGCGCGCATCTCGGCCCGGGTACCGAGCGTCGCTCGATCGCGTCACCGTCGGCGGGAAGCCGGCGGTCCGCCACGTCGTCGCGCCGGCATCATGGACCGGCTGGAGCCGCGTTCCCGCGGCATCACTCCGCGAGCCCGGCCCCTACAGCCCGACCAGCTTCCCGAGCCAGAACGCCCCGAACCCGAAGACTCCGCCGAGCACGTAGCCGATCCGGACGATGAGGTCCAGCTCCCGCTGGCTCACGTCCCGGATGAGCCGCTCCACCCGCTCGATCGGAAGCGCGTTCACCTTCTCCTCGATGATCTCCTGCACGCGGATCTGCTGCACCAGGCGCGGGATCTGCGCCTGCACCCAGCTCCACGCCTCCTCGATCAGGCCGGCGCGGAGGCTTGCCGTCATCTCGGGGCCGATCCACTCGGCCGGGCGGCCCAGGGGCTGATCGAGGAGCCGGTCCACCATGCCGCGGACCAGCGTCTCGACCACGTGCTGGCCCTGCTCGCTCGCGACCGCACCCGCCACCACCGCCGCGACCTTTTCCGCCCGGACGCCGCCCAGCAGGTCGCCCCAGCTCCGCCGCTCGAGCGCCGCGAGGGCCCGGCTCGCCGCGGCGTCGATCACGCGCCGGGTGCCGGGCTCGCGCGCGATGGTGACGAGCCAGTCGCCGAGCGAGGTGGCGACGGCGTCGCGCCGCTCGTCGCCCAGGCGGGCCAGGCGCTCGCTGGTGGGCACGAGGAGGAAGTTGAGCACCGCCTCGCGCACCGCGCGCGCGAGCTGCTC
>JAICVB010000149.1 GCA_025935545.1 Gemmatimonadales bacterium
CGGTGCCGACGGGCACACCGCGTCGCTCTTCCCCGGATCGGCCGCGCTGGAGGAGCGGGAACGCTGGGCGGTGGCGGTCACCGGCGGGCCCGGGCTGGCCGTGCGCGAACGGGTGACCGTCACCTATCCCGTCCTCAACCGGGCCCGGGCCGTCTTCGTGCTCGCCGCCGGTGCCGGCAAGCACCCTGTCGTCGCTCGCATGCTCGCCGGCGACCGCACCGACCCGGCCGCACGCGTGCGGCCCGACGGCGATCTCGTCTGGTTCATGGACGAGGCGGCCCGCACCGGCGAGACCGCCGCGGCATGAGCTACCAGCCGATCGAGAACTACGGGGTCATCGGCGACCGCCACACGGTCGCGCTCGTCGGGATGGACGGCTCGATCGATTTTCTCTGCTTCCCCCGCTTCGATTCGCCCTCGATCTTCGGCGCGCTCCTCGACGACAGGCGCGGCGGCCGCTTCCGCCTCGCGCCGGTCCTCGAGGACGCGCGCTGCCGCCAGCTCTACCTGCCTGACACGACGATCCTGCTGACCCGCTTCCTCTCCGACGCCGGGGTGGCGGAGATCTCCGACTTCATGCCGGTCTCCGGGGACTGCCACGACATCGTGCGCCGCGCCAAGACGGTGCGCGGCGAGGTGCGGTACCGCATGGTCTGCGCGCCCGCGTTCGACTACGGGCGTCGGCACCATCGCGTCGAAGCGCGGGACGGCGAGGTGCTCTTCATTCCGGAAGGGAAGGGGCTCGCGGCGGTGCGGCTCCGCCATGCCGTGCCGGTGGCCGTGGAGAACGGCGCGGCGGTGGCGGAGTTCACCCTCGGCGCCGATCAGTCGGCGGCGTTCGTGCTCGAGGAGGCCGAGGCCGGCGCCGAGTCGCCGTCGGCGGGGCCGGACTACGTGTCGCGGTCGTTCAAGGAGACGGCCAACTACTGGCGCGCGTGGGTGGGACAGTCCACCTACGCCGGGCGCTGGCGCGAGACCGTCAATCGCTCCGCGCTCACGCTCAAGCTGCTGACCTCGCAGCCGTTCGGCTCGATCGTGGCGGCACCCACCTTCGGCCTGCCCGAGCTGATCGGCGGCACCCGCAACTGGGACTACCGCTACACCTGGATCCGCGACGCCTCCTTCACCATCTACGGCCTGATCCGGCTGGGCTATACCGGGGAGGCCGCCGCCTTCATGCAGTGGATCCAGGATCGGTGCGGGGAGCTCGGCTCCGAGGGCGCGCTGCAGGTGGTCTACGGCATCGACGGCAGGCACCTGCTCACCGAGGAGGTGCTGGACCACCTCGACGGCTACAGGTGCAGCGCGCCGGTCCGCATCGGGAACGACGCCTACCGCCAGATCCAGCTCGACACCCTGGGCGAGCTGATGGACGCCGTGTACCTCTACAACAAGTTCGGCGAGCCGATCGGCTACGACTTCTGGCTCAACCTCGTGCGGCTGGTGGACTGGGTGGCCGACAACTGGGAGCGGCCGGACATGGGGATCTGGGAGGTGCGGGGCGGGGCGCAGCAGTTCCTGCTCTCCCGCGTCATGTGCTGGGTGGCGCTCGACCGCGGGATCCGCCTCGCCACGAAGCGCTCGTTCCCGGCGCCGCTCGCGCGGTGGAGCGAGGTGCGCGACCGGATCTACCGCGCCGTCTTCGAGCAGTTCTGGCATCCCGGGCGTCAGGCGTTCGTGCAGCACCTCGGCTCCACGACGACCGACGCGTCGAGCCTCCTCATGCCGCTCATGCTCTTCATCAGCCCCACCGATCCGCGCTGGCAGTCGACCATGCGCGCCATCACCCAGGACCTCGTCTCCGACTCGCTGGTGTACCGCTACCGGGTGGAGGAGGCCGCGCCCGACGGCCTCCACGGCCAGGATGGCACCTTCTGCATGTGCTCGTTCTGGTACGCCGAGTGCCTGGCCCGCGGCGGCGACGTGGACCAGGCGCGCTTCATCTTCGAGAAGATGCTGGGCTACGCGAACCATCTGGGTCTCTACGCGGAGGAGCTGGGCCCGCGCGGGGAGTTCCTGGGCAACTTTCCGCAGGCCTTCACCCACCTGGCCCTGATCAGCGCCGCCTTCGAGATCGACCGCGTCCTCTCCGCCACGGGCCGGCCCGAATAGCGGCGCTGTCCCCTCGCGGCCGGCCCCGCTACAATTCGGGCGTTCACCACCACCTTCCCCGAGCTCCCGTCACCATGGCCACTTCAACCGCACCCGCGTACCAGCACCTCACCCCTCCCGCCCAGGGCGATACCATCACGCTGCGGGACGGCCGCCTCGACGTGCCCGCCCGGCCGATCATCCCCTTCATCGAGGGGGACGGCACCGGGCCCGACATCTGGCGCGCCTCGCAGCGGGTGTTCGACGCAGCGGTGCGGAAGGCCTATGGCGGCGAGCGGGAGATCGTCTGGTTCGAGGTGCTCGCGGGCGAGAAGGCGAAGAACCGGGTGGACAGCTGGCTTCCCGATGACACGCTCAAGGCCATCGATCATCACCTCGTGGCGATCAAGGGCCCGCTCACCACGCCGGTCGGCGGCGGGATCCGCTCGCTCAACGTGGCCCTCCGCCAGCAGCTCGACCTCTACGCCTGCGTGCGGCCGGTCCGCTACTTCAAGGGTGTGCCCTCCCCGGTTCGGGCGCCGGAGCAGGTGGACATGATCGTGTACCGGGAGAACACCGAGGACATCTACGCGGGCATCGAGTACCGCGCGGGCACGCCGGAGGCGCGGAAGGTCGTCGAGTTCCTCCAGCGGGAGATGAACGTCCGCACCATCCGCTTTCCCGAGACCAGCTCGATCGGCATCAAGCCGATCTCCGAGGAGGGCTCCAAGCGCCTCATCCGCTCGGCGCTCGACCATGCGGTCGCGCGGGAGCTTCCGAGCGTCACGCTGGTGCACAAGGGCAACATCATGAAGTTCACGGAGGGCGGCTTCCGCGACTGGGGCTACGAGCTCGCGAAGCAGGAGTACGGGGGGGTGGAGATCGACGGCGGGCCCTGGGTCCGCCTGCCGGGCGGGTGCGTGGTGAAGGACGTGATCGCCGACGCCTTCCTCCAGCAGATCCTCACGCGGCCGGCGGAGTACAGCGTCATCGCCACGATGAACCTGAACGGCGACTACCTCTCCGACGCCCTCGCGGCGCAGGTGGGGGGCATCGGGATCGCGCCCGGCGCCAACATCAACTACCGGAGCGGTCACGCCATCTTCGAGGCGACCCACGGTACCGCGCCCAAGTATGCCGGCCAGGACAAGGTCAATCCCGGCTCCGTGATTCTCTCGGGCGAGATGATGCTCCGCTACATGGGCTGGGACGAGGCCGCGGACCGGATCATCGGCTCACTCGAGGCCACCATCGCCGCGAAGAAGGTGACCTACGACTTCGAGCGGCTCATGACCGGCGCCACGCTCCTCAGGACGAGCGAGTTCGCCGACGCGATGATCGCGGCGATGTAGCGGCGCCGGGAACCGGCACTACGAGCGGCCGCGCAGCCGGTCGATGTCGCGCCGGTCCTTCTTGCTGGGTCGGCCGCGGTCGTGATGGAAGAGTGGCGCGACGCTCTTGAGCTGCGCCGCGAGGCGCTCGCGGGCTTCGCGGCTCACGTCGGTCTCCCGGTAGAGCGTCGCGGCGGTGGCGGCGGGCCCGCGCCGGCTCGAGAGCGCCGCCACCGTCACCACGTGCTCGTAGGGGCCGAGGCGGATCCGGAGCTCATCGCCCACCTTGAGCGGCCGCGAGCGGCGCGCACGGTCGCCGTTCAGGTCCACCGTCCCGCCGTCCACCGCTTCGGCCGCGAGCGCGCGGGTCTTGAAGAAACGCGCCGCCCACAGCCACTTGTCGAGGCGGACGCGATCGCCATCCTCGCTATCTTCGAAATGTCCCATTTCCCAAAGATACGCCGGTCGCCGTGATCACTCTGCTTTCGTTCTCGCTCGCACTGCTCGCCGCCCAGGCCCCGCGGGACACCGTGCCCGACGTGGTGGTGGCGGCGCGCGCCGCGATCGGGAGCGGACAGCCGTGGCGCGCGAGCCGCCTGCTGGCGCCGGTCCTCCGCGATTCGGCGGCGCGCACGCCGGCACTCGTGCTCCTCGCGGCGGAGGCCGCCGCCGGCTGGGAAGGCTGGACCGAGGTCGCGAAGCTCCTGGACGGCGCCGGGTGGGCCGACTCGCTGGATGGCGGCCGGGCCCGCGAGCTTCTCGCCCGCTCGGCCCTGGCCCGGCAGGCCGACACCCAGGCGCTTGCCCACGCGCGGCTGGCCGTGGCCGATGCATGGCCCGTGTCGCGCGGTACCCGGCTGGTCCTCCTGGCCCGCGCCTATGACCGGCTCGAGGGGCGCGACAGCGCCTCGGCCGTCTATGGCCGCGCCGCCGTCGAGCTGCCGGAGATCGCCGACTGGCTCACGTTCCGGCGTGTCGCACTCACCGACGACAGCGTGGGCCGCTCCGCCCTCGCGGCGGCGATCACCCTGCCGCCGGCGCGCGAGCACCTGGCACTCGCGGAAGCCCAGGCGCGCGAGCGGTCCGGCGACCTTGGGGGCGCCGCAGCCGCCTTTGCCGCTCTCGGTGCCTGGGGCGACGCCTTCCGCCTCCGCCGGGCCGCCGACTCCTCCGCAGGCGCGCGTGCCGCCCTTCGCGCCGAGCTGGTGCGGTTCATCGCCGATCGGAGCGGCACCGGCGACGCGCGAGCGGCGGCCGGCGTGCTCGACTCGTTCCGCCCGCTCACGCCCCACGAGGAGCTGCTGGTGGGCCGGAGCCTGGCCCGCTCGGGGCCCGCGAGCCGGGCCGCCGCGGCGCTCGGCCGTGCCCTCAAGGCGGGGCAGGGGACCAGCGCCGACCGCTACGCGTACGCCGAGGCCCTCTTTGCGGCCGACCGCTACAGCGAGGCAGCGGCGCAGTTTGCGCTGGTCCGCTCGCCGGCGGCGCTGGCCGCGAGCGCCGGCTACGCGCGCGGGCGGGCGCTGGTGCGGGCGGGCCAGGTGAGCCGGGCGCGCGCGGTGCTCCGCGGCGTCGTGGGCCAGCACGCACGCTACGCCGAGGCCGCGGCGCCGGCCCTGCTGCTGCTGGCCGACCTTGCCACCGACGAGCGGCGCGACGGCGATGCCCGGGACGCGCTGCTC
>JAICVB010000142.1 GCA_025935545.1 Gemmatimonadales bacterium
GCCGGGGCGGGCCGACCCGACGCCGACCCGCCCGAGGCCCGCCGGTTCACCGAGCACCTCCTCCGCGCCTTTGCGGTCGAGCGCGATGTCGTTCCCATCGAGTCGCTGTACGCCGACGGCGACGAAACGCCGATGCGCCGGCCGGAGTCGCAGCCGCAGTTCCACCCGCCGGCCCCCCCGGGGCCAGTGGAGCTCGTCAGCTATGGCGAGCACCTCGCACAGGCCGCCGACCGCATCGTCCAGGCGGAATCGGCCACGATCCGCGACCTCCGCCTCTACGCGCTGGTCGGCACGCTGCGCTCCATCGGGGGCGGTGGCGATGCCGTCGCGACCGCGCTGGGCGTCCTTGCCCGGTCGGCCCGGGAGGCGATCGCGTCCGGCGCGGCGGCGCGCGAGCACGACGTGTTCGGTGAGGTGCTGCGGGATGCGGGCGCACTCCTCCGAAGCCTCGCCGATGGCGGAGACCAGAACGCGGTCGGTCGGCGGCTGCTCGACCTGGCCAACCGGGTCGATCTGCTGAACGGCGAGCCTGGGCGCGAGGGGGCCGCGCCGGCCGAAGAGGATGCGGACGTCGTGCCGATCGAATCGCTCGAGTACACCGGGGCACCCGCGGCAGCGCGCGCCGACGATGATGCCGTGCCCATCGAGTCGCTCGCGCCGGAAGCGGTCGCCATGGGAGGCGAATCCGACCGCACCGGTGATCGGCTCGCCGCGGCCTACGCGGTCCTCGCGCGGCTCACGCGCGAGCATGGAGCCGGGCCGGAGGCCGTGGCGGAGGAGCGCGCTGCCGAGGGGGAGGCCCCCGCTCCGTCCCCGCCCCCGCCGGCCGAGGGCATCGAGCCGGAAGTAGACATCCGCTCGCTCTGCTATCGCGGGCGCGGCGCGCTCGAGCGCGCCGGCCAGGTGCGGGATGCGCTCGTGACCGAGCTGGGCGCCGGGGGCGGGTTCGGCACCATCGAACCACTCGTCCGCGAACTGATCGACCTGGTCCCGCTCGCCCTGGACGCCGCCGATTAGCCCGTCCCGCGCCAGCCGCCGCTGGGCGGCCATCGCCGGCGTCGTCATCTCCCTCGGGCTCCTCGCGTGGGCGCTCCGCGGCACCAGCGTCGACCGGCTCATGGCCGAGGTGTCGCGGGCCCGTGCCATTCCGCTGCTCCTCGCCGTCGCGGTCGCGACGGCCACCTTCCCCATTCGCATGCTCCGCTGGCGGCTGCTCCTCCGCGCCGCCGACGGCTCGCCGCTTCCCGCCGCTCCGCTCTGGCACGCGGTCGCGATCGGCTTCATGGCCAACAATCTCCTCCCGTTTCGCGCCGGGGAGCTGGTGCGCTGCTACGCGGCGGCCCGGCTCACGGGCGAGCGCCTCACGGCCGCCATCTCCTCCGTCGCGGTCGAGCGCGTGTTCGACGGGCTCACCGTGGTGGCGCTCCTCTCCCTCGCGCTCTTCGCCGCCGACCTCCCATCGTCGCTGGTGGTCGGGGGAGTGAGCGTCTCGATCGCGCGGGCCGCGTGGATCGCGGGCCTCGTCTCGGCGGCGGCACTCGTGATGGCCCTGGCCGTCGTGCTCGCGCCGGAGCGGGCCGAGGCGCTCATTCGCCGCGTGCTGCCGGCCGGTAGGGTGACCGAACGACTGGTCGCCCTGATCGACGGCTTCCGGCATGGGCTGGCGACGCTTCGCTCCCCCGGGCGCCTCGCGGGCGTCGTCGCGTGGTCGGTCGTCCTCTGGCTCGTGAACGCGGCCTCCTTCTGGATCGCCTTCGCCGCCTTCGACCTCCCGGTGGGTTTCGCCGGCGCGCTCCTGCTCCAGGGCCTGCTGGTCTTCGGCATCGCGGTTCCCTCGACGCCGGGATACGTCGGGGTGTTCGAGGCGGTGATCGGCGCCGTGCTCCTGCTCTACGGAGTTCCGGCGTCGCGCGGCGCGGCATACGCGCTCGTCTATCATGCCACCACGTTCCTGCCCATCATCCTGCTCGGCGCCTGGTCATTGCTGCGGACGGGACTGAGCCTGGGCGAGATGCGGCGCGAGCCCGCGCTCGATGCCTGACGAGGTGCGGCTGCGCGCGCACGCCAAGGTCAACCTCTTCCTCCGCGTGCTGGGACGGGAGGCGGACGGGTTCCACTCGATCGAAACGCTGTTCTGCCGCACCTCGCTCGCGGACGAAGTCACCGTCGAGCGCACGCCGCATGGCGTGGAACTGGAGGCCGATTCGGATGCCCTGGGACCCGCGGCCGAGAACCTGGCGGTGCGCGCCGCCCAGCTCGTGCTCGGTGCCACGGGTCGCCGGTTCGGCGTCCGGATACGGCTGGCCAAGCGGATTCCGGTGGGCGCCGGGCTGGGCGGAGGGTCGAGCGACGGCGCCGCGACGCTGGTGGCCGTGAACGCGCTCGCCGGGAACGCCGTACCCCGCCACGAGCTGCTGCAGATCGCCGCACGGCTCGGCAGCGACGTGCCGTTTCTCCTGTCCGACGCCGCTCTCGCCCTCGCGTGGGGACGGGGTGACCGGTTCATGCGCCTCGATCCCTTGCCCGCCGCACCGATCCTGATCGTGGCACCGCCGCGGCCCGTCGGCACCGCCGAGGCGTACGGCTGGCTCGATGCCGCGCACCACGCCGGGTTCCGGCGTGGTGCGCTGGCGCTGGATGCGCCCTCGCTGGCAACCTGGGGGGACGTAGCGCGGATGGCGGGCAACGATTTCGAGGCCGTGGTCTTCGAGCACCGGCCGGAGCTGAGAGCCGCCTTCGAGGCCCTCGCCGGGACGCACCCGCTCGTGTGCCGGATGAGCGGCTCGGGGTCGGCGCTTTTCGCCGTCTACCGCTCGGCCCGCGACCGCGACGACGCGGCCATGCAACTCGGCCGCCGCCATGGCACGGTCCTTCCTGCCGATACGTTGGCCGGACCGCCGCCGCCCGTGTAGCTTGAGATCCGCTGGCCCTTCGTCCAATGGCAGGACAGCGGACTTTGGATCCGCGAATGGTGGTTCGAATCCACCAGGGCCAATCGTGCGATCTCTCTTGACGACCGCGACTTAGGCACTACTCTCGGAGAGTCACCGCTCCCCAAATGAGTCAGCCGACCTGGGCCTGCCCGACCTGCCAGACGCCGCTTCCCAGCATGGCGTCGTTCTGCTACGTGTGCGGCACCGCCACACCGGCGGGGCTCAACAAGCACACGGGCGAAGTGGTCGCGACCGTGCGCCATGCCGGCATCGGGCACGCCGACCTCATCCGGAAGCTGCAGCGCGCCCTGGGTCCGGGCTATCAGCTGCAGGACCGGATCGGTGCCGGCGGCTTCGCCGAGGTGTTCCGCGCCCGCGACCTCCGGCTCAAGCGCGACCTTGCGGTCAAGGTGCTGCGCCCGGACCTGGGCCTCTCCCCCGAGCTGGTCCAGCGCTTCCGCCGCGAAGCCGAGACGATCGCCGCGCTCCGGAACACCCACATCGTGCCGGTGTACGACATCGGCGAAGCGCAGGGACTCGCCTTCATCATCATGCCCCTGATCTCGGGGGAGAGCCTCCGCGCGGCCCTCGATCGCGACGGCGCGATGGCGCCAGCCGAGGTGCGCCGCATCCTGCGGGAGGCGGCACTCGGTCTCGCGGCGGCGCACGACGCGGGTGTCATTCACCGGGACATCAAGCCCGAGAACATCATGCTCGAGGGCCGTGAGAAGCGGGTCCTCCTCATGGACTTCGGCATCGCCAAGGCGGTCGGGGCCGCGACCGACGGCGACCCGGGGGCGACGCTCACGACCACCGGCATCATCATCGGAACGCCGCAGTACATGAGCCCCGAGCAGGCCGCGGGTGACAAGTCGATCGATGCGCGGAGCGACCAGTACTCGCTCGCGGTGGTCGGGTACCGGATGCTGGCCGGCGAGCTCCCCTTCGGCGGCGACTCCACCCGTGCCGTGCTCTATCAGCAGCTGGTCGCGACGCCGCCGCCCATCGAGACCAAGGTCCAGGGCGTCCCCGGGGGGCTCGCCAACGCGATTCGCCGCGCCATGGCCAAGGAGCCCGCCGAGCGCTTTGCCGACATGCTCGAGTTCGCGGCCATGGTCGACAACGAGACCCTGCCGCTCGCCAGCGAGCCCACCGAGGAGATGCCGGCGCAGCACGTTGCGCCCGCCTCCCGCCGCCGCCTGATGGGGGTGGCCGCAGCCGCCGCCGTCGTCCTGGCCGCCGCCGCCTGGCTGCTTGCGCGTCCCCGGCCCGCGCCCGCCGCGCCGGCGGTCTCCCCGGCGCCCGTGGCCGTGGTCACGCCGCCGGCGGTGAAGCGCGACTCGCTCCCGCCGGCGGACACGACGAGGCCCGCAGCCCCTGCCGCCGCCACGACCGCGCCGCAGCCCAGGCCTGCGGCTCCGACGGCGAAGCCCGTGACACGCACGACAGCGACGTCGAAATCGGGACGTGCCGCTCCCGCCGCGGAGACGCCGACCTGCGCCCGCCTGGCCGGCGCCAGCAACTGGACCGGCGCGGCGACGACCTGCCTGGCCGAGGCCAACGCCGGCTCCGCCTTCGCGGCGCGCACGCTCGGCATCATGTACGACCGCGGGAACGGCGTGACCGCCAACCCGACCGAAGCAGTCAGCTGGTACCGCCGGGCCGCCGGCGCCAACGACCCGGAGGCGGAATTCCTGCTGTCGCAGATGCTGGACGTCGGCCGCGGCACGCAGCAGAACAGTGCCGAATCCGTGGTTCACCTGCGGCTGGCGGCGAGCGGCGGCTGGCTTCGGGCGCAGCAGGTCCTGGCCTATCGCCTGGAGAACGGGACGGGAGTGCGGAAGAACGAGCAGGAAGCGGCCGCGTGGTACCGGCGAGCCGCGGAGCGCGGCGACGCCATCTCGCAGCAGAAGCTCGCGGATTTCCTGGCGAAGGGTCGGGGCGTCGACAAGAATGAGGCGGAGGCCCTCGAGTGGTACCGCAAGGCCGCCGCGCAGGGATCGGCGACGGCGGCGTGGCAGCTCTCGCAGATGTATTTCAAGGGGCACGGAACGGCGAAGAGCGATTCGGCAGGGATGGAATGGCTCAAGTCCGCCGCGGCGCTCAATCAGCCTGACGCCGTGAAGGAGCTCCGGAAGCGGACGTCACGCTAGCCCCTGCGGGCGCATACGAAACGCGGCACTGGTCCTCGGTGCCGCGTTTTCATTGCGGGGTGCCGCGCCATCACGATGGGTTCGCCACCACGGAGAGCACCACATCATTGATGTCGCTGTCGCCGCCGTCCTCGAAGGTGAGCGTCCAGTTGGGGAACTGGCCGGTGGCCACCAGCGACGGGGCCCGCTCGAGCTGGGTGGAGATGATCTGCAC
>JAICVB010000148.1 GCA_025935545.1 Gemmatimonadales bacterium
GCGCGCTCGCGTCGGCACTCAGCCAGCTGCGGGAGCCCCGGCCCGAGACGGCGGCCCAGGTGCTGAGCCAGCTCGTCGCCCCGGCGCGCGAGACCGGGGGCGCCGAGGCGGGTGACGCGCTGGCGCAGGCGGCCCGTGCGGCGCGCGCGGCTGCGCGGGCGGAACGGTTGTGAGCTTTGGGGTGTGCGGGATCGTGCCCGGGATCGGGTCGAGCGCGGCGGACGGCTCGGGATGACAACCGACTGAAGCACCTTCCGCGAAGCACATCGGCGCATTGTCGATGTGCCGGACGGGAAGCTGCCGATCGGCCACGTCCGCCCGGTCAGGACGTCGGCTTGACCGCCTTGACCGCGCTGTCCGCGTGCTCGACGACGGCGCCGGTCAGCTCGACCAGCGCCCCCTGGCCGCCTCCCGCGTCGCGGATCCGGACCCAGAGCGGCGACCCGTGCTGCTGGGCGAGCAGTACGATGGCGCCGTCGGCATCGCGGGCGTCATTCACCAGCCGCCATCCTCCCGTCTAGAACAACCCGCGGTAGTACTCGGCGACCTTGTCGACCTGGAGCGCGGAGCGCACCGTGAGCTGAAGGGCGTCGGGGCCGCCGGCGCGACCGACGATGGTTGGGTCCGGAGGGAACGGGATGTTGGGAAGCGCCTCGTTCATCGAGGCCACCTTTGGCGGCTTGTCCCTGCCGCACGCGGCCAGGGCCGCGCAGAGCACCAGATACCGGATTCGGGAGGGAATCATAGGGGTGGGAGACTAGCCGCGGCTCCCTGACCGGTCAACCCCCGCGTTTGCCGCAAACGGCTGTGCCGCTTATGTTTCCGCCTGCACGGCGAGCATCGCCTGCGTGCCCGCCGTCGCCTCCCAACCTCGTCCGTCCCAAGGAGTTCGGCCATGGCCGGCCACAGCAAGTGGAAACAGATCAAGCGCAAGAAGGCCGTCACCGACGCGCGCCGGGCTTCGTCCTGGACCAAGGTCATCCGCGAGATCACGGTTGCCGCCCGGAGCGGCGGCGGCGACCCCGGGGGCAATCCCCGTCTCCGCACCGCGATCGACGCGGCGCAGGCCGTCAACATGCCCAAGGAGAACATCGAGCGCGCCATCAAGAAGGGCACCGGCGAGCTCGAGGGGCAGAGCTACGAGGAGCTGACCTACGAGGGCTACGGCCCGGGCGGCGCCGCGATCTTCATCGAGGCCACCACCGACAACCCGAACCGCACGGTGGCGGAGATCCGCCACGCCTTCAGCCGGAACGGCGGCAACCTGGGCGCCACCGGATCGGTCGGCTGGATGTTCGACCGCAAGGGCCAGATCTACGTCGACGCCGCGCGCCATGACGAGGACGCGACCCTCGAGCTCGCCCTCGAGGCGGGCGCCGAGGATTTCGCACGCGAGGGCGACCAGTACATCGTGTCCACCACGCCAGCCACCTTCCATGCCGTGCAGGACGCGCTCCGCGCCCGCAAGATCGTCATCGACTCGGCCGAGCTGGCGATGGTGCCGAAGAACACGGTGCGGGTCGAGGGCAGCGAGGCGGAAGGCATCCTCCGCCTCATGGAAGTGCTCGAGGAGCTGGACGACGTCTCGAAGGTCTTCTCCAACTTCGACATCGACACGGCGCAGCTGGCGGAAGCCGAGGCCTGAGCCATGACGGTCCTCGGCATCGACCCGGGGACCGCCGTCATGGGCTACGGCGTCGTCGCACGCGCGGCGGGGCTGCCCGGGCGGCTCATCGAGTGCGGCATCGTCGAGACCCGTGCGCGCGATCCCCTGCCGGCGCGACTCCGGATCATCCATGACGCGGTGGCGGAGCTGATCGCGCGGCACCGGCCCGACGCGGTGGCGGTGGAGGCCGCCTTCTACGGGCGGAACGTGCGCACCACGATGGTCCTCTCGCACGCACGCGGCGTCATCCTGCTCGCGGCGGAGGAGGCGGGGGTGCCGGTCGGGGAGTACACGCCGGCGATGGTGAAGAAGGCGATCGTCGGCCGCGGCGCGGCACTCAAGCCGCAGGTGGGGTACATGGTCGCCCAGCTGCTGCGACTCCGCTCCGCGCCCACGCCGGCGGACGCGGCCGACGGTGTGGCCATCGCGCTCACGCACCTCATGATGGCGGGTCGCGCGGCCCGGCTCAGGGCCGCGGCCGGATGATCGCGGTCGTCGCGGGCACGCTGGCCGACCGCTCGAGCGAGACGGTCGTGGTGCAGACGGACGGCGGCGTGGGATACGCGGTCACCGTCCCGGCCGGCGTCTTCGCCCGGCTGCCCGCCGAAGGCGCGCGGGTGGTGCTCCACACCGAGCTCGTGGTCAAGGAGGACGGCTGGGCGCTCTTCGGCTTCGACCAGGCGGGCGAGCGCACGGTGTTCCAGCGGCTCCTGAGCGCGAGCGGCTTCGGACCCAAGCTGGCCCTGGCCACCCTCTCGGCGCTGGGGCCCGAGCGCACGGTCCGGAGCATCCGGGAGCGGGACCTGACGGCGCTCAGCAGCGTGAACGGCATTGGCCGGAAGAAGGCCGAGCGGCTGGTGGTGGAGTTGCAGGACCGCTTCGCCGATTTCGAGCTCGCGCCGGCCGGCGTCCGCCCCGCTGCGGGGGACGCGGCGCTGCAGGCCCTGGTCGCGCTGGGTTACACCCTGGGCGCCGCCGATGACGCGATCCGCGCCGCGCTCGCGGGCGGCGCGCCGGACGATACGGCTCAGCTCGTGCGGCGCGCGCTCCAGGTGCTCGCCGCTTCACGCGCAGGACGATGAGGATGCCATGACCGTCGCCGCTCTCGCCGCCGAATGGATCTGCACCCGCTGCGGCTCGACCAACCGGAAGCTGGTCCCCGCCGACAGCGGGACGGTCACCGACCGCTGCGTGACCTGCCGCGCCCGCCACGTGATCACGCCCGACGCCCGTCCGGTCCGCTGGGACGCGGTGCTCGAGGGTTGACGACATTGCAGGTCACCACCCCGGACCCGCTGCCGGACGACCAGAACACCGAGGTCGCGCTCCGTCCCGCCCGACTCGCCGAGTTCGTGGGCCAGCCCCAGGTGAAGAGCTCGCTCCAGATCGCGATCGACGCGGCCAGGGGCCGCCGGGAGACGCTCGACCATACCCTCTTCCACGGCCCTCCCGGCCTGGGCAAGACGACGCTCGCGATGCTCATGGCCCGCGAGATGGGCGTCGAGCTCCGCACCACCTCGGGCCCGGTGCTGGAGAAGCCGGGTGACCTGGTCGGCCTCCTCACGGCACTCGGTCCCGGGGACATGCTCTTCATCGACGAGATCCACCGGATGAAGCCGGCGCTCGAGGAATTCCTCTACTCGGCGATGGAGGATTTCCGGGTGGATGTGCGGATCGGTGAGGGCCCCAATGCGCAGACGGTGCCGATGGCGCTGGAGCGGTTCACGCTGATCGGCGCCACCACGCGCTTCGGGCTCCTGACCCCGCCGATGCGGGCGCGCTTCGGGATCGTGGAGCGGCTCAACTTCTATTCGCCGGAGGATCTGGCGCGGATCGTGGAGCGCTCGGCGCGGATCATCGGCGTGCCGATCGACGCCGCCGGCGCGGTCGAGCTGGCGCGCCGCAGCCGCGGCACGCCCCGCGTCGCCAACCGGCTGCTCCGCCGCGTCCGCGACTACGCGGAGGTGAAGGCGGAAGGGCGCATCACGGCGCCGGTGGCGGCGGAGGCGCTCGCCCAGCTCAACGTGGACGAGTTCGGCCTCGACGACATGGACGCGCGCATCCTCACCACGATCATCGAGAAGTTCGGCGGGGGACCCGTGGGCCTGGGCACCGTCGCCATCGCGGTGGGTGAGGACGCGGGAACACTGCAGGACGTCTATGAACCCTACCTGATCCAGCAGGGCTTCCTCGAGCGGACCCAGCGAGGGCGCTGCGCCACCGCACTCGCGTACCAGCGCTTCGGGCTCACCCCGCCCACCGACCGCCAGGGCACCATCTTTGACCACTGAGCGCGTCGCGCCGCTCCCCACCTCGGCCTTCGATTACGACCTTCCGCCGGAGCTGATCGCGCAGGAGCCGGCGGGGGAGCGGGGCGGGAGCAGGATGCTGGTGGTCGGAAGGGGTGCAGGGCGAAAGGACGGAAGGGTCGTCCCGAGCGCCGGCAACGCTCCGTCCGGATCTGCCGTTACTTCGGCCCTTCCGCCTTTCCGCCCGTCCGACTGCCACTTCTCCCAGCTTCCCGGCTTCATCCCCCCCGGTGACCTCCTCGTCCTGAACAGCACCCGCGTCCGGCATGCGCGCCTGATCGGGACGCGTGCGTCGGGCGCGCCGGCGGAGGTGCTGCTGCTCCATCCCGGCGTGGGCGACACCTGGCTCGCCATGGGGAAGCCGGGGAGCGCGCTCCGCCCCGGGAAGCGGGTGCATCTGGGCGACGGCGTTGCGATCGAGACGGTGGCGGTGCTGGACGACGGGCATCGTGTCGTGCGCTTCGTCGGCGCGGACGCGGCGGACGCGATTGCGCGGTTCGGGCGCCTGCCGCTTCCGCCGTATATCACCCGGGATCCCGGGCCAGCCGACGAGGTACGTTATCAGACGGTGTACGCCGAGCGGGAGGGGAGCGTCGCGGCGCCGACCGCGGGACTTCACTTCACGCCTGCCGTGCTCGCCGAGCTCGCCACGAAGGGCGTCATCATCGAGGCGCTCGACCTCGAGGTCGGGCCCGGGACCTTCCGGCCGGTGGAGACCGACGACCCCGGCGCACACCCGATGCACCGCGAGCGCTACGAGATTCCCCCGGGCGTGGCGGAGGCGGTGCGTCATACGCGCAAGGGGGGCGGCGCCGTGTGGGCGGTCGGCACCACGGTGGTCCGCGCGCTCGAGAGCGCGGCGGGCCCCGATGGCATGATTCGACCGGGGGCCGGTGAGACGGAGCTCCTGATCACGCCCGGGTACACCTTCCGGGTGGTGGATCACCTGCTCACGAACTTCCACCTGCCCCGCTCGACCCTCCTCATGCTGGTGAGCGCCTTCGCGGGGTACGAGACCACGATGGCGGCGTACCGCCACGCGGTGGCGTCGCGGTACCGCTTCTATTCCTACGGCGACGCGATGCTCATCCTGTGAGCTACGACCGATGAGCTACAGCGACTCCCTCCTCGCGACGCTTGGCGA
>JAICVB010000171.1 GCA_025935545.1 Gemmatimonadales bacterium
AAGCCTCGAAGGTGCAGGCCGCCGGCGACACCCTGTCCCGCTTCGATCCCCAGCCGGGACTCAAGTCCGCCAACCGGAGCGACGGGTCCATCATTCCCGACCTGATCGTCGACAAGGTCGACGGACAGTCCCACGTCAGCCTGAACGACGGCGGCGTGCCGCGGCTGCGGATCAGCCGCTCGTACCAGGACGTCGCCAAGGACAAGAAAAAGCTGACCCCGGAAAACCGCGAGTTCATCGCCAACAAGCTGAACAGCGCCAACTGGATGATCCAGGCGATCGAGCAGCGGCGGCAAACGATGCTCAAGGTCATGAACTTCATCGTGGACCGGCAGCGGGAGTTCTTCGAGAAGGGCATCGAGTACCTCCGGCCCCTCACCCTCCGCGAGGTCGCGGAGGTGATCAACATGCACGAGTCCACCGTGAGCCGGGTGACCAACGAGAAGTACGTGCAGACGCCCCGCGGCGTGCTCCCGCTCAAGTTCTTCTTCTCGAGCGCGCTCGCGACGTCGTCGGGCGAGGACGCGAGCGCGCGCTCGATCCGGGCCAAGCTCGAGAAGATGGTGGCGGAGGAGAACACGGCGAAGCCGCTCACCGACCAGCAGATCGTGCACCTCTTCCAGGAACAGGGGATCCAGATCGCCCGGCGCACCGTCGCGAAGTATCGCGACCAGCTCGGCATCCTCCCCGCGCGGATGCGGAAGAGGGTATGACCCTGTCCGCGGTGCCCACCGCCCAGCCGGTGCCCGCACCGGCGCTCGACGTGAGCGTCCTCGTCCCTGCCAAGGACGAGGCCGCCAACCTCCCCGAGTTCGTCCGCCTCTGTGATGAAGCCCTGAGCCCCGCCGGCTTTTCGTTCGAGGTCATCGTGGTGGACGACGGCTCGCGGGACGATACCCCCGCCGTGCTCGCCGCGCTCGAGGCGCGGCACCCCTTTCTCCGCTCGGTGCGGCACCGCCGCCAGCGCGGGATCGCCGAGGCGCTCCGTTCGGGCGGGGATGCCGCCCGGGGCGACATCTTCGTCTTCTATCCGGCCGACCTGCAGTACCTGCCGGAGGACATCCCGCCGCTGGTGGCGCCGATCCTCGAGGGACGCGCCGACATCGTCACCGGCACCAAGCAGGGGCGCTATGAGAAGGCGTTCGTCTCGGGGATCTACAACGGCCTCTGCCGCTGGCTCTTCGGCGTGCGGGTGACCGACCTCAACTCGGTGAAGGCCTACCGGCGGCAGGTGGTGGACGGGATGATCATGCGCCCCGACTGGCACCGCTTCATGGTGGTCATCGCCGCCGCCGACGGGTATCGCCTCACCTCGCATCCGGTCCCGCTGCATCCGCGGCGGGCCGGGGTCTCCAAGTTCAACTGGCGGCGGATCCCGGTCGGGGTGTTCGATCTGCTGTCGGTCTGGTTCCTCCTCCGCTTCGGGCGGAAGCCGATGCTCTTCTTCGGCGTGGCCGGTGCCGTGCTCTTCCTCATCGGCCTGGTCGTGGGCATCGCGGCGCTGGTCCTCCGCTTCGGTTTCGGGATCGGCTTCCGGCCGTTCCTCAATCTCGTCGAGACGATGGTGATCAGCGGCATCGCCCTCTTCGGCTTCGGGTTCGTCGGCGAGATGATCGCCGGCCTCCGCGAGGAGCAGCGGGAGCTGCTGCGGCAGCTCGCCCGTGCCGAGCGCGGCGACGCCGGCCGCTGACGCGTGCGGGTCGTCTTCCTGACCCACAACTACCCCCGTTCGCCGGCCGACATCTCCGGCAGCTTCCTGCATACGCTTGCGGCGGCGCTCGTGCGCCGGGGCACCGACGTCACCGTCGTGGCGCCCAGCGATCAGGGTGCGGGGGGGCGGGAGGTGCGCGACGGCGTCGTGATTGAGCGCGTGCGCTACGCCCGCCCGTCACGGGAGACGCTCGCGTACCGCGGCACCATGGCCTCCGCGATCCGCCGGCCCGGAGGCCTCCTCGCGCTCCGGCAGCTGCACCGCGCCCTGCGGCGGGCCGCCCGGACCGAGCTCGACGCCGGCGCGCGTCTGGTGCACGCGCACTGGTGGGTTCCCGGAGGGCTCGCCGTGCCCGTCGGTGTGCCGTTCGTCCTTACCTGTCACGGCACCGATGTCGCGCTCCTCCGGCGCTCGGCGATCGCACGGGCCATTGCGCGTCCCGTGTTCCGCCGCGCGCGCGTAGTGACCGCCGTCTCGAGCGAGCTGGCGCGCACCATCGGGTGGGCCACCGGCCGCGTGGTCGAGGCCTCCCGCGTGCAGGCCATGCCGGTGGACACGGCGGCCTTTGGCGCGGGGCCGGGGGGCGGAGGCGCGGTGGTGGTCGGACGGCTGAGCCCGCAGAAGCGGGTGGACCTCGCGATCGCGGCGGTGGCCCGGCTCCGCGAGCTCGGCCAGGTGGTGCGGCTCACCATCGTGGGTGACGGCCCGGCGCGCGCTGACCTGGAGCGCGCCGCACGCGAGCGCGGCGGCGATCAGGTGATGTTCGCCGGCGCCGTGCCGCCCTCGGCGATTCCAGGCTGTCTCCAGGCCGCCGACATCATGCTCTTCCCGGCCGGAGGGGAGGGATTCGGCCTGGCGGCGGCGGAGGCCTTCATGTGCGGCGTGCCGGTCGTCGCGTG
>JAICVB010000078.1 GCA_025935545.1 Gemmatimonadales bacterium
GTACGCCGAGGCCCTCTTTGCGGCCGACCGCTACAGCGAGGCCGCGGCGCAGTTTGCGCTGGTCCGCTCGCCGACGGCCCTGGCCGCGAGCGCGGGCTACGCGCGCGGGCGGGCGCTGGTGCGGGCGGGCCAGGTGAGCCGGGGGCGCGCGGTGCTCCGCGGCGTCGTGGGCCACCACGCACGCTACGCCGAGGCCGCGGCGCCGGCCCTGCTGCTGCTGGCCGACCTTGCCACCGACGAGCGGCGCGACGGCGATGCCCGGGACGCGCTGCTCACCCTCGCGCGGCGGTACCCGCGGCATCCCTACGCGGGGGGCGCGCTCTTCCGCGCCGCCATCATCGCCTTTGCCGCCGGGGACATGCGCGCCGCGGCGCGCGAGATGGACAGCCTGGTGCAACGCTATCCGGGAAGCGGCGACCTGTCCGCCGCGCGCTACTGGGCCGCGCGCGCCGTCGCCGCCGCCGGCGACAGCACCGCGGCTCGCCAGCGGTGGCGCGACCTCGCGGGGCGGGACCCGCTCTCCTACTCTGCCGCCGCCGCGGCGGCACGCCTCGACACCCTGCCCTGGGCGCCGCCTCCGGCGGCCGACTCCTTTGCCCGGTACGCGGACCTGGACAGCGCGCTGGTCCGGATCCGCCTGCTGCAGTCCGTGGGCATGGACCGCGAGGCGCGCTGGGAGGAGGACCGGCTGGCTCGCCTGGCCGACACCTCCGTGGACCGCCTGCTCGCCACCGCGGCGGCGCTTCGCGAGCGGGGCCGCGCCTCCCGGGCCGTCTCCCTCACCTGGCGCGCGCTCGACCGCGGTGCCCCGCGCGATGCGCGGACTTTCCGGCTCCTCTTCCCGCTCACGAATCGGGCTGCGCTCGAGGATTACGCGCGGGACCAGCACCTCGATCCGTCGTTCGTGGCCGCGCTGGTCCGGCAGGAATCCATCTTCAACGCCGCGGCTACGTCGCCGGCGGGGGCCCGCGGACTCATGCAGGTCATGCCCGCCGTCGGGCGCGCGCTGGCCCGGTCCGCCGCCTTCCCGCTCTGGGACCCGGTGCTGCTCTATCAGCCGGACGTGAACCTCGAGCTGGGGACGCGGCACCTCGCGGAGCTGGTGCGCCGCTATCCCCAGCCGGTGCGGACTCTCGCGGCCTACAATGCGGGCACGACGCCGGTCTCCCTCTGGAGTGACAAGGTGGGAATGGCGGACGAGGAGCTCTTCGCGGAGCGGATTCCCTACCGCGAAACCCGTGACTACGTGCGGATCGTCCAGCGGAACCAGGAGATGTACCGCGCCCTCTACGGATTGCGCTGAGCATGGCCACCGTCGCGGCGGGCGATGCCGTGGTGACGCTCGATGGCGCGGGCGCCGTCGCCTTTGCCAACGAGGCGGGGCGGGCCCTGCTCGCCGATAGCGCGGCGCGCGGGCCGCTCGACGCGCTGATCGGTGAAGCCCGCTCGGCGGGCGCCGCGAGCATGCGCCTTCCCGCCGCGGGCGACCGGCCCGCCCTCCGCGTGGCCGCCTACGCGGCCGGCGAGGCCGTCACGCTGATCGGCACCCCCGCCGCGCGCCCCGCCGCCGACGCGGCGATCCTCGACAGCATCCGCGAGATCTTCCTCGCCTGCGACCGCGACTGGCGGGTGACCTACGTCAACGCGCGCGCCGAGCCCTACCTCGAGTTCCTGGGAATGACGCGCGCGGAGATGATCGGCCGCGAGCTCTGGACCACCCTGCCATTCCTCTCCGGCAGCGAGGTGCACGAGGCGGCGCTCCGTGCGGTGCGCGAGCAGCGGGACGTCGAGGTGGAGGTGAAGCCGGGACCGTTCGACCGCTGGTTCGCCGTCCGGATCACGCCCACGCCTGACGGCGCGATCTCCTATTCGCGCGACATCACCGAGCGGAAGGTGGCGGAGGAGCGGATCGGCCAGCTCAATCGCGACCTCGGCCGGCGGGTGGATGAGCTCGAGACCCTCCTCGAGGTGATCCCGATCGGCATCGGGATCGCCCTCGCGCCCGACGCGAGCGATCTGCGCGCGAACCCCGCCTTTGCCCGCATGCTGGGCGTGCCGCCCGAGGTCCGGCCGTCACTCACCGGTCCCGACGCCGATCGCGTGGGTTACCGCGTGCTGAAGGAGGGCCGCGAGGTGGCGCCGGCCGACCTGCCGATGCAGCGGGCCGCGCGGGGCGAACGGATCACGGCGGAGGAGATCGAGGTCGTGCACCAGGACGGCGGGGCGGTGACCCTCCTCTGCTTCGCCTCGCCGCTCTTCGACCGGCAGGACCGCGCGCGGGGCGCGGTCGGCGCCTTCCTCGACATCACCGTGCGGCGCCGCCAGGAGCGCGCGCAGGCGGCGCTGGCGGAGGCGAGCGCGGTGCTCAACTCCTCCCTCGACTATGCCCGGACCCTCTCCACCGTGGCGAGGATCGCGGTGCCGGGTCTCGCCGACTACTGCCTGGTGGACCTCATCACCGACACGGGCGAGGTCGAGCGGGTCGAGTTCGCCCACGTGGACCGCGCCAAGGAGGAGCGCCTTCGGAGCACCTCGCTCCGCCACGCGCCGGATCCCGCCTGGGGCGGGCATCCGATCTCGCGCGCGATGCTCGCGGGCGAGCCGACCTTTGTCCCCGACATGACGGACGCGCAGCTCGAGGTCATCGCGCAGAACGCGGCGCACCTCGCCTACCTGCGCGAGCTGGCGCCCCGCTCGATCATCAGCGCGCCGCTCATCGCCCACGGCCGCACGCTGGGCGCCATCACGTTCTGCACCGCCGAGTCGGGGCGCCGGTACACCGCGGACGACCTGGCCCTCGCCCTCAACCTGGCCGACCGCGCCGCGCTCGCGGTGGTGAATGCCAGGCTCTACGACGCAGCGCAGTCGGAGCTGGCCCAGCGCGCCCAGGCCGAGGCCGACCTCCGGAAGTGGGCGCACATCTTCGAGCACGCCGGCTGGGGCGTCGCCATCGTGAGCGCCGACGGCTTCACGCTGGAGGCGGTGAACCCCGCCTTCGCGCATCTCCACGGCTACGAGCCCGAGGACCTGATCGGCCGGCCCATCGACGTCGTGCTCGGCATGCCCGCCCGCCAGGAGGCGCGGGAGCTCTACGACGCGGTGCGCCGGGAGGGGCGGCGCGTCTTCGAATCGGTCCATCTCGATCGCGCCGGGCGGGAGCTGCCGGTGCTCATGGACCTGACCGCCATCCGGGCCGACGATCGCAGCCTGCTCTACTTCGCCGTCAACGTGCACGACCTGACCGAGCGGCGGCGCGCCGAGGAGCACGTGCGACAGGCGCAGAAGATGGAGGCGGTGGGACGGCTCGCGGGCGGGGTGGCGCACGACTTCAACAACATGATGATGATCATCATCGGCTTCGCCGACTTCCTCTGCCATGCCCTCGAGCCCGACGATCCGCGGCGCCTCGACGCGGAAGAGATCCGGAAGGCCGCCGAGCGCGCCGCGGGACTCACCCGGCAGCTGCTGGCCTTCGGCCGCCAGCAGCTGGTGCTCCCGCAGCTGGTGGACCTCAACGTCGTCGTCCGCGACATGGAGCTGATGCTGCGCCCGCTGCTGGGGGAGGACATCACGCTGGCCACATCGCTGCCGCCGGTGGGATCGGTGCGCGCCGACCGGGGCCAGGTCGAGCAGGTCATCATGAACCTCGCCCTCAACGCCCGCGACGCCATGGCCGGCGGCGGCGAGCTGCTGGTCGAGACCCGCTCGATCGAGCTCGCCGAGGGGGACGGGTATCGCCAGCTTGGCCTCGAGATGCCGGCCGGACGGTACGTGCGGCTGACCGTCCGCGACAGCGGGCTCGGCATGGACGCGGAGACCCGCGGGCGGATTTTCGAGCCCTTCTTCAGCACCAAGCCGCCCGCGCAGAACACCGGCCTCGGCCTCTCGGTGGTGTACGGGATCGTGACCCAGAGCGGCGGCTACGTGGCGGTGGACAGCGCGCCGGGGCAGGGGACGACCTTCACGATCTGGCTGCCGGAGGTGGGCGCGGCGGCGGACCCGACGCCGGACGCCGCCGAAGCGGTCGTGCGCGGCACCGGAACCATATTGATCGTGGAGGATGAGCCGGCCGTGCGCTCGCTCGCGGCGCGCGTGCTCAGCGAGGCGGGCTATGCCGTCGTCCCCGCGGCGAGCGGACGGGAGGCGCTGGAGCGGCTCGCCACCGGCGCACCGGTGGACGCCGTCCTGACCGATGTCGTGATGCCCGATATGGGCGGCGGGGAGCTGGCCGAGCACCTCCGCGAGCTCCACCCCGACCTGCCGATCCTCTACATGTCGGGATACACCGGTACCGACGTGCTGCGACGCGGCTTCGACGAGCAGGGCGTGCCCTTCCTCCAGAAGCCCTTCTCGCCCGGGAGCCTCACCGCCGGCATCCGGCGGCTCCTCGACGGGCGCGCCGGCCGCCCGGTATCATAGAAGGCCCCGGACGGTCATGGATCACAGTCCGGCTCCTGCTCCCGGCGCATCTTGGACCGCGCCGTGGGCCCTACCTTCACGCGCTTCGAGGATGGGATGACGCTCTCAGTGAGACACGGTGCACCCTGGGCCCTGCTGTCCGCGGCGGTGGCCGCGCTGGTGATCGCCGGCTGCGCGCCGGAGGACTACCCCCGCGAGGTGGAGGCCGACTCCACCCACGCGGTGACCGGCGGGTCCGATCCTACGGCGATGTCGGGACGCTCGCCGGCGGACAGCGTGGCGACCGATCATCATCCCCAGGCCGACGGCAACTCCGGCCGGCCGGCGGCTCGTCCCGGCACGTTGACCGAGGCCGGAGGTACCGGAAAGAGGTAGCACGATGAAGTGGCAGATCCTGATCCCGGCGGTGGCGCTCGCCGCCGCCTGCTCCGGCGGCGAAGGCAACCGTGACACCGCCTACCGGCAGACCGATTCCGCAGCCGCCGACACCACCATGGCCGCCACCCCCGATACCATGGCGCACGCGCCGGCCGCGGCTGTGCTCAACGACTCGTCGATCGTGGCCGAGCTCGCGACCGCCGACATGGCGGAGGTGCAGCAGGCCCGCACCGCGCTCAAGGAAGCGAAGAGCGCGGCCGTGAAGACGCTGGCCCAGCGGCTCGAGACCGATCATGCGGCGCACCTGAAGCAGATGCGGACCCTGGCGTCGAAGCTCAAGCTGACGCTCCCCGACTCGTCGTCGGTGCCGGCGGCGCCGGAGCTGGCGGGGAAGACGGGGGCCGCGTTCGACAGCGCCTTCGTGCAGCACGCGATCGACGATCACCAGAAGGACATCGACAAGCTGCAGAACACGCTGCTGCCGGCGGCGCAGAGCGCCGACCTCAAGTCGCTCATCCGCACCACCGTGCCCAAGCTGCAGGCGCACCTTGCGCTCGCGCAGACCACGGAGCGCAAGCTCGGCAGCTGACGCCTTTCCCGTCGGGAAGGTCCTCACCCGCATTCGTGCGGCCGTGAGGCCCTTTCCGAAGGCGGCGATGTTCGCGCTGGCGGAGGAAGGCCACCGCTCGGTCTTCCAGCAGCTCGTCGCCTGCGTGCTTTCCATCCGGACCTATGACGAGACCAGCATCGAGTGCGCGCGGCGGCTGTTCCGCGCCGCGCCCGACGCGCGCGCCATCGCGCGACTCTCCGAGCGGGAGATCGACCGGCTGATCGCGCCCTCGACCTTTCACACGGCCAAGGCGGGGCAGATCCGCGAGATCGCCCGGCGGACCGCCGTCGAGTTCAGCGGCACGCTGCCGTGTGACGCGGAGGTACTGCGCTCGTTCCGGGGCGTGGGCCCCAAGTGCGCGCACCTGGCGCTGGGTGTGGCGTGCGGCAGCGCGGTGATCAGCGTGGACATCCACGTCCACCGCGTCACCAACCGCTGGGGCTACGTGCGGACGCCGACGCCCGACGCCACCATGCAGCCACTGCAGGCCAGGCTTCCGCGCCGCTACTGGGTGGAGATCAACGCGCTCCTGGTGCCGTTCGGAAAGCATGTCTGCACGGGGCGCCTGCCGAAGTGCTCGACGTGCCCCGTGCTCACCTGGTGCGCGCAGGTCGGCGTGCGGGCGCACCGCTGAGCGGAGAGCTCACCGGCGCTCCGCGGGCCGGTAGCCGAGCGCGGAATTGAGCCAGCGGACCAGCGGCAGGAGCGCGCGAAAGCTCCGCTCGAGGGTGGCGGGAAGCCGCGGGCTCGCCACCTCGTCGCGTGTGAGCGCCTGGTAGCCGATGAACGAGCGGTACCGAAGCCAGCGCGCGGCCGGGTGGTCGTCCGCGTAGCCGCGCGGCATCCGGCGGAGCACCGCCTCGTCCTCCAGCCCGCCGAAGCGCCGGCGGAATGCGGGCGCCGTCACGGTCGCCTCGAACCCCTCCGGATCGGCCGCGATGGCGACGCGGATCGCGTCGAGCGCGGGGCGCGCCGGCATCCAGATGCCGCCGGCCACGAACGATTCCGCCGGATCGAGGTGGAAGTAGAACGATGCGCCCGCGCCGACGGCATCCACCCCGGCGCCGCGGCCCGCGTCGCGGTGGTAGAACTGCGCCGCCGCGTGCGTCTTGAAGGGCGACTTGTCCTTCGAGAAGCGAACGTCCCGGTGGATGCGGAAGATCGACCGGGCGGGGTCGCCCACCATCTCGGGCGCGATCCGCGCGAGCCGCACGTCCATCTCCTCCACCAGCGCGCGCATCGGGTCCCGCACCTCGGCCTCGTACGCCGCGCGGTGCGCCTCGAACCACGCGCGGTCGTTGTGCCGCGCGAGCGCCCGGAGGAACGTGATGGCTCCCGATCCGAATCCGCCAGCCACGCCTGAGCCGCCCGCCCGGTCCGTCCTCCCCAATCCCATCTTCTCCACCCTCCCCATCCCCTTGATCTCGAGCTCCCGCCGGAGGGCCGCGCCCCGACTGGCCGCCGCCTCCACGTGCGCCAGCGCCACCGGCCGCCGGCTCCGCGTGTAGGCCGCCCCGCGGCCCGCGTTGTGGGCGCGCAGCCGCCGGAGCACGTCGGTCGTGACACCGGTGTACAGCGTTCCGTCGCGGCAGCGCGCGAGGTAGACGAACCACGGCATGCGGAGGAATATGCTATATTGACGGCTCGCTCCCCGCACATCGCCGTCGTTCTCCCGAGGTGAGATGCACGCCGACGCGACCTCCGGACGGGCCGGCTCCGCACCGTCCCCCCGCCGGCCCGCCAAGTCGCTGCCCGACCAGCGTACGCTGCTCGGCTGGCTGTTTGCCGGACGGATGGTTCTCGCGGTCGCCATGCTACTGGCCGCGGGCCTCGTGTCCACCAGGAATCCCGAATCTGCCTACAAGGTGACGGTCGGCGTCCTCATCGCCTTTGCCATCACCACCTACGGTGCGTGGGTCGTCATCATCCGGCGGCTCCCGATCAGCGATGCCTTCCTCCCGCTGCAGGCCGCCGCCGATCTCGGCCTCGCCACGCTGCTCGTCTATTTCCTGGGCTCGAGCAGCACGCTGGCGCCCGCGGTGTACGTCCTCGTCATCGCGGCCTACGCCGTGCTGATGCCGCTGCGCGCGGGCGTCGCCACCGCGCTCATTGCCACCGTCATCTACGGCCTCGTGGCGACCCACTTCGCGGTGGAGGCGACGGACGTCGCGTTCTGGGCGCAGCTGCTCGTCTTCAACGTGGTCTTCGCGGTGGTGGCGTTCCTGGGGCATCGCCTGCGCGAGGCCGACAGCGAGCACGCGTCCCTCCAGACCGAGCTGCAGCGCGTCCGCCTCGAGGCCGACGACATCCTCCACAACATCCGCTCGGGCGTGCTCACGGTGGACCCGGCCGGCCGCCTCGCCTTCATCAATCCCACGGCCGAGCGCCTCCTCGAGCTGGGCGGCACCGACCTGGTGGGGCGCCCCGTGCTCGACCAGCTTAAGCTTCGATCCACGGAGCTCTGGGCCGCCGTGGTCGCGGGGATCCGGAGCGGGCGCAAGGTCGCGCGCGGGGAAGGTACGGTCATGAAGGAGGACGGCGGCATGTTCCCCATCGGCCTCAGCACCACCACCTTCGAGCAGCAGGCCCAGGACGCTCCCTCCGTCACCGCCATCTTCACCGACATCTCGGACCACAAGCAGCTGCAGGAGCTCCATCTCCGCGCCGAGCGGCTGGAGGCGGTCGCGGCGCTGAGCGCGTCGCTGGCCCACGAGATCCGGAACCCGCTCGCGTCGATCCGGAGCTCGGTGGAGCAGCTGGCCCGCGGGCGGCAGGCGGGGGAGGACGAGCGGGTGCTGGCCGCGCTGATCGTCCGCGAGAGCGACCGGCTGAGCCGGATCCTGAGCGAGTTCCTCGACTTCTCGCGCGTCCGCGCCACCCGCTCCGAGCCGGTGGATCTGCACGCCGTGGCGACGGCCGCCGTCCGGCTGGTGCGCGAGCACCCCGACTGCCGGCCCGATGCGGCCCTCACCGTCGAGGGCGACCATCTGATGCTCGAGGGGGACGAGGACCTGCTGCACCGCGTCATCGTGAACCTCGTGCTCAATGCGGCGCAGGCCGCGCGCGGTCCGGTGTCCATTTCGGTGGCCGTCAAGGCCGTCGCGGATGCCGAGCTCCCTCCCGGGAGCGACATCGAGCGCGGCGCGCGGCTCATCATCCGCGACACGGGGCCCGGCATTCCCGACGAGATCCGCCACCATCTGTTCGAGCCCTTCGTCAGCGCGCGTCCGGGAGGCAGTGGCCTCGGCCTCGCCATCGTGCAGCGCGCGGTCGAGGCGCATCGGGGCCTCGTGTTCGTCGAGTCGGCCCGCGGGGCGGGGACCACCTTCACCATCTTCTTGCCCGCCACGACGGTGGCGGAGGGTATCGCATGAGCCAGAAGCCGTCCGTGCTGGTCGTCGACGACGAGTCCGGCATCCTCGACACGCTGCGCATCCTGCTCCGGAACGAAGGCTTCGAGGTCACCACCGCCCAGGGCGGGAAGGCGGGCCTCGAGCAGATCCGGAGCGGCGCCCACGACATCATCCTCTCGGACGTGAAGATGCCGGGCGTCACCGGCATGGACATCCTCGCCGCCGCCAGGGAGCAGGACGCGATGACGCCGGTCATCCTGATGACCGCGCAGGCCTCGCTCCAGAGCGCGATCGGCGCCGTGAACTCGGGCGCCTACTACTACATCCAGAAGCCGTTCTCCAACGACGAGCTGGTCGCCATCCTCCGCCGCGCCTGCGAGTATCGCGCGGTGAAGGTGGAGAACAAGCAGCTCAAGCAGGAGATCCGGCGGAAGGACCGGAGCGGCGTGAGCCGCCCGATCGGCAAGTCGAAGCGCTTCATCGAGGTGCTCAAGCTGGCCGAGCACGTGGCGCCGACCGACTCGACGGTGCTGATCCAGGGGGAGAGCGGCACCGGCAAGGAGGTCGTAGCGCGCTACATCCACAACCTCTCCAACCGGGCCGACGGGCCCTTCATGTCCATCAACTGCGGCGCGCTGCCCGAGAACCTCCTCGAGAGCGAGCTGTTCGGCCACGTGAAGGGGAGCTTCACCGGCGCCGTGCGGGACAAGCAGGGCCTCTTCGCCGCCGCGCGGGGCGGCACCTTCTTCCTCGACGAGGTCGGGGAGATGCCGCCCTCGCTCCAGGTGAAGCTCCTCCGCGTGCTCCAGGAGCGCGAGGTGATCCCGGTCGGCGCCACCGAATCGATCCCGGTGGACGTCCGCATCGTGGCCGCGACCAATCGCGACCTCGAGGAGGAGATCCGCCGCGGCAACTTCCGCTCCGACCTGTTCTACCGCCTGAACGTCATCGCGCTGAACCTGCCCCCGCTCCGGGACCGCCGCGACGATCTCATCCTGCTGATCGAGAACTTCCTCCAGCAGATGGGGGCCGAGAGCGGCGCGGAGCCCAAGGCACTGGCCTCGGAGGCGCTCGACGCCGTCATGGTGTACGAGTGGCCGGGCAACGTCCGCGAGCTGGAGAACGCCCTGGAGCACGCCAACGTCCTCACCCGCTCGAACCTGATCGACGTGGCCGCCCTCCCCGAGCGGATCACCCGCCGGCGGAAGGAGCCGCTGGTGGCCGAGCGCTCGCTCCAGAACCCGACCCTCGACGTGATCGAGCGGGCCTACATCATGTGGGTGCTCCAGGTCGAGGGCGGCAACAAGACCCGGGCCGCCGAGGTCCTGGGCATCGATCCGTCCACGCTCTACAGGAAGCTTAGCCGCTACGAGGAGCAGGTCGTGGAGGCCTCCGCCCGCTAGCGCTCCGCGTCGTTCCGGCCCCCTGCGGCCGCGTTCCGGTATCGTGCAAGTCGTTGCGCCTTCGTAGCGTGCGCACGATCGCCGGCTGAAATCCTCTTGCAAAATCCGGCTGCGTTTCCGCGCGGCCGGCCTCCCCGCTGGCGATTCCCCCGACGCTAAGTCGTAACCGGTCAAGGCATTGAGCCGGACACCGGGGGGTGGCATACCGATTGCCTTCCCCAGGCCCCGGGTACGACTCCCGTACGCGTCGCTCGCTCCCGCTGTGCACACCGACTTGGAGGATGGAGACATGAACCGCAAGGGCTTTACCCTGATCGAGCTTCTGATCGTGGTCGTGATCATCGGCATCCTGGCCGCGATTGCGATTCCGAAGTTCGCCAACACGAAGCAGAAGGCCGTGCTCGCGTCGATGAAGAGCGACATGCGCAACCTGGTGACCGCGCAGGAA
>JAICVB010000024.1 GCA_025935545.1 Gemmatimonadales bacterium
GCCTACTCCACACGCACCCAGTGCTCCGGGGCACTGACCCACCGGCGGATCCGCCAGGACCCATCCGGCTGACAGGCCCACAGCTCCGAGCCGCAAATCTCGCGGCGGACCGCGACGGCACTCGTCGGAAACCGCCGTATGGCATACGCCGCAGCAGAGCTGTCGTGAGCCGCGCACCCTGCGGCGGTCTGGCCGGCGGTGCGGCGGGCGGCCGCCAGCGTCACCATGAGGACGATGCCGACCTTCAGCGGGATGCCCATGGCGTTCTCCGTGAGATCACTTCGCCGAATCTACCTTTCGCGACCCGATCCGTAACCCGCGTGAAGCGGCCGTCCCTTCCCGGCCGCGCCCGGCGCGGCGCGGCGGTCCTTCCGTCCTCCCATCTTCTCCCCCACATTCCCCCATCCCCGCCGACCCCGGAGCCCCGCATGCTCACCAGCCGCCGCTCGTTCCTCACGTCGCTCGCCGGCGCCGCCGCCGTTCCCGCCTTCACCGAGCGCGCCATCCGCCACCTGGGTGAGGCCACACGCATCGCCGGCACGCGTGCGCCCGCTGCCCTCGCCGACGACGAGGCCTACTGGAGCGAGATCCAGCGCGCGTTCGACTGCGACCGCACCATGATCAACCTCAACAACGGCGGCTGCAGCCCCACGCCCACCCACGTGCTCGAGCAGATGATCCGGGACCTCCGCTTCTCCAACGAGCTGCCGGTGGACCACATGTGGCGCGTGCTGGAGCCCCGGGTCGAGAGCGTGCGGCGCGACCTGGCGCACGAGTTCGGGTGCGATCCCGAGGAGATGGCGATCGTCCGCAATTCGTCCGAGGCGAATGAGATCGTCCAGTTCGGCCTCGACCTCAAGAAGGGCGACGAGGTCGTGGTGAGCAACCAGAACTACGGCCGCATGCTCACGACCTGGGACCAGCGGGCCCGCCGCGAGGGCATCGTGATCAAGGTTGTGACCTTCAAGCTGCCGCCGCCGTCGCAGAAGTACCTCGCCGACCAGTTCATTTCCGCCTTCACGCCGCGCACCCGCGCCGTCGAGCTGCCGCACATCACCAACCTGAGCGGCCAGATCATGCCTGTGAAGGAGATCATCGCGGCGGCGCGCGCGAAGAATATCGACGTGCTGGTGGACGGGGCCCACGCCTTCGGCCACTTCCCCTTCACCCGCGACGAGCTGGGCGTGGACTTCTACGGCACCAGCCTCCACAAGTGGATGCTGGCACCGATCGGCACCGGCTTTCTCTATGTGCGGAAGGCCAAGCAGAAGGGGCTCTGGCCCCTCATGGCGGCGCCCGCCTCGATGGACGACAACATCCGGAAGTTCGAGGAGATCGGCACCCATCCCGCCGCCAACCACAACGCCATCTCCGCCGCGATCGCCTTCCACCGCGGGATCGGCGCCGAGCGGAAGATCGCGCGGCTCCGCTTCCTCCGCGATCGCTGGGCCAAGCGGCTCCTGGCGGAGGGCGGCGGGCGGGTGAAGCTGCTGACGCCGCTCGACTCGCAGTACTCCGGCGCGATCGGCCTCGTCTCGGTGGACGGCATGGACATGGGCAAGCTCGGCGCCTGGCTCCTCGACCGGCACCGCATCGTGAGCACCCCGATCATCCACGCCGAGTTCAGCGGGCTCCGGGTGACGCCGAACGTGTACACCACGCTGGACGAGGTGGACGTCTTCGCCGAGAAGATGCTGTCGGCCATCAGGAACGGGATCGCGTGATCGCGAAGGCGCTGACGCCGATCCTCAATGTCTCCGACATCCGGGCGAGCTTCGCCTGGTTCGAAAAGCTCGGCTGGAAGAAGGGCTGGGAGTGGGGAGACCCGCCGAGCTTCGGCGGGGTCTGCTCCGGCGAGTGCGAGATCTTCCTCTGCGAGGGCGGGCAGGGCGGGCGCGGCCGCAGTTCGTCGCCGACCACGTTCGGACCGGACAACGAGGACTCGCTCGACCAGGGCGTCTGGATGTCCATCTGGGTGGACGACGTGGACGAGATCTACCGCCACTGCCTCGAACACGGCATCGAGGTGACGTGGCCCCCGACCGACGAGCCCTGGCACGTGCGCGAGATGCACGTGCGGCATCCCGATGGCCACGTGTTCCGGATCAGCAAGGGACTCGGGGAGGCCTAGCCGGCGGTGACGATGCTGCACATCCGCTGCGGCACCGACATCGTCGCGGACCTCCGGACCGGCGGCGTGCCCGGCGAGATCCTCGTCTGGCAGGATCCGCTGTGCGAAGGGCCGACGCCCGCGCTCCCGCCCGCGGCGTGGTACGACACGCGGGCCGACTTCATCGGCCGGACCTGGGGGCTCGACCCCGCCGCCGTCCGCTCCGGGCTCGAGGCGGCCGACCGCGCCCTCGCACGCTCGCTCGATGAGGACGAGGTCGTGCTCTGGTTCGAGCACGACATGTTCGACCAGGCAATCCTCGCGCGGCTCCTCGCCTGGTACGCGGAAGCGCCGTCCCTTCCCCGCCGGCTATCGATCGTCACCGCGAACGCGCACCCCGCCATCCCCCGCTTCATCGGGCTCGGCAATCTCGACGCGGCACAGCTGATGGAACTCTTCGGCCGGCGGGCGCCGATCGGCCCGGAGGCCCTCGCGCTCGGCCGCGAGATCTGGGCGGCGTGGACCTCCGCCGATCCCCGGGCACTCGCCGCGCTCGGGCGGCGCGGGATGCCGGAGCTTCCCTTCCTGCCGGCCGCGATCCGGCGGCACCTCGAGGAGCTGCCCTGGACCACCGACGGCCTGGGTCTCACGGAGCGGCTCATCCTGCGCGCGATCGCCGACGGCGCGACGGGGCGCGAGGTGTTTGCCCGCGTGATGGACGCGGAGCCCGCGCCCTGGATGGGGGATTCGATGTGCTACGACGCGATCCGGCAGCTGGCCCGGGACCCGGCACTGGTCTCGATCGAGGGGGCGTGGAGCGGCGAGCTGGAGGAGCTGGCCGTCCTCGGCATCCGCCGGACCGCGGCGGGGGACGCTCTGCTGGGCGGCCATGATCGCCTCGCGCTCGGCCCGATCGACCGGTGGGTGGGTGGTGTGCATCTCTCCGCCTCGGCGGCGAGGTGGCGGTGGGATCCGGAGCAGGCCAAGCCCGTCGCCGCATAGCGCCGGGTATCGGGGGGCCCCCGGGGAGCGCCGAGCAACCATCGGCCGGGCCGGGCTGTCCAACTCCATGTTCGTCCCGGCCGGTCCATCCACGCTTCGGAGGCATCATGCGCGCTCGAGCCCTCATTCGTCACGCGACAGCGCTCGCGGCCCTGTCCGCCCTTGGCACCGGCGCGCTCGCCGCGCAGCAGGACGACGCGGACTGGAAGGCGGATTGCCAGCAGCGGGACCACTTCGGGGACAATCGCGAGGGCTACTGCGAGGTGCGGGTGTCGGGCTTTGCGGCGCGGGGCGGCAGGATCACGGTCGATCCGGGCCGGAACAACGGCGTCGAGTTCATCGGCTGGGACCGGGACAGCGTCTCCGTCCACGCGCGCATCCAGGCCGGCGCCGGATCGGCCGACGACGCGCGGGCCCTCGCGGGCCGGGTGCAGATCGTGAGCGCGCCGTCGGGGATTCTGGCGCAGGGGCCGGACAACCGCCGGCGCGAGTGCTGGTCGGTGAACTTCGTGGTGTACGTGCCCCGCCGGAGCGATCTCGCAGCTCACACCGAGAATGGTCCGCTCGGCGTCACCGGGGTGACCGGGCGGATGGAGCTGCAGACGGTCAACGGCCCGCTCGGGCTCACCGATGTCGGCGGCGACGTGCGTGCCCGTGCGGAGAATGGGCCGCTGGAGGTGGCGCTGGGTGGGCACCGCTGGGATGGCCAGGGACTCGACGCGGAAACGGTGAACGGCCCGCTCGCGCTCTCGATCCCGTCCGACTATTCCGCGCGGCTCGAGACCGGCACGGTGAACGGCCCGATGAGCGTGGACTTTCCGATCACCATGACCGTGCAGGGACGGCTGACACGGCGGCTCTCCACCGTGCTCGGCTCCGGCGGGCCGACGGTGCGGGCGGTGACGACCAACGGCCCGGTGGAGATCAGCCGGCGGTAGCGGAGCAGCCGAAGCGCGCTACCTCGCGTGCTTCCGAAACCTGATATCGAACACCGGCCCCCACGTCGCCCCGCCATCGCGGGACCTCGTGGCACGCTCCCGCACCTCCGCCCCCTCCTGCCACCAGACCCCGCGGAGCAGCGAGACCCGCCCGTCGTCGCCCCGCTCCCGCGCGGTGAGCACCATCCGGCCGGCCTCGAGCCCGCCCTCGAGCAGCAGAAGCTGCCCCCGGTTGGTGACCCACGACTGGTGCCAGACCCGCCGGGACGCGTCGTACGCGCTGAAGCTCTCGCCGCTGAGGCCGTCGCGCTGCTCGTAGACTTCCCGGAGCGCGCAGCCCCCGAGCATCGGCGTCACGTGGTTCCGAGCGATCAGCGTGTCCCCGCCGGCGGCGTCGTACGCGTCCCACTCACCCGAGAAGAAGTCGAACTGGCGGTATTCGGGCGCCGCGCAGGGCGCGCTGCCGGCTGCCTCCCCCGCCTTCCCGGCCGCCGAGGCCCCCGTGACTGCCGCGAGGGCGAGGAACAGCACGAGACCAGCCGCTGACCGGCGCACAATCATCATCGTCCTCCCCCGGAGGCCGCCGCCGCAAAGCTCCGCACCACCTCCCCGGCGGGAACCAGCCGGTCGATCCCCGCCACGCTCTTCCCCGCCTGCCAGTACTCGTGCTCCCCCGAGGTATCGAGCGACGCACGCTTGAGCTGCCGAAGCGATCGCAGCGCGTAGTACGCCCGCATCCAGTGCTTGGTGCGACGCCAGCGGAGCAGCCGCCGCGCGAGGGGCCCGGCGCGAAGTCCCATGTGCTCGATGTAGGGCGTGCGGATCACCGCCACCGGCACGCCGGTGATCCGCTCCGTGAGCACGATGTCGTCCTCATCGGACTCCAGAATGGCGTTCTTGTACGCCTCGCTCGCGCGGCACTCGGGCGTCGCGATGAACCGGGTGCCGAGCTGCGCGCCGGCGTAGCCCATCCCGAGCGCGGCCGCGAACTCCTCCGGCCTCCCGATGCCGCCGGCGCAGAGCACCGGCAGGCCGAGGTCGCCCACCTCGGCGAGCAGTGCCTCGGGATCGCGTGGGCCGGGATGGCCGCCCGCCCGCCGGTTGACCCCCACCAGTCCGTCCACTCCCGCGTCGCGGCCCTTGAGTGCCCACTTCCGCTCGGTCACGTCGTGATACACGAGGCCCCCGAGCGGGTGGACGCGGTCCACGATCCAGCGGGGGTTGCCGAGCGAGGTGACGAAGAAGCGGACCCCCTCCTCCAGCGCCACCTCCACCCACTGCGACATCCGCTCCCGGTAGTAGCGTGACGATCCCTCGATCAGTGCGTTCATCCCGATCGGTTTCGCCGTGAGGCGGCGGATCAGCCGGAGTCCCTCGCGGAACTCGTGCCCGTGGACGTACGTGAGCGAGACCGGCTGCACCACGCCGATCCCGCCCGCCTCCGACACCGCGGCCACCAGCTCGGGGTTGCTGCAGGGGTACATGGCCCCGCAGACGAGCGGCACTTCGATGCCGAGCGCGCGGCTGAAGGGAGTGTCGAGCAGGCCGCTCACACCGGCGCGAGCCGCCAGCGCACCTGCACCCGCGCGACGATCTCGGCATCGCCATTCCGGATCACCGCTTCCACGGGATGCTCCATCGGCCCCGTCACCACCGGAATCGCCGCCGTGCACTCGGCCACGAGCGTGCCGCGTGCCTTCTTCAGGAAATCGGTCGAGAGGCCGACGACGATGCCGCGCACCGCAGGCGGCAGGCCCACCAGCATGGCGAGCCCGCTCGTGACTTCGCCCAGGTTGATGAGCGCGATGGCGTGGATGGAATTCAGGTGGTTCCGGACGGCGCGCCGGTCGCGGAGCTCGACGCGCGCGTAGCCCGGGGAGAGCTCGAGGACCTTCGCGCCGATGGTTCCGGTGTAGGGTGCGGTGCGCCCGAGCAGGCGGCTGAAGGCCCAGCGGCCGCCCGGCAGCGGCGCGAGCCGCCCCCAGAGCCGGAGCAGGCGCGCGCCCGGGGCCGCGGCGCTCATCGCGCGAGGAGGAGGTCGGTGAGCCGCCCGGTGACGGTGGACCGGTTGCTGAACACGCGGCCCACCAGCTCGAAGCGGGTGCGCGCGTCCTGCCAGACGGTGTACTGGCTCCCGTCGTCGTCGGTGCGGGTGCGGCTCGGGTCGCCCAGGCGGCCGCGCGTGTGGGCGACCTCATCGGCGTAGCGCCGGGTGTCGCCGTAGGTGATGTCGATCACCGTGATGCGGCGGTCGGGGGTGAGGTGCAGCGTGAGCGCCTGGATCCCGGTCGCGGCATCGGGCAGGAGCTGGTAGAGCGAGTCGGCCAGCCGGTTGGCCCGGCTGCTGTCGGCGAAGTACTGGCCGAGCTCGATCCGGCCGAAGGGGGACGCGTCCACGAACCGGTCGATCGCCGCCGTTCCGCTCACCCCGACCGGCCGCGCCGTGTGCACGCTGCATCCGGCGAGGGCGAGTGCGACGAGCAGCACCCTCATCGGCCCACGCGCTCGAAGTCGATGAAGCCTCGGGCGGGATCGGTCGAGAGCAGCTTCACCGTGGTGCGGTCCCCCACGTCGAGCCCCTCCTCGTTCCTGACGACCCGGCCCTCGACCGGCGGCTGGAGGAGGCGGACGTAGACGCCGTGCGCCGTGTCGCCGGTGACGATCGCGTCGTAGCGCTCGCCGACGTGGGCCGCGAGCATCGCCGCGGCGGCCATCTTCCGGAGGAGGCGCTCCACCTTCTGGGAGTCGTTCTCCTTCGCGGTGCAGTGCGCCGCGATCACCTCCAGCTCCCCGACGCTGTACGGCGCGGGCGCTCCCGCGAGCACGGCCTTCACGATCCGCTGCGTGACGAGATCGGCGTAGCGGCGGTTGGGGGCGGTCGAGTGGGTGTAGTCCTCGACGGCCAGGCCGAAATGGCCCGGCGGCGCCTCGCCCGGCCGATCCACCACGTACTCGCCGGGCCCGAGGAGCTTCACCACGGCGAGCGAGAGATCGGGAAAGCGGATGGGGTCGGCCGCGCGGCGGGCCGTCAGGAATTCCGCCAGCGCCCGCGCGTCCGGCGTCGCCGGCAGCTTCGCGCCGAGTCCCGCGGCGAGCTCGACGATCCGGTCCCAGCGGCGCGGCGTCCGCACCACCCGCCGGAGCGACGGGACCTGCGCCCGCTCGAGGAAGCCGGCGATCGTGGTGTTGGCCGCGATCATGAAGTCCTCGATCAGCTCGCGCGCGCGGGTCTTCTTCGTGAGGTCGAGGTCCACCACTTCGCCGTCCTTCATCACGGGGCGCGCCTCGATCGTCTCGAGCTCGAGCGCCCCGGCCTTGTAGCGCACCAGCCGGAGCCGCCCCGCGGCCTCGTCCTGCATCCTGACCTGCTCGGCCAGCGCCGGCTTCGTGGCGAGCCGGCCCGGCGCCGGCCCCTCCTCCTCGAGCCACATCCCCACGCCGTTGTAGGCGAGCTGCGCGTGGTTGCAGACGCGGCTCCAGGCCACCGACGGGGCGCGCACCGAGCCGTCCGCGGCCACGGTGAACTCGACCACCATCGCCACGCGGTCGGCGTCCTCGTTCAGGGAGGTGCGGTCGGTCGAGAGCTGCTCGGGCAGCATCGGGAAGGTGACGACGCCGGTGTACACCGAGGTCGTGTTCGCCCCCGCGAAGCGGTCGAGGGCCGAACCCTTCGGCACCAGCGCGTCCACGTCGGCGACGGCGACACGGACGCGAATGCCGCCGTCTCCCACGCGCTCGGAGGCCTCGAGCTGGTCGAGGTCTCGCGAGTCGTCGTTGTCTATGGAGGTCCAGGGGAGGTCCCGGAGATCCCGGGCGCCGGGAGGAGCCGGCTGGTGGTCGGGGGCTGCGGCGAGCTCGCGGGCGGCGTCGGCCGGAAGCTCCGGCACGAAGCCGCTGTCGAGCATGGCCTGCCGGGCGGCGGCACGAAGGTCGAGACGACCCATCACCGCCGCCTCAGCCGTTCAGCCGGCCATCCCGCCGCCCATGCCGCCGCCGCTCATCCCGCCGCCCATCCCTTCGTTGCCGAGCAGGGTGCGCCACGAGGTCTCCCGGCCGATCCGCCCGCCCTTCGGCGTCACCTTGATGCCCTCGGGGGACATGATGATGGTGTAGGACTTCCCGTCGATCTCGAGCTCCCGCTTGATCGCCTTGTCGAGCTTCGTTGCCATGGATCCCTCCACAGGATGTTCGTCAGGCTTCCGTCCCCGACCGCGGGGTTTCGGAACGATACACCGGGTCCGGGCGCGGCCAAAGTCTACGGACGCCGCGACGACTCGAGGCGGGCGCGGCGGATCCGGGTGAGGCCGACCAGCACGACCCCGAGCGTCGCCGCGGTCCACGCCGCCGTGAAGCCGAGCCGTGTGGCCGGCGCCGCGCGCGCGAAGCCCGCCAGGAAATACAGCGCCACTGCCGCCGCGTCCACGGCGAGCACCAGCGCCACCAGCGTGGCCGCGTGCCGGCGGACCGGTGTCAGAACTCGCGCTTCCGCATGTCGCTGAAGAAGTCCCGGAGCTCGGGATCCTCATCGGGCTTCTGCTTCAGCGTGTCATCGTACTTCTTGGCCCGCTCCTCGCGCGGCTTGACCACCTTCGCCGCGTTCTTTTCCGCCAGCTTGGCGAGGCGCTGCTCCTCCCGCTTGTTCATGCCGGTCTCCCTGGGTCCGGTGTCGGGGTGAATGTTGGCGACGGAGCCGACGCGGGGCAACGTGTGAGCGTCGTTACATCCCCAGAGCGGCCGGCACGCTAATCATCGGGCGCTGAACGGGTCTCCATCACTGGGAGGGATGCATGACGAAGACGGGACGGCTGGTGGGCGGGATCGTGCTGGCAGCGGCGGTAGGCGGGATCAGCGTCGCGGCGATGCGGCGCATGCGGGCGAGCCGGGAGCGCCTCGCGACCCTCCGGCGGCGGGCCGACGCCGCGGCGCGTCGGGACCGCGAAGCGGAGGAAGCGGGCGCCGACGAGCTGCTCGCCGCGTGGTAGGCGTCCGGCAGGCGCTCAGTCCGCGGGCCGGCCGCCGCGGATCACGCCTTCGGCCCGCCGCCCGCCGCCCAGGCTCGCCTCGGCGACGGCACGCACCTGCTCGGCCGTAACGGCACGGAACGCCGCGGCGGGATCGGCCGTCTCCTCGAGCCCGTCGCCCAGGAGCCAGGCGTCCAGGATCTCTCCCGCGACGGCGGCCCCGCTCTGCCGCTCCACCTCGCTCTGCCCCGCCAGATATTCGATCGCCTGCGCCAGCTCGGCGTCGCTCGCGCGCTCGGCCGCGAAGATCGCGAGCTCAGCCAGCATGGCGGCCCGCGCCTCCTCCTCGCGCTCTGGTGCCGTGGCGATGTAAGTGACCAGCGCGCCGGCGCGGGCGCGCTGCCAGGCGGATGCGAGCACCGTATAGGCCAGCGAACGCTGCTCGCGGAGCGCGTCGAAGAGCCGCCCCCCGAGCCCGCTCGCGACGGCAGCCCATACCTCGGCCGCCCAGCGCGCGGGATCCCGGCGGGCCGGCCCGGGGAACGCCATTGCGAACGCGGTCTGCGCGCGGTCGCGCGTTACCGCGCGCTCGGCGGTCTGGCCGTGCTCCACGATCCAGTCGAGCGGCGCCGCGCGCGGCGGGACGGGGCGCGAGGGCAGGCCATCGAACACGCCCGCCAGCGCGTCGGCGGCGCGGGCGGGATCGACGTCGCCCACGGCGATGACGACGGGCCGGATCCCCGTGAGCGAGCGCTCGTGCCAGCCGCGGATGTCGGCAAGGGTGATGGCGCGGAGGGTGTGCGGCAGCCCGCCCACCGGCACGCCGTAGCTCCGCTCGCCGAACGCCGCGGCGTAGGCGAGCTGGAACGGGTAGCGGAACATGTCGTCGGCCGCCTGCTCGGCCTCGTTGATCAGCGTCCGCCGCTCCGCCTCCACCGCCTCCGGCTCGAACCGCGGCTCGGTGAACACCAGGCGAAGGAGGGCTGCGGCGTCGGCCAGCCGGTCGGCGAGGAGGGAGACGCCGAGGCCCGCCGAATCGGCGCCGGCCGCCGGCGAGAGGGTGCCACCGAGGACCTCGAAGGCAAAGGCGAGCGCGGCGCCGTCGGCACCCACCGCGCCGCGCGCGGCCGAGCGCACGGCGAGCGCGCCCAGCCCCGCGAGCCCGGGAGGATCGGGCTCGATCCGCGGGACGTAGATCCCCAGCGTGACGAGGGGAACGCCCGGCTTCCGGCGCACCAGGATGTCCGCGCCGTCGAGCGCGGCAACGCGGACGCCGAAGCGGTCGGCGGCCGCCACGCGGCGGAGGGACCGCGCGGCGGCCGGCGGTGCCGCGGGTCGCCCCGGGACGGGAGCGGGGGGCGCGCCGAAGATCGCCGCGAGGCGCCCCGCGTCGAGATCGGCACCCCGTCCCTCGGGGAGGTACACCACCGCGGACACCGAGCCGGGATCGAGCCATCGCGCCGCCGCCGCGCGCACCGCCGCCGGCGACACGGCCGAGAGCGCCGCGAAGTCCCGGTCGAGGAGCTCGACGCCGCCCAGCGCCTCTGCGGCGGCGAGGGCGGAGGCTCGGCCTTCCATCGGCTCCAGGCGCCGGGCCCAGCGCGCCTGCAGGAGCGACACCGCGCGCGCCAGATCGTCCGGCGCCGGGCCCTCGGCGCGGAGCCGCGCCACTTCCGCGGCGATGCCGTGAAGCGCGGCATCCACCTGGTCGGGCTCGAGCTCCGCCGCCACGCTGAAGGTGCCCAGTTCCGTCGGGGCGTAGCTGTGCGCGGCGATGGAGGTGACGGTGCCGCTGTCGCGGAGCCGCCGGTAGAGCCAGGATCCGCGTCCCGCGCCGAGCACGGCGGCGGCGGCCTCGAGCGGGATCGCGTCGGGGTCGAGCGGCGGCACGGTTCGCCAGCCCACCACCAGGTCGGCCTGCGCCACGTCGCCGCGGAGGGTGCGCGCGCGCACGTCGCGGCGCGCGGGCTCATCGGGAGAGCGGTCCACCGCGCCTTCGGCCACCGGCCAGTCGCCGTACATGCGCCGGCCCAGCGCCAGCGCTTCCTCCTCGTCCACGTCGCCCACGATGGCGACGATGGTGCGGGCGGGGACGTAGCGCGAGGTGTAGTAGCCCAGCAGATCGTCGCGGGTGAAGCCGGCGAGCGCCGCCTCGTGGCCGATCCGCCAGCGGCGCATGCGGTGCGCATCGTACATCACCTCGTGCAGCGTCTCGTACGCCACGGCGCCGGCCGTGTCCCGCTTCCGGCGCGCCTCCTGGATGATCACCTGCAGCTCTCGCGCGAGCTCGTCGGCGTCGAGCACGGAGCGCCGGAGGGCGTCGGCCTGTATGTCGAGGGCGGTGGCGAGGTTCCGGGCGGGGAGGACGACGTAGTATTCGGTGCGGTCGTAGCTGGTGCTGGCGTTCAGGTAGCCGCCGGCGGCGCGGGTCTCGCGCGCGACGGCGCCGACCCCGCGGGTCGGCGTTCCCTTGAAGAACATGTGCTCGAGGACGTGCGAGATCCCCTGCCAGCGGTCGGGCTCGTCGAAGAACCCGGCGCGGACGTGGGTGACGACGGCGACGGCGGGCGCGGAGGAGTCGCGCTGGACCAGGAGGACGAGGCCGTTGGGCAGGACCTCCCGCCGAACCCCGGCCGTCCAGCGCGGCGGCGCCGCCGTCAGAGGATGATGCGCAGCACGCCCGCCTCGGCGCTGCCGCGGATGAATTCCTCGGCGCCCGTCACCGGAATGACGACGCCGGTCTCCGCCTGCCCCCGCCGCGCGAGACTCGCCATGTAGTCGGCCAGCGGCGCGCCGGCCCAGTCGCTCTCCGCCTCCTTCATCTGGAGGAGGATCTCCTCCCAGCTCCCGCGGAAGACGGCCCCCGCCAGGTTCGCCACCTGATGGACCTCGCTCTGCTGGCGGGGCCGCTGCTGCATCGCGTGCAGCTCGGTGAGGAGCACGCCGAACAGCTCCAGCTGGTTGGGATCCCGCGCGCTGCCGTCGGGCTGCTGCGCCTCCACCTCGGCCAGCAGCATGTCCACCGGATCCGGCTCGCCGGCAACCTCACCGAGCCGCGCGATCCACGGCGCCAGCTCGGGGTCCTCGTCGGGCAGCCGGTAGATCGTCTTCTTGAGCTCGATGTGGCGCCAGATGGCGAGCTCGTCGAAGTGCTCGTCGGGCTGCGTACGCTCGAGGTGGTGCAGGGCCGCCTCGCTCTCGCCCTTGTCGTAGAGCAGGTTCGCGAGGTAGATGCGCGCCTCGGCGTACCGCGGGTCGATCTCGAGCGCGCGCCGGAGCCAGTAGAGGGCGGTAGCGTCGTTGCCCAGCCGGTGCGACGCGTACCCCAGCGAGGCGGCGGCGTCGGCCGAGTCGGGCTGGGCCTGGGCCGCCAGGTCGAAGAACCGGTGCGCCGCCGGGATCAGGCCCTCGCGGAAGAGCGCGCGGCCGACCTGCAGCATGAGCTCGTGGTCGTCGCCGAAGCCGAGCTGGAGGATGCGCTCGAAGGCGCGGATGGCGCCGGCGCGGTCCCCCAGCTTGAGGCGGGTCTCGCCCACGCCGGCGAGGCCGTCCTCATGGTCGGGATCGAGCGCGAGCGCGTCCTCGAAGCTGCGGCGGGCCCATGCGAAATCCTCGCGCGCGAGGTACGCGTATGCCATGCCGACGTGAAGCTCGATCGAGTGGGGGTAGAGGGTGATGCCGTCCTTCAGGATGGCCAGCGCATCGTCATAGCGGCCTTCGTTGTAGAGTTGATGGGCTTGTTCATCGAAGTCGTCGGAGCTGAGAAATGCTTCCGACATCGGCAGGACCTCCGGTGGGGACAGCTCAAGGTACGAACGGCGGGAACGTGGAGCAAGCATGCGCGGCGCGGCGGCATCGGGTCGGTGAGCGTGCTCACGGGGCGGCGCGGCGGCGCGGTACACTTTTCCGGTTGACGCGACGCCTCCGGCGGCTATCTTACTGACCGGTCAGTCACTAAACAGCCCACCGGAGCTCATGTCCCGCACCGCCGCCCCCCGACCCCGCTGGCAGCGCCGCCCCGCCGCACGGCCCGACGAAATCCTCGACGCCGCCTTCGCCGTCTTCGTGGAGGACGGGTTCGCCCGTGCGAAGCTGGACGACGTGGCGCGGCGCGCCGGCGTGAGCAAGGGTACCCTCTATCGGTACTTCGACTCGAAGGAGGCCCTGTTCCGGGAGATGGTCCGCGCCAAGATCATCCCCTGCGTCGTGCAGGGGGAGGAGCTGGTCCGCACCCACGGGGGGAGCGCCCGCGACCTCCTCGTCACGGTCATCCGGCGGATGTGGGACACGGTCCGCAGCGCCGAGGTGGCGCAGATCGGCCGGCTCGTGCAGTTCGAGCTGGGGAGCTTCCCCGAGCTGGGTCGCTTCTATTTCGACGAAGTGATCGCCCGTACCCGCCGGCTCCTCCAGGCCGCCATCGATCGCGGCATCGCGAGCGGGGAGTTCCGGCGCGTCCCCCATCACTTCGCCACCCGCGCGGTGGCGTCGCTGCTGGTCCACTCCGCCCAGCACCAGTGCTTCTTCGCGTCGCTCGATCCCGCGCCGCTGACCGACGAGCAGGTGCTCGGCGGCGTCATCGACATCGTGCTCAACGGGGTGATGGTGCGCCCCCCGTCCCGGTCCAAGGCATGACGCCCACCCGATCCGCCGCGCTCCCCGTGCTCGTCGCCTGCGTCGCGCTCGCGGCCGCCCCCGGGCCCGCCACCGCGCAGCGCGCCGACAGCTCGCGCGCGATCCCCGCGAACCTGAGCCTCCTCGACGCCATCCGCCTGGGGCGCGAGCGCGGGGTCAACGAGGCGCTGGCGCGGCTCAACGTGGACGTGGTGAACGCCCGGGTCCGCCAGCGGCGCGCCGACCTCCTGCCCACCATCGCCGGCTCGGCCGCGGTGAGCCGGCAGACGATCAACTTCGAGGAGTTCGGCTTCCCCGGGATCACCGGCGTATCCGATCCGATCCACCTGGTGGCGCTCCAGCTCCGCGGATCGCAGACGCTCTTTGACGCGTCGGCCATCGCCCGGCTCCGGGCCGGCCATGACACGGCCGCGGCCGCCGAGCTGGATGCACGCGCCGCGGGCGAGGCCTCCGGCGCCGTGGCCGGGCTCGCCTACCTCCGCCTCCTGAGCGCGACCGAGACGGTCCGGGCCCGCGAGGCGGACAGCGCGGTGGCCGCGAGCCTGCTGGAGCAGGCGCGCCAGCTGGTGACGGCCGGCGTGAGCGCCGAGATCGAGGCGACCCGGAGCGAGGTCGGCTACGCCAGCGTGCGGTCACAGCTCGAGATCGCGCGGAACACGCTGGCCCGGGCGCGGCTCGACCTGGCACGGGCGCTGGACGCGCCGCCGGGCACGCCGATCGAGCCGACCGACTCGCTGGTGGGCGGGGACGTCGCGATCCCGACCGACGTGGACGCCGCGGTGCAGTTCGCCCGCGCCCACCGGCCGGAGCTCGCGGCGGAGCACGCGCGCACCCAGGCGGCGGAGCGGTCGCTCAGCGCCATCGGCCTCGAGGCGCTGCCGTCGCTCGGGGTCAACGGCTACTACCAGAAGACCGGCCCCAGCACCAGCGCGCTGGCCGGGAGCTACCTGGTCCAGCTCGGGCTGCACATCCCGATCCTCGACGGCTTCCGCCGGCAGGCGCGGAGCGCGGAACAGCGTGCGCGGGTGGACGCCCAGCGCCTTCGCGAGCGCGACCTGGGCAACGCCGTCGAGACCGACGCCCGGCAGGCCATCCTGGATCTCGCCTCGGCGCGCCAGCAGATGGCGCTCGCGGCCACGCGCGTGCGGCTCGCGGAAACCGAGCTGGCGCAGGCGCGGGAGCGCTTCAGGGCCGGCGTCGCCGGCAGTGTGGAGACCACCAACGCCCAGAGCTCCGTGATCGGCGCCCACGACGCCCTGATCCAGGCGCATGTGGCCTACGGCACGGCGCGGATCGCGGCCTATCGCGCACTTGGAGTACTCTCCGAGATGCGGTAGCCCGGAGACGCGATCATTACGACGACGAGGAACCGATCGATCATGGCAACCGAACTGCACGACGCGCCACCCTCCGCCGGACGTCCGGCGCCCGCGCCCGCTCCGCCGCCTCCGCCCGTGCCGGTCGCGCCGCGGCGGCGGGTCAGCCCGCTCATGATCGCCGGGGTCCTCGCGCTCATCGCCGCGATCTGGGGGGTCAGCAAGTACCTCCACGGGCGCAACCACGTGACCAGCGACAACGCGCAGGTGGACGGCCACATCACGCCGATCGCACCGAAGGTGCAGGCCTTCGTGAGCCGCGTGCTGGTGGAGGACAACCAGCGGGTGAAGGCGGGCGACACCCTTGTGGTGCTCGACGATCGCGACCTGCGCGTCCGGCTGGCGGAAGCCCAGGCCGACCTGGCGAACGCGGAGGCGGCGGCCGGAACCGGCCACGCGGCGGGCATGGCGGAGGCGCAGATCGCCGCCAGCCGCGCCACGGCCTCGGGCGCCACGGCGTCGGTGGCGGCGGCGGAGGCGGCGAGCCGGAAGGCGGACGCCGACCTCGAGCGCTACCGCGGCCTCGCGGCGCAGCGCATCATCCCGGCGCAGCAGCTCGACGCGGCGCAGGCAGCGGCGGATGCGGCGCGCGCCAACCTGGAGGCCGTGCGTCGGCAGGCATCCGCGAGCGGCAGCAACGTTGCGGTGGCGGCCGCCGGCCTCCGCTCGGCCGAGGCACGGCTCTCGGCGGCACGCACGGCGGTGGAGAACGCGCAGATCCAGCTGGGCTATTCGGTGATCACGGCGCCCGCCGAGGGGATGGTAGCCCGGCGGCGGGTCGAGCCGGGTGAGCTGGTGCAGGTGGGCCAGTCGCTCATGTCGATCGTGCCGCTCAAGGATCTGTGGGTCACGGCCAACCTCAAGGAGACGCAGCTCGAGCGGGTGCGGCCGGGGGATCCCGTCGAGTTCACCGTCGACGCGTATCCTGGCGTGACCTTCCACGGCAAGGTGGAGAGCGTGGCACCGGCCACGGGCGCCCGCTTCGCGCTGCTGCCGCCGGACAACGCCACCGGCAACTTCACCAAGGTGGTCCAGCGGATCCCGGTACGCATCGCGGTGGACGGGCGGCAGGATCCGGCCCACCCCCTCCGGCCGGGCATGTCCGTCGAGGCGACGATCACCGTCCGCTAGTGGGCGGGAGCGGCCGGTTGCGTGATGGCCGTCACTCCGCGCCGGGACTGCCGTCGCTTGCGTCCCGGCCGGCGCGGGTCCTATACTCACTCAGCAGTGCGGACGTCCTACGAGCGAGGTGTACCGATGCAGTGGACAAAGCCGAAGGCTGACGTGGTAGCGGTGACGCTGGAAGTCACCGCGTACGTCGGAACCCTCTAGCCTTCCCTGACCGGGGCCCGCCATCCGGCGGGCCCCGGTTCGTTTCATGGACATCATCCTGCTCGGTACCGCGGCGGGGGGTGGATTCCCGCAGTGGAACTGCGCCTGCCGTCCCTGCCGCACCGCGCGGCACGACCCGGCGGCCGCCCGGCCGCGAACGCAATCGTCGGTGGCGGTGAGCGCCGACGGCGAGCGGTGGTTCCTGATCAACGCGTCACCCGACGTGCGATCGCAGCTCGCGCTGATTCCGGGCGCCGAGCCGCGGCCGTCGCGCGACCTGCCGGTGGAAGGTGTCCTGCTCACCGACGCGGAGCTCGATCACACCCTGGGCCTGCTCCTCCTCCGCGAAGGCCGGCGGCTGCCGGTGGCCGCCTCACCGGTCGTGGGGCGGATCCTCGAGCGCGGGGGCGGCGTGCTCCCGACCGTGCGCGCCTTTGCCGACGTGCCGTTCACCCCGCTCCCGCCGGGCGCCACGGTCGAGCTTCGGGATCGCAACGGCGACGCGCTGGGCCTGACCGTGGAGGCCTTCGCCGTGGCGGGCGGCCCGCCTCGCTTCGCGCCTGACGCACCGCATGATGGCGCCGTCACCGGGCTCCTCGTGAGCGACGGCCGCGCCAGCTGCGCGTGCGTTCCCGGGTGCGGCGCACTCGATGCGCGAACCACCGCACACCTCGCCGGTGCCGATCTCATCCTGTTCGACGGCACCTTCTGGGCGGACGACGAGCTCCAGTCCCTCGGCTACGGAACGCGGACCGCGCGCGCGATGGGGCACCTGCCCATCTCGGGGGCCGACGGAAGCCTGGCGTCCCTCGCCGCGCTGAAGCGCCGTGCGGTGTACCTGCACATCAACAACACCAACCCCATCCTCCTCGAGGACTCGCCGGAGCGCCGCGCGGTGGCCGGCGAGGGCCTGACAGTGGGCGCCGACGGGATGAGATTCTCCCTGTGACCGCAAGCCTCGCCGCCCCGCCGCCGCCGCCGATCCCCCGCCTCGACGCGCCGCTCACGCCCGACGCGCTGGCCGATGCCCTTCGCGCCTTCAGCACGTCGTACTACGCCAACCATCCGTTCCACCAGCTGATGCACGAGGGTCGGCTGAGCCGGCCCCAGCTGCAGGGCTGGGTCGCGAACCGGCTCGCCTATCAGCGCGCGATCCCGCGGAAGGACGCCGCCATCCTGTCCAACTGCCCCGATCCCGGCGTGCGCCGCCTCTGGATTCAGCGGATCGTGGACCACGACGGCACCGCGCCGGGAACCGGCGGGATCGAGATGTGGATCAGGCTGGGCGAGGCGCTGGGCGTCCCGCGGGAAGAGATGGAGGATGAGCGGCACGTGCTCCCGGCGGTGCGCTTCGCGGCAGAGGCGTACGTCACCTTCTGCCGGACCCGACCCTGGATCGACGCCGTGGCCTCCTCCCTCACCGAGCTGTTCGCGCCCGACCTCATGCGCCGCCGCATCGCGGCCTTCGCCGAGCACTACCCGTGGGTGGATCGCGCGGGCCTCGAGTACTTCCGGAGCCGCCTCGACCAGGCCCCGCGCGACAGCGGCCACGGGCTGGCGCTGGTCCGGCAGCACTGCACCACGGTCGAGACCCAGTATCGCGCCTTCGACGCCCTGCGCTTCAAGCTCGACGTGCTGTGGGCCATGATCGACGCGATCCATCACGCCTACGCGGACGGCACCCGTGCCGGCGCCTGACGCCGTGCCCGCGATCTGGCGGCTCGCGCGGCTCGAGCACGACCCCGTGCGGAACTGTCCCGTGCTGCTCTACCCCGAAGGTGTGGTCTTCCTCAACGAGAGCGGCGCCGCGATCCTCGGCCTCTGCGATGGACGCCGCACCGTGGCCGGCATCGCGGCCGAGCTGGGGAGCCGCTACGGCGCGGACGTGACCGCCGACGTGACCGAGTTCCTGGACGATCTCTCGGCGCGGGAGCTCGTGGATGTCGGCTGAGCGCCCGACCACCCTGCTCGCGGAGCTGACGCATCGCTGCCCGCTCCACTGCCCCTACTGCTCCAATCCGCTGGAGCTGGTCCGGGCCGGGGCCGAGCTCGGCACGACGGACTGGCAGCGCGTGCTCGACGAGGCGAGGCGGTTGGGCGTCCTGCAGGTGGGACTCTCCGGCGGTGAGCCGCTCGCCCGCCGCGACCTCGAGCCCATCGCCGCGCACGCGAGATCGCTGGGCTGTTACACCACGCTGGTGACGTCGGGGCTGGGCCTCACGCGCGCGCGCGCCGAGGCGCTGCGCGCGGCGGGGCTCGATCACATCCAGGTCTCGTTCCAGGACGCCGACGATGCCTCCGCCGAGCGCATCGCGGGGAGCGCGGCCGTGCGGCGGAAGCGGGAGGCCGCCGCGCTCGTCCGTGAGCTGGGCTTCGCCTTCTCGATCAACGTGGTGCTGCACCGCGCGAACCTGGGCCGGGTCGGCGCGCTGATCGATCTCGCCCTCGAGCTCGGGGCCGACCGGCTGGAGCTCGCCAACACGCAGTACTACGGGTGGGCGCTGGCCAACCGTGCGGCGCTGATGCCCACGCGCGAGCAGGTGCTGGCCGCCGATGCCGTCGTGCGCGAGGCCAGGGCGCGGTGCCGCGGACGGCTCCGCATCACCTACGTCCTGCCCGACTATCACGGCATCTACCCCAAGGCGTGCTACGGGGGCTGGGGACGGAACTATATCGTCGTCGCCCCCGACGGCGCGGCCCTTCCCTGCCACGGCGCGACCGCCATCGCGGGGATGAGGTTCGACAATGTGCGGGAGCGGTCGCTGGAGTGGATCTGGCGGGAGTCGGCGGCCTTCAACGCCTTCCGCGGCGAGGACTGGATGCAGCGCCCTTGCCGTGACTGCGCGCGGCGCGCGATCGACTTCGGCGGCTGCCGCTGCCAGGCCTTTGCGCTCGCGGGCGACGCGGCCGCGACCGACCCGGTCTGCGCGCTCGCGCCGGCGCGTCCGGTGGTGGATGCGGCGGTCGGCGGCGCCGCACCGGACGACGATGACGTGCCCTGGATCTACCGTGAGGACTCGTCGAGCCGCGTGAGCGTAACCCGCTGAACCACCCGGGAGCGGACCGGGACCCGCACCGACCCGCCCGGCGGGATCTCGGTCAATACCGTGACCGTCCGGGTCCAGCCCACCACGCCCCGCGCATCATCCCACGCGAACTCCCCCGACTCGTCGGTGGTCTGGCGCACGCGGAGCGCGAGTGTGTCGGCGCCGCCGGCAAGCGGCGCGCGGCTCACCGTCGCATGGCGCTCGAGGCGGTACCGCGCGAGCCGGACGCCCGCGGCGGTGCTGTCGCCGAGGCGCTCGATGGTGGTGCCGGTGCTGTCGTCCCGCCAGACGGCGCCGGCCGCGAGCGGCTCGGACGGGAGGCGCGGAAGGAGCGCTCCCGCGGCGTTCCGCAGGTCCGCGAACTCGGCGATCTCATCGGGGATGAAGGGATGCGTGGCGGGAACGTAGCGGCCGTTGGCCGAGAGGGTGCCGCGGTAGCGGCCGCCGATGATGCCGTCGGTGTCAGGGGAGCGGATGGCGGCGCCCGATCGGCGCCAGATGGAGAGCGAATCGAGCGACGCCTCGAGCGTTACGCCCGAATCCGACGCGGAGGCGACATGGAGTATCCAGCGCGCGACCCGCCCGCTGGTCTCGTCGAGCGGCCGGCCGCCGGCTTCGCCGTGGATGCCGGTCTCGACGCGTTCCTCGTAGCGCGCCGAGTCGAGCACGGCGGCGGCGTACCGCGGCGCCTGGGCCGCGAGAGGGGAACCGGCCGCAAGGAGCGCCGCGGCCGTCGCGGCGGCGAAGCTACTCCGCGCCCATGAACGGATAGCGGTAGTCCTTCGGCGGTGCGAACGTCTCCTTGATGCTCCGGGGCGAGACCCAGCGCAGGAGGTTGAGGATGGACCCCGCCTTGTCGTTGGTGCCGCTCGCGCGGGCGCCGCCGAAGGGCTGCTGGCCCACCACCGCGCCGGTCGGCTTGTCGTTCACGTAGTAGTTGCCGGCGGCGTTCCGGAGGGCGCGATCCGCCTCGACCAGCGCCGCGCGGTCCTGCGCGAACACCGCGCCGGTGAGGGCGTACGGGCTGGTCTCGTCCACCAGCGTGAGGGTCTCGCTCCACCGCCGCTCGGGATAGACGTAGACCGTGAGCACGGGCCCGAAGATCTCCTCGCACATGAGCCGGTACTTCGGGTCCTCCACCTGCAGCAGCGTCGGCTCGATGAACCATCCCTCCGAGTCGTCGGCGCCGCCGCCGGCCACGATGCTCACGCCGGCGTCGTGCCGCGCGCGATCCAGGTAGCCGCTGATCTTCCGGAAGGCGCGGGCGTCGATCACGGCACCCATGAAGTTCCGGAAGTCGGCGACGTCGCCCATGCGGATGGTGGCCATCATGTCGGTCATCCGCTGCATCACCGCCGGCCAGATCGAGTCCGGGACGTAGGCGCGGGACGCCGCGCTGCACTTCTGTCCCTGGTATTCGAAGGCGCCGCGCACCAGTCCCACCGCGAGCGCGTCCACGTCGGCGCTCGCGTGCGCCACGACGAAATCCTTGCCGCCCGTTTCGCCCACCAGCCGCGGATAGCTGTGATAGCGGTCGAGGTTCCCCCCCACCGTCTTCCAGAGCGAATGGAAGACCGGCGTCGAGCCCGTGAAGTGGATCCCCGCGAGCATGCGCTCGGCCAGGAGGGCGTCGCTGATCGCGACCGCGTTGCCGGGCACGAAGTTGATCACGCCGGGCGGAAGTCCCGCCTCCTCGAGCAGGCGGAAGAAGTGGTAGTTGCTGAGCGCCGCGGTCGCCGCGGGCTTCCACACGACGGTGTTCCCCATGAGCGCGGGTGCCGTGGGAAGGTTGCCGCCGATGGCCGTGAAGTTGAACGGCGTGATGGCATAGACGAATCCCTCGAGCGGCCGGTGGTCCATCCGGTTCCACACCCCCGCGGACGACCCCGGCTGCTCGCGGTAGATCTGCTCCGCGTAGGCGACATTGAAGCGGAGGAAGTCGATCAGCTCGCAGGCACTGTCGATCTCCGCCTGGAACGCCGTCTTGCTCTGGCCCAGCATCGTGGCGGCATTGAGGATGGCGCGGTGCGACGACGCCAGCAGCTCCGCGGCCTTGAGGAAGACGGCGGCGCGGTCCTCGAACCGCCACGAGGCCCACTCGCGCTGCGCCGCCACCGCGGCATCCACCGCGGCCCGGATGGCGCCGGCATCGGCCTGATGCACCGTCGCCAGCACCCGCCCATGCGCGTGCGGCGACACCACGTCCACCATCGTCCCGGACCGAAGGTCCCGCCCGCCCGCCACCACGGGAATCTCGATCCGCTCGGCGCTCATGAGCGCGAGGGCGGACTTGAGCGTGTCGCGCTCGGGCATGCCCGGCGCGTAGCTCAGGACGGGTTCGTTGCGGGGGATGGGGATGTTGGGCGTGGAGCTCATGCGGTCACCGCGGCTGGGGGATCGTGTCGTTGGCGGCAAAGATAATCGGGACCGCCGAGACCACGTCCGCGTACAGGACGGCGCCGGGTGCCGGCGGCTCCATGCCGGCGGGAAGCGGTACGCTCACGCGCGCGCCGCCGGCGTGCGCCGTCACCCGCTGCTCGTGCCCGAGGTCGGTGACGGCCACGACGGTGAGCGGGATGCGCGGCCGGCCCCATGCCGGCGCCGCCCCGATCACGAGCCCGCCGGGCGGCACCGCGAGGGTGCGACCGTCCGCCTCCAGCACGGTGTAGCCCAGCAGGGCGGCGGTTTCGGGGTTGGGCGGCGCCGCATGGAGGGCGCGCCGCGGGCCCGCGGCGAGCACGCGGCCGCCGGCCAGGACGATCAGGTGATCGGCCAGGGCGTAGGCCTCGTCGCGATCGTGCGTGACGAGCACCGTGGTCGCGGCAAAGCGGCGGAGCAGTCCCGGCAGGTCGTCGAGGAGCTGCACGCGGGTCGCGCGGTCGATGCCGCTGAGCGGCTCGTCGAGCAGCGTGAGCGGCGCCCGGAGCGTTAGCGCGCGCGCGACGCTCACCCGCTGGGCCTCGCCGCCGGAGAGCTGATGCGCCGGCCGGTCGAGCAGCGGCGCGATGCCGCATTCCCGGGCCGCCTCGGCGATCCGCCCCTCGCGATCACCCGCGGCGATCCGTTGCAGGTCGAGCCCCAGCGCGAGGTTGTCCCGCACGGTCCCGCGAATGAAGACCGGCCGCTGGAAGGCGAAGCCCACGGCGCCGGGGCCCCGTGGTGCCGCGTGATCCCCCAGCCGGACGGTGCCGCGAACCGGCCGCTCGAGACC
>JAICVB010000162.1 GCA_025935545.1 Gemmatimonadales bacterium
CACCTGATCATTGCGCGGGGCGCCGCCCGCGCGCACTCTGAGGAATCACGACCCGCCCCGCCGCCCCCCACCGGAGAAGCCGGCCGATGCTCCGCCCCCTGAGGCCGCTCGCCGCGGCCCTGCTGCTCACCGCCGCCGCCCTGGCCGACCCCGTCCCCGTCGACTGGCCGATGGTCGCGCGCATCCGCGAGGAGGGACTCCAGCATTCCCGCGTGATGGACTTCGAGGGCTACATCACCGACGTCCTCGGCGCTCGACTCACGCTCTCGCGGGACATGCAGCGGGCCCTGGCCTGGGCCCAGGGCGAGCTCCGGGAGCTCGGGCTCGCGAACGTGACCGCGGAGCCCTTCATGGATTTCGGCGTGGCTTGGGACAACGAGTACGTCTCGGTCCACATGCTGGAGCCCGACTATTCGCCGCTCGTGGCCTATCCGCTCGCGCACACGCCGGGCACCGACGGCCGGCAGGTGGCCCAGGCGGTGATCGTGGAGCTCACGACGCGGGAGGATCTCGAGACCTGGCGCGGCAAGCTCCGCGGGATGGCGGTCCTGAGCACGCCGCCGGCCGCGATCGACCTCGCGCCGCTCACCAACGGCGTGCCGCGCTACACCGACGAGCAGCTGAACGCACTGGAGCACACGGTGATCGCGCCGGTCCGGCCCGCGGCGCCGAGGGTGCCCAATCCCGACCTGCTCACCAGCGAGGAGAAGGCCGCCTTCTTCAAGGCGGAAGGGGTGACGGCGGTGCTGCAGAGCGAGAGCGGCTGGCTCGGCGCGGTGCGCGGATTCTCCCGGCCGGGCACGCGCACCGACCACTGGTCCGCCGCCGGCGACTCGGCGGCGCCGGTGATGATCGCCGTGACGCCGGAGCACTACAACCGGATGTACCGGATCCTCAAGCGCGGGATTCCGGTGAAGGTGGAGCTCGAGGTCCGGAACCGGATCGGCCAGCAGGTGGAGAAGGCCATGAACATCACGGCCGAGATTCCCGGGAGCGACCTGCGGAACGAGGTGGTGATGATCGGGGCGCACTTCGACAGCTGGCACGCGAGCCCCAACGCGAGCGACAATGCGTCGGGGGTGGCCGTCGCGCTCGAGGCGATGCGGATCCTCAAGGCGGTGGGAGCCAAACCGCGGCGCACCATCCGCATCGCCCTCTGGAGCGGAGAGGAGCAGGGACTCTGGGGCTCGCGGGCCTACGTGCGGCAGCACTTCGGCATCCCGGGCGACACGACGGCGCCAAAGAAGCCCGAGTACGACCGGCTCTTCGCCTACTTCAACCAGGACTACGGGCCGGGGCAGTACCGCGGGATCTATCTTCAGGGCAACGAGGCGGCGCGTCCGCTGCTCTCGGCGTGGATGGAGCCCTTCCGCGACATGGGGATGACGGTCGTGTCGAACCAGAGCGTCGGCAGCACCGACCACGTGGCGTTCGACGAGGCGGGACTGCCGGGATTCCAGTTCCTGCAGGACCGGGTCCCCGGCACCGGCGGCCACACCAATCTCGACTTCTACGACTCGATACAGCCCGAGGACCTGATGAAGAACGCGGTCATCATGGCATCGTATGCGTGGCACGCCGCGCAGAGTGACGTGCGGATGCCGCGGAAGGCGCGGCCATGAGGCGCACGATTCGGCTGGCGGCCCTCGCTGTCGCGGCGGCCGCCGGCCTCGTCGCCTGCGGGCCGGCGCCGGTGGCGTGGACCAGCGTGAGCCCGGAGCGCGCATCGCGGCCATCGTTCCGGATGACGGGATCGATCGAGCATCTCGATCTCGAGGGCGGCGTGTACGTCATCCAGGGGGACGACAGCGTGACCTACGCCCCGACCAACCTGCCGGCCGCGTTCCAGTACGCGGGGACGCGCGTGGAAGCGGACGCGCGGAAGGCGGACCAGGCGATGAGCATCCACCAGGTGGGGCACCCGATCGAGCTGGTGCGGATCCGGCAGCGATAGCATCGCGGCGGCCGGCCGCGGGCGGGCGCGTTCAGTCGCCCAGCCGCACCTCGAGCCCCGCCCCCTCCGCCAGGCCCCGCTCGTACACCGCGACCGCCGCCGCTACATCCTCCAGCGCCGTGCCGGTGCTGTCGAACACCGTCACCTCGTCCGCGCGGGTCCGGCCGGCCCGTCGCCCGCTCACCACCTCCGCCAGCTCGGCGTGCACGTCCTCGATCCGCATCGCGCCGGCGGCGAGCGCGTGGTGCAGGTCGCCGATCCGGGCGCACTGGTCCAGCAGGTCGGTCACCACCGTCGAAGCGGCGAGGAGATCGGGGGCGAGCTCGCTCTTGTCCTCGCTGTCGGCGCCGACGCCGGCGACGAAGGTTCCGCCTTCCACGTCGGCCCGGGAGAGGACCGGGGTGCGCGAGGGCGTGCAGGTCACGATGACGTCGGCCTCGCGGGCCGCGCTCCGGTGGTCGGCGGCCGGCACGACCACGATGTCTCGACCGGCGCTCATCTCCGCCGCGTACGCGCGTGCGGCGTCGCGATCGTCGTCCCACGCGAGCACGCGGCGAAGCGGCAGGACGCGCCGGAGCGCCCGGAGCTGGTACCGCCCCTGCAGGCCGCAGCCGATGATCGCGACGGTCGCGCTGTCGGGCCGCGCCAGGTACTTCGCGGCGACGGCGGTGGCGGCCGCGGTGCGGAGCGCCGTCAGCTCGCCCGAATCCATGAGTGCCAGCAGGCGGCCATCGGCCGCGTCCTGCAGGGCGACGACGCCCTGGATGGTGGGCAGGCCGTGCCGCGCCGGGTTGGCGGGGAAGTTGGCGTTGATCTTGGCCGCGTAGCGCGGGTGATCGCCGCCGAGTCCGGCGGTCTTCACGTGGAAGCCCCCGCCGGCGACGTGGGTGCCGAGCACGCCGGGCGGGATGGCCGTTCCGGCCGCGTGCGCGCGGAACGCCGCCTCCACGGCCGCGATGCAGGTGTCGAGGTCGAGGAGGCGACGAATGTCGCTCCGGGTGAAGAGGCGGGTGCCGGGTCTGGTCATCACGCGCTGTCTCCATGGTGCGTGACCGGTGAGTGAAAGGCAACAGCCCCGGCCGCCGCGTCGGCGGGAGCGCCGGATCGGCGCCGACCCTTCCATTCGGGTCACCGCGCGGCGACTATTCCCAATGACTCCCCCACCTAATCGCGCGAGTTACTGGCTCCCGGGCAACATGGTCCTCGCCGGGGAGTTTCCGGGCTGGCGCTCGCACGATGCGGCCGGCGTGCTGGACTCGCTGCTCGATGCGGGTATCCGGACCTTCGTGGACCTCACCCAGGCCAGCGATCCGCTCCAGCCGTACGAGGCCACGCTGCAGGAGGCGGCGGCCGCGCGCGACCTGGACGTCACCTACCGCCGCTTCCCCGTGCCCGACATGGGCGTGCCCTCACCGGAAACGATGGCGTCCATCCTGTCCTTCATCGCGGGGGAGGTGGCGGAGGGTCGCAAGGTGTATCTGCACTGCCTGGGCGGGGTGGGGCGGACCGGAACGGTGGCGGGCTGCCTGCTCGCCGGCGACGGCCGCGACGGCGACGACGCGCTCGCCACCCTGGGCCGCCTCTTCGCCACCACCGAGCTGAGGGCGCTCTACGACACCGTCTCGCCGCAGACGGAGGCCCAGCGCGCCTTCGTGCACGAGTGGCCGCGGAGGGCCCGCGACCTGAACGGCTGACGGCTCAGCCGCCCATCTCGACCTCCACTTCCCGCCGCACGCCGTCGTCCACCAGGTGAATCACCCCTCCCTCGAGCACGTCACCGCCC
>JAICVB010000023.1 GCA_025935545.1 Gemmatimonadales bacterium
GTCACCTGGTGCGTCGGCCGGGCCGGCTCGAACTCGGCCTGCGTGATCGCCGCGACCGGCGTGAAGCGCCATTCCTCGTCGCGGGGCGCGGGGAAGCCGGTCTGGGCAAAGCGGTCCATCGCGGCGCGTCGCACCGGCCGGAGCCACTCCGGCTCCGCCGCCGCGGCGGTCTCCTCGAACCGGCGGACCCAGGTGGCGGTCACGCGACCCCCGCGGGCGCCTCGACCCAGTCGTAGCCGCGCGCCTCGAGCTCGAGCGCGAGCTCCTTGCCACCCGAGCGCACGATGCGGCCCGCGGACAGCACGTGCACGTAGTCGGGGACGATGTAGTTGAGCAGCCGCTGGTAGTGCGTCACGACGATGGTGGCGTTGTCCGGCCGGCGCAGGCGGTTCACGCCTCCCGCCACGATCCGGAGGGCGTCGATGTCGAGGCCCGAATCAGTCTCGTCGAGCACCGCCAGGCGCGGCTCGAGCACGGCCATCTGCAGGATCTCGTTCCGCTTCGTCTCGCCCCCCGAAAAGCCCGAGTTGACGGCCCGGCTCATGATCTCCGGCCCCCACTCCACGACCTTGAGCTTCTCCTCGAGCACGTCGAGGAAGTCCATGGGATCGAGCTCCTCCAGGCCGCGGGCCTTCCGGATCTCATTGTACGCCGCGCGCAGGAAGTAGGCGTTGGAGACGCCCGGAATCTCGACCGGATACTGGAAGGCCAGGAACACGCCCGCCTGGGCCCGCTCCTCGGGCTCCATCTCGAGGAGATCCTGCCCCATGTAGGTGACCTGGCCTCCCGTCACCTCGTAGGCGGGATGACCGGCGAGCACCTGGGCCAGCGTGCTCTTGCCGGAGCCGTTGGGGCCCATGATGGCGTGCACCTCGCCGGCGTTGACCGAGAGGTCGATGCCGCGAAGGATCTCGTTCCCGCCCGCGCTGGCCCGGAGGCCGCGGATCTCCAGCATGTGCTTCTCCATTGTGGTCAGCCGACGCTCCCCTCGAGACTGATGCCGAGGAGCTTCTGCGCCTCGACGGCGAACTCCATGGGGAGCTCCTTGAAGACTTCCTTGCAGAAGCCGTTGACGATCATCGAGATCGCGTTCTCGGTGTTGAGGCCGCGCTGCTTGCAGTAGAACAGCTGGTCCTCCCCGATCTTGGAGGTGCTCGCCTCGTGCTCCAGCGACGCGGTCGGGTTCTGTACGTCGATGTAGGGAAAGGTGTGCGCCCCGCAGCGGTTGCCGATCAGCATCGAGTCGCATTGCGTGTAGTTGCGCGCGCCATGGGCGCGCGGGAGCACCCTGACCTGACCGCGGTAGCTGTTCTGTCCCTGGCCCGCCGAGATGCCCTTCGAGACGATGGTCGAGCGGGTGTTGCGGCCCATGTGGATCATCTTGGTGCCGGTGTCTGCCTGCTGCCGTCCGTTCACCACGGCGACGGAGTAGAACTCCCCGACGGAGTCGTCACCCTGGAGGATCACGCTCGGGTACTTCCACGTGATGGCCGAGCCGGTCTCGACCTGGGTCCAGGAGATCTTGGCTCCGGTCTGCGCCTTCCCGCGCTTGGTGACGAAGTTGTAGATCCCGCCCACGCCCTTCTCGTCGCCGGCGTACCAGTTCTGCACGGTGGAGTACTTGATGGACGCGCGGTCGAGCGCGACCAGCTCCACGACGGCGGCGTGCAGCTGGTTGGTGTCGCGCCGGGGCGCCGTGCACCCCTCGAGGTAGCTCACCGAGGCGCCCTCGTCGGCGATGATCAGGGTGCGCTCGAACTGCCCCGTCCCCTCGGCGTTGATCCGGAAATAGGTGGACAGCTCCATCGGGCACTTCACGCCCTTCGGCACGTACACGAAGGAGCCGTCGCTGAAGACGGCGGCGTTCAGGGCCGCGAAGAAGTTGTCGCTCGACGGGACGACCGAGCCCAGGTAGGTGCGGACGAGCTCGGGATGCTCGCGCACCGCCTCGCCGAAGGAGCAGAAGATGATCCCTTCCTCGAGCAGCCGCGCCTTGTAGCTCGTGCCGACGGAGACCGAGTCGAAGATCGCGTCCACCGCCACGCCGGCCAGCACCTTCTGCTCGCTCAGCGGAATGCCGAGCTTGGTGTAGGTCTCGAGCAGCCTGGGATCCACCTCGTCCAGGCTCCCGAGCGGCTTGGCCGTCCGGGGCGCCGAGTAGTAGATGATGTCCTGGTAGTCGATCGGGTCGTAGTGGATGTTGGGCCAGCTGTGCGGCTCGCTCATCTTCTGCCAGCCGCGGAAGGCGCGGAGCCGCCAGTCGAGGAGCCAGTCCGGCTCGCCCTTCTTGGCGGAGATGAGGCGGACGATCTCCTCGTTCAGCCCGCGCGGCGCGGCATCGGCGTCGATGTCGGTGACGAAGCCGTACTTGTACTCGTTGTTGACCAGTGTCTCGACCGGCGAGCTCATACGTTCTCCTGGGGAAACCGCACCTGGTATTCGCAGCCGCCGCAGCCGTGCAGCATGTGACGGCGGCGCTCGACCGTCCCGCCCAGCACCGACGCGAGGAACCGCTCCTCGGCGGCACAGACTTCGGGAAAGCGCTCAGCCACTTCCCGGATGGCGCAGTTGTGCTCGGTGAGCGTGCCGCAGCAGAAGCTCGCCTGGCCTTCGGCCATGTACCCCGCCTCCGAGAGCGCGCGCACCACCGCCGCCATTCGCGCCTCCGGAGGCGCGCCATGGAGCTCGGCGGCGAGCCGCTCCGCCATCGCATCGAAGTGCGACTCGCGCGCGGCGGCCGCGGCCGCGCGCCCCTCGCGGGCCACGACGTAGTCGAGAAGCATCTCGAGGGTCTCGCGGTAGCGCCGCGGGAAGAGCGCGTCCGCTGCCGGCGCGAGCAGATACACGAATGCCGGCGCGCCGACGCCCTTGTGCTCGCGTTCGTAGCGAACGAGCCCCTCGGCTTCGAGCTCCTTCAGATGGTGGCGCACGGCGTTGAGCGAGAGGCCGACGTCGCGCGACAGCTCACGCGCCGTGACGCGACCGCGGCGCCGGAGCGCGAGGAGGATCGCGCCCCGCGGACCATGCAGGCCAGAGGTGTCGGCGGCTGCGCCCATGGGAACTGCCATGGCGGAATCCTAAGCCTGCCGGCGGCGCCAGTCAATTCGTGACAGCAATTTGGTGCGAATTGCTAACTGGAAACGCGGACGATCGTTAGGCCGGGCGGGCCGGCCTGGCAACCTGCCGCCTTGGGTGGTGTTCTCCAGCTAGTAGTAGCTTTGCTTACCCCGCGAGGCAGTATTGTAAACCTCCGCCCGAGGCGCGAAATTAACGGTATGACCATCCATCGCATCCGCCTCCTGGGCGATCCCATCCTCCGGACCCGCTGCGAGCCGATCACCAAGCCACGATCGACCGCTGTCCGGGTCATCCTCGACGACATGCGGGAGACGCTTCGCGACTGGCAGTCCCGATTCGGCAGCGGCCGCGCCATCGCGGCGCCCCAGATCGGCGCGCCGGTCCGCATGATCTACGTCGAGATGGAAAAACCCTGGCCGCTGATCAACCCCGAGATCGTGGACATCGGCACCGAGGACTTCACCGTCTGGGATGACTGCTTCTCCTTCCCCAACCTGCTGGTCCAGGTGTCCCGGGCGTATCGCATCCGCATCCGGTATCAGGACGTGCGGGGGGATTGGCACGAGGAGGATCTCGAAGGCGATCGGGCCGAGCTGCTGCAGCACGAGCTCGACCATCTCGACGGCGTGCTCGCGGTAGACCGGCCGCATGGCCTCGACCCGTTCTGCCTGCGCGAGGAATGGAACCGGCTTCACGACGCGGGAGATCGCTACGGCGAGCCGGAGGCCCGTTCCGCCAGCTACGCGACGCCGCTCACCGGACTCATGGAGTAGCGGTCAGAACCAGCGCCCCAGCCGCACCCTGAGCGCGTCCCTGCCGCCGGTCGCGATCCCGTAATCCACACGGATGGGGCCGATCGGCGTGTCCGCGCCGAGCCCCAGCCTCCCGCCGCCGATCCACCCATCGTGCGCGAGCAGCGCACCACCCGTCGCCACCCGCCCCACCGCTCCCTCTCCTACCAGCACGACCGGACCCGCCACCGGAACGGTGATCACCAGGCCACCCATGGCCTCGCGGGTGCCGCGCAGCTCGCCGAGGTGGAGGCCGGGAAATCCGTCGGTGCCGCCCAGCGGAAAGGTGGCCGCCAGCGGAAGCCGCTCGCCCCAGCCAAGGCGGAAGAGCGGCTGGACCCCGATGCGGGCGACCCGAAGGAGCGGGGCTCCGGCCAGTGCGGCGCGGCGCACCGTGGGGGTCAGCTCGAAATCGCCCCGGAGTATCGGCGTTCCGGCGCGATCATCGCGCCGAAGCTCCAGCCGTCCGCCCGCTGCGTGATCCGCGGGGATTCCCGGCTCGCGCCAGAAGAGCACCGAGGCCCCGCCTCCCATCACCCAGCCATCGCCCAGGTCACGCTCGACGCCCAGGAACCCGCGGGCCTCCGCGGTGTGCGCGGCGGCGATCTCGTGGCGGCCGGCGTCGAAGCGCCGGACCGACTCCGTCGCGGCCTGCGCGCCGAGCACGGGCAGGCGCCACGGGCTCCATCCACTGCCGCGGCGCAGCGACGCGCTCAGCTCTCGCCGGAGCTCGCCCAGGGCGAAGATGGCGGCAGCGTCCACCGCGCCGCCCAGGACCGTACGATCCCTGGCGCCGGCCCATACGCGGCCGCCCAGCTCATTGTCGTAGGCCAGGCCGAGCGCGGCGGCGCGCCTGGGCGAGCGGCGCACCGCGAGTTCGAAGCTGACGGTGTCGCCGGTGCCGGACGGATTGAGCCACACGGCGTCCAGCGCGTCCGAAAAGGCCAGCGAGCGGACGCCCGCGTGAAGCCGCTTCACGTCGAGCGTCCCGCCGCCAAGACCAAGCCGCTCGAGCAGTCCGCGCCGCTCCGCCGGCGTGAGGCCCGGCGTGCGGACGGCGCCGATGACCGAGGGCAGCACGGGGCTGCGCGCCCGCCCGCGCGGCAGGCAGGGCGCACCATCGAGGGCGGCGCGGGCGGCGGTCTCGCCCAGCTCGATCAGCCGCGCGACGCGCTCGGAGGAGAAGTCGAGGCTGGTGAATCCGTCCACCTCGGGGCGGATCCGTATGTCCCCCGGGCGGAGGGAGTCGGCGGGCTGCTCGAACAGAAAGCCGAGGAGCCGGTCGGCCAGCGCGAGCGGGGAGAAGTAGTCGAGCGAGTCCGACGGGCGCTCGGTGGCATCGGACACGATCACCCGGACCGCCCCGGCGTGCCGTGCGATCGACACCGGCACGTTCGCGGAGAGCCCGCCGTCGGCGAGAATGCTGGCGCCGATGCTCTCCGGCGGGAAGATCAGCGGAATGGCGAGACTGGCGCGGACGGCACGCGCGAGATCGCCGCCGGCCAGCACGACGGGCGAGCGGTCGCGCAGGTCGGTGGCCACGGCGCGGAAGGGAATCGGCAGGCGGTCGAAGTCCCCCCGCGCGATCAGGTTGCCGCGCAGCATCGCGGCGTCAATCAGGCTGTTGGCCTCGGGCGGCCGGATGGCCGCGCTCTGGAGCGCGAAGCTGTGGCTACCCTGCTCCCACACCACGAGTGCCGGCAGCGAGTCGAGCGCTCCCGGGGCCCGCGGCGCATAGGTGCGGAAGAGCGACGCGAGCGGCAGCGCGCGCGCGAGCGAGTCCAGCTCGCGCCCCGCATAGCCGCTCGCGTACATGCCGCCGATCACCGCGCCCATGCTGGTCCCCACGACGATGTCCGGGCGCACCCCGAGGCTGTCGAGCACGCGGAGGACGCCGATGTGCGCGATGCCTTTCGCGCCACCGCCCGAGAGCACGAGGGCCACCGGCGCCGCCGCCTGCGTGCAGCTCTGCGCCGGGAGCGCGGCGGGAAGGAGCGGCATCGCGAGCGTCGCGAGGAGTGCGGGAAGGGAACGCATCAGGCCAAAGCTAAGGCCTTGCGTGGCAGGAAGGCCCGTCGTATTTCTTGGGGCATGACGTACGTGATTACTGAAGCATGCATCGGCGTGAAGGACCGGGCGTGCGTGGATGTCTGCCCCGTGGACTGCATCTACGAGGGCGAAGACCAGCTCTACATCCATCCCGACGAGTGCATCGACTGCGGCGCGTGCGAGCCGGAATGCCCGGTGACCGCCATCTTCCCCGAGGAAGATGTGCCACCGCAGCTCACGAGCTATATCGAAAAGAACCGCGAGGTGTTCAACAGCAGTGATCCGCCCGGGCGCCCCAGGCGCTGAGCGGTCAGCGGGCCCCCGCCGCCGGCGGGGGCCTTCTTGCGTCCAGGCCGGCGAGGAAGGCGCCGAGCACGGCCGTGGTCTCGGCCGGGCGTTCGAGCGGCGGCAGATGACCCGCGCCGGCGATGATCTCGACGCGAGCGCCGGGAATGCGGCCGGCCATCTCGCGCGCGCGGTCCGCGGGGATGATGCGGTCGCGGTCGCCCGATACCACCAGCGTCGGAATACCTTCCAGCGCGGCGAGGAGGTCGGTGCTGTCGGGCCGGTCGCGCATGGCGGCGAGGGCGCCGGCGAGCCCCGCCACCGGCGCCGCGGCGATGATCCGCCGCACCCGCGCCGCCACGGGGGAGTGGGTCACGTCGGGGTCCGCCAGGAGCTGCGGCAGCATCGCGTCCGCGACGACCGATGGCCCTCCCTCCCGCAGCTGCGCCGCCTGCGCGTCGCGGGCCCGGCGCCCGTCGGCAGAGTCGGCTTCGGCTCGCGTGTCCATCAGCACGAGCCCACGCACGCGCGCCGGCCACCGGCGCAGGAATTCGAACGCCACGTACCCACCCATGGAGAGGCCGCAGAGTACCGCGTCGTCCACGCCCAGCACGTCGAGCAGTGCCGCCAGGTCCTGGGCGTACGTGGTCATGCTGTACCCCAGGTCGGGAGCGTCGGACAGGCCCATCCCGCGGAGGTCGGGTGCGACCCGCCGGCAGCCAGCGAGATGGCTCAGCTGATACTGCCAGAGGGTGCGGTCGAGCGGATAACCGTGGATGAAGAGGATGCAGGCGCCCTCGCCGCGCACGTCCACCGCGAGGTTCACACCGTTGACGGTGAGGCGGTGCACATCACCCGGCGGTCCGCCGCGGGCGTTCATGAACCGGCCGACCTCGTCGGGTACCGGCACCGGCTTGCCGTCTCGCGCGATGCAGACGAAGACGAACTCCGCGGTTGCGATGAGCGTGTCGTCGCCGAGCCGCCGCGCGGTCTGGCGCATCGTGAAGCTGGTGCGGCCGTGATGGGTGAGGGTCTGCGTGAAGCGGAGGACGTCGCCGGGAAAGGCGGCGGCGTGATAGTCGATGACCGTCTTCCGCACCGCCGGCCACGCACCCGCGCGCGTGAACACGTCCATGCCGGGCCCGCGCGCCAGCATCTCCCAGCGCGCCCGCTCGAAGAGCGTCAGGAAGGACGCCTGATTGAGGTGCCCGAAGGCATCGCATTCGTCGGGGTAGACGGTGAGGTCGATCTCGGGAACCGGCATGATGTCACGTTACCGGTGTATGCTTCTCCGCAACAGGGCGCCCCAGCCGGGAGGTCTCATGCCGCCAGCCACCGACTACATCCGCCATGCCGCACGACTCGCGCGGAAGATCCAGATGGACGCCGCCATGGGCGGCGACCCCAGGCCTGACGCGGAGTTCTACAAGGCGCTGGCCAAGGCCTTCGACGAGATCGCGGCCGGGCTCGAGCAGGGCGCCAAGCCACGGGATTGAACACATCTACATGACAGTCTCACGACATTCGAGCCGCACTTCGGAGTCTGTTCAGGGAGTTCCGGTCGTTCCGCGCCCCACCGGAGCCGGCCGATGACGGCGGAGACCGACAGGCCGGTCCACCTGGTCGAGAGCCAGGAGGAGCTGGGCAGGCTCCTCGCGGGCTTCGCGCGCGCGCCCGAGCTCGCGGTGGACACCGAGGCGGCGAGCTTCCACCGGTACCACGACCGGGTCTACCTGCTCCAGCTTTCCTCGCGCGATACCACCGCCGTCGTGGATCCGCTCCGGGTGGACCTCGGTCCCTTCGGTGCCCTCCTGGCCGATCCCACCGTAGAGGTCGTGTTCCACGATGCAGACTACGACCTCCGGCTGCTCGACCGGGAGTTCGGCTTCCGGGCAACGCGGCTCTTCGATACCCGGGTGGCGGCCCAGCTCCTCAACGAGCCCGGCGTCGGGCTCGCGGCGCTCCTCGAGAAGTATCTCGGCATCCGCCTCGACAAGCGGTTCCAGCGGGCCGACTGGTCGGCCCGGCCGCTGTCGGCGGGAATGCTCGACTACGCGGCCGCCGACACCCGCAACCTGCTCGAGCTGCGCGACCTGCTCCGCGCGCAACTGGTCGAACGCGGCCGCCTCGCCTGGGCGGAAGAGGAGTTTGCGCTGCTGGAGGGAGTACGCTGGGCCGCCAGCGAGGAAGGCGAGCCGGCGTGGCTCAGGATGAAGGGCGCAAAGGCGCTCCGTGGGCGCGCCCTGGCTGTGCTGCGCGAGGTGTTCGAGTGGCGCGATGCCGTCGCGCGGAAGGCGGACCGCGCCTCCTTCCGGATCATGAACAACGAGCCGATGCTCGCCATCGCGGCCAATCCGCCGGCCGACCTGGGGGCCCTCAGGCGCATCGCCGGCGTAGGGCCCGACCTGGTCGAGCGCCGCGGAGCGGATCTGCTCGCCGCCATCCGCCGCGGCCTCGACGTCCCCGAGAGCGAGCTCCCGCGGGTGGAGCGCCCGCCGCGCCGCCAGGCGGACCCCGCCTTCGACGCACGCATGGAGCGGCTCAAGGCCGTTCGCAACGCCGAGGCGGCGCGCCTCGATCTGGCGCCCGGGGTGCTCTGCCCGAACGGGACGCTGGAGGCGATCGCGCGCACGATGCCGGCGGACCGGGATGAGCTGCGGAGGGTGCCGGGAATCCGGCGGTGGCAGGCAGCGGAGATTGGTGACGCGCTGCTGGCGGCGCTCGCCGCGCCGGCAGCGGCTCAGTAGCCCAGGAAGGCCTTGACCCGCGGGTCCATCATCTCGGGGGTCCAGTAGGGATCCCACACCAGCTCGACATCCACCGACGTCACGCCTTCCAGATCGCCGGCGACTTCCTTCACATTCTGAATGATCTCGGCGCCGGCGGGACAGCCGGGCGAGGTGAGCGTCATCTTCACGAGCACATCACCGGTCTCGGTCACGTCAATGTCGTAGACGAGGCCGATGTCGATGATGTTCAGGTTGAGCTCGGGGTCCTTGACCGCGCGGAGCGCCTTCCGGACCGATTCGGACGTCTGGGCCATGCGGGAAAGCTAGTTGGCGGGCGCCAGCCGCGCGACCACGTTGGAGAGCCGCGAGCGCACGTCCCGGATCCCGGCGAGCGAGCGCGTGCGGTGCGGGTCGAAGCTGCGATTGGTGAGGAAGATCAGGAACATGTCCCGCCTGGGGTCGATCCAGATCTGGGTGCCGGTCCACCCGGTATGTCCGTACGCGGCCGAGCTGAGCCGCTCACCGAACGCAGTGGGGCCATCCGCCGAGCTGTCCGGCGAATCCCAGCCGAGCAGCCGCGTGCCGCTCCGCTCACCCGCGGTCAGGAAGCGCTTCATGGTCGCGGCGCTCACCCAGCTGCGCTTGCCCACGCGCCCCATCCGGAGCCAGGTCTGGGCATACCGCGCCAGGTCGCGACCGGTCGAGAAGAGGCCGGCATGGCCGGCCACGCCCCCGAAGACCACGGCGTTCTGATCGTTCGGCACGCCCGCGACCGGCTGGCCGCGCCAGGAGCTGCTCGGTGCCACGCGCGAGAGCAGCGCCGGCGGCGGCCGATACCGGGTATGCGTGAGGCCGAGCGGGCGGGCCACCTCGCGTGCCACCAGCGAATCGAGTGGGAGCCCGCCGACCCGCTCGAGGACCAGCCCCAGCAGGATCGCGTTGAGGTCGCTGTATTCCGGCGCCGTGCCGAGCGCGCGACGGAGCGAATCAGCGAGGAGCTGGGTGATCGCCTCCTCACGGGAGGCCGCCGTACGATAGAACGGGATGAACGGCCGGAGCCCGCTCGTGTGGTCGAGCAGCATGCGGACGGTGACCCGGTCCTTGTCGCCGCCGCCGAAGGCGGGGAAGTACTCCGTCACCGGCGCGTCGAGGTCGAGCAGCCCCTGGTCCACCATCCGGAGGGCGACTGCCGTGGTCCCGACGACCTTGGAGAGCGACGCCAGGTCCCAGAGCGTCGTTACCGGGCTCGGCACGGCCGTGCGGCGGCTCCAGGTGAAGTGGCCATACCCGCGCTGGTAGAGGATCCGGTCGTGCCGGCCGATGATCACGACGGCGCCGGGATAGAGCCCGCGCTTGATCCCCGCGCGCACGGCGGCGTCGATCGCGGGAAAGGGCTTGAGCGCCGGCCGCGCCGCGGGCTTCGGCGCCGGGGGGAGCAGGAGGAGCGGTGCCGCCAGCGCGAGAGAAAAGAGGCGTGATGCCATGTCAGGGTGCCACGCTGTCGCGGACGGAGCCGGGAGGCAGGTGATAGAGCAGGAGTGCGGTCCGCCGGTCGCGCTCGGAGATGGCGCCCGACCGCGTCGCGGGGAACATGACGTCGTTGGAGTCGGCGGAGTGCGGCAGCCCGAGGGCGTGGCCCACTTCGTGGATCGCGACCGAGAGCAGCGCGTGATCGGGGAGCCGGATGCCGCTGCTCGTCTTGAGCGCGAGGGCAATGGAGGCGTGGCGCACGTGACCCAGCTGGTCCCACGTGAGATCGGTCTGCCCGGCGCGGTCGAAGTTGAAATTGTCGATCCAGTGCACGGTGATGTCGGCGGCCGTGGTGTCGCTCACGAACGTGAAGTGGAGCGGCACGCCGGCCTCCTCCCACTCGTCAAAGGCGTCACGCACGTGCGCGGCCATGCGCGAGGAGTATCCCGCGGGCCCGCCCTCGATGATGGCGACGGCGAGCGGATCGCCCCGATCAGGCCACCGGCGGACCAGCGAGTCGGTGGAGATGATCAACGAGTCCAGATAGGTCGCGCTGCCGGCCTGGCCCAGCTGGCGCCGGACCGCCAGGCGCGCCAGCCGCTCGATGGTGGACGTGCTCGCCTCGGCCTGGCGCGCCGTTCCGCCGGGGGCCAGGTCGCTTCCGGAGGTGGCCGGGAGCCCCGCCCGGCTCAGGACCGGCGTCCGGGCACCGCTCGTGTCCGCCGCCGGCGACGCGACGGCCTCGGGTGTCCGGTGCAGCACCCGGTCGCCGGCCACGAGCGTGAAGAGAGCAATCGTGATGACGGGGAGGAACAGACGCTTCATACGGTCTCACCAATATGAGTGACGGGCCGGCGCCGGCGCCAGCACCGCTGGCGTCGCGCCCGCGAGCCGTCTAACATTTCGCCACTCGCCGTCCGGGGCGGCGACACTGCCTGGAGGAATGCAGCTGAACCTCATGGGTCCGATCGCCCGCGGCCTGGTCCGCTGGCGCTGGGTCGTCGTCGGAGTCTGGGTCGTGATCGGCGTGCTGGCCGCGATCCGGGCCCCGCATACCCCCGAGGTCCTCAACATCCGCGGCGGCAGCAACCGGCCCAGCGAGTCGGCCGATGCCCAGGCGGCGCTAACCCACCGATTCAGCCGTCCGGTCAGCGAGTTCTTTGTTGTTACGCTACAGGGACCAGAGCCGTTCGACAGCGGCGCCGGGCGAGGCGTGCTCGATACGCTGATCGGCCGGATCGCCTCCCAGCCATACGTTCGTAGCATCGCATCCTACTCTTCCACCCATGACACCACGTTCATCAGCCGCGATCATCGTGCCACGTTCTTCGTGGTGGCGCTGAACGTCTCCAGCGGCGACAGCGCCGGAAAGCTGGTGGTTCCGGTCCGCACCCTGGTGCGGCGAACCCTCGAAGGCATGGCGGACGGGCACGGGTACCGGGCCCTGGTCACGGGGCGCTCTGCGCTTGACCTGGACGTCAGGACCGTGAGCGCGGAGGACAGCCGGCGGAGCGAGGCCCGGCTGCTCCCGCTCACCATGGTCATCCTGGTGCTCGCCTTCGGGGCGCTGGTGGCGGCGGTACTTCCGCTCATCATCGGGTTCCTGGCCATCGCCGTTTCCCTTACGATCGTCGGAGTCGTGGCGCGTTACACACCGATGTCGATCTTCGTCCTCAACATGACGACGATGATCGGCCTGGGTGTCGGCATCGACTATTCGCTGCTCGTCGTGACGAGGTTCCGGGAGGAGCTCCGCCGGGGATCCCGGCGCCGGGAGGCGGCCGTCAACACGATGCTCACCGCGGGCTCCGCCGTGGTCACGTCGGGTCTCACGGTGGTGGTTGGGTTCGCCGCGCTCCTGCTGACGCCCCTCGTGGAGACGCGGAGCGTGGGGCTCGGCGGGCTCATCGTCGTGGCGGTGGCAGTGCTGCTCTCGATCACTCTCCTCCCCGCCCTTCTGGCGATCCTCGGCCGGGAAATCGACGCTCCCCGTGCGCTGGCGAGGAAGCTCACCTGGTATCACTCGCCGCAGACCTGGGAGAAGTGGGCCCGGACCCTGAGCCGGCATCCGCGGCGAGCCCTGGCGCTGGGGGGCGTCGCCATCGCCATCCTGACGGCGCCGCTCTTCTGGATCCGGATCGGGCTCCCGGCCCGCAACTGGTGGCCGGCGGAGACGGAAGCGGGCCAGGGGCTCGACGCGCTGACACGGATGGGAGTGGCCGGGTACGTGAATCCGGTGCGCGTGGTGGTCGAGATGCCCGCGGGCCAGCCGGTCGCGTCGGCCGCCACGCTCCGCGGGCTCCGGGCCCTGTCCGACTCGCTGCGCGCCGACCCACGGGTGCGGGACATCCGGAGCGTGGTGGACCTGGAGCCCGGGACGTCGATCCTCGGCTACTCGATGCTGTACAGCGATCTGCCCGCCGCCCGCGCGAAATACGGCGCCTTCCTGGATGCCTACCTGAGCAGTGACGGACAGGCGGCGCTGCTCGACGTGATTCTGGCCGACACCACGTCACTGACCTCCGCGATGGACGTAGTGGCCCGGGCGCGGGCGCTCGCGGGGGCCCGGCTTCGCCACCTCACCGGCGCGCACATCCTCGTGGGCGGCTACGCGGCGTCGAGCGTGGACTTCCAGAAGGACCTCCTCCGCCGCTTCCCCCTCCTCGTGCTCCTGATCCTGGCCGCCACCGGCATCATGCTGGCGATCGCCTTCCGCTCGGTGCTGGTCCCGATCAAGGCGATCATCATGAACAGCCTCTCGGTGAGCGCCACCTTCGGCCTCATCGTCCTCGTCTTCCAGCACGGCATGGGGGCGCGGATCTTCGGGCTGGACGGGCCGACCTCGGCCATCTTCGTGGTGGTGCCGGTGCTCGTCTTCGCGGTGGTCTTCGGCCTCAGCATGGACTACGAGGTCTTCCTGCTGAGCCGGATCAAGGAGGCCTACGACCGCACCGGCCGGAACGCCGAGGCGACGATGGAGGGCGTGAGTGCGACGGCCTCGGTCATCACCTCGGCCGCCCTCATCATGATCATGGTGTTCGGGGTGTTCGCGTTCGCGCGGGTGCTGGTGATGCAGTTCCTCGGCTTCGGCCTCGCGGTGGCCGTGCTGCTCGACGCCACCGTCATCCGCATGGTGCTGGTCCCCGCCTTCATGCAGCTCGCCGGCCGCTGGAACTGGTGGCCCGGCGTTCCCCTCCGCCGCCGGCGGCGGCCCCCGCGGCAGGGGCCGGCCGGCTAGCGCTTCGCGTCGAGCCAGTTGGGCCCGACGCCGATGTCCACCACCAGCGGCACCTGCAGCGCCGCTGCCCCCTCCATGTGCTCCCGCACCAGGGTGCGCATCGCATCGAGCTCCGCGGCCGGCACCTCGAAGACCAGCTCATCGTGGACCTGCAGCAGCATCCGGCTCCGGAGCCGGCGCTGGGCGAGCGCGTCATGGATCCGGATCATCGCGACCTTGATGAGGTCGGCGGCCGAGCCCTGCAGGGGCGAGTTCTGCGCATTGCGCTCGCCGTAGGCCCGCATGTTGAAGTTGCGGTCCTTGAGCTCCGGGATGTAGCGCCGCCGCTTGAACAGCGTCTCCACGTAGCCGAGCTCCCGGGCGATCTCGACCTGCCGGTCGAGGAAGGCGCGCACACCGGCGAATCGCGCGAAGTAGCGCGCGATGAAGAGCCGCGCGTCCTCGAGCGAGATGCCCAGCTTGCGCGAGAGGGCGAACGGCCCCTGGCCGTAGATGGTGGCGAAGTTGATCGTCTTCGCGCGGCCGCGCATCTCCGGCGACACGAGGTCCGCCGGCACGCCGAAGATGAGCGCCGCGGTCTGCCGGTGGATGTCCCCTCCCTGGCGGAAGGCCTCGATGAACGCGGGGTCGCCCGAGAGGTGCGCCATCAGCCGGAGCTCGATCTGCGAGTAGTCGGCGACCAGGAAGACGCGCTCGTCGGTCGGCACGAAGCCGCGGCGGATCGCCTCCCCGCGCGGGGTGCGGATCGGGATGTTCTGGAGATTGGGCTCGCTCGACGAGAGGCGGCCGGTGGCCGCGCCGGTCTGGTTGAAGCTCGTGTGGATGCGGCCGGTCGCCCGCCGGACCCGGGTCGGCAGGGTGTCCACGTACGTGCTCTTGAGCTTCTGCAGCTCGCGGTAGTCCAGAATGAGCTGCGGCAGCTCGTGGCCCATCGCGGCCAGCTGTTCGAGCACGTCCGCGTCGGTGGAGGGCCCGGTCTTCGTCTTCTTGAGGACGGGAAGCCCCTGCTTCTCGAAGAGGATCGTCGCGAGCTGCCGCGGGGAGTTCAGGTTGAGCGCCTCGCCCGCCACCTCGCCGATCCTGATCTCGAGCCGCGCGAGCTCCTCGGACAGCTCGCGCGACAGCTCCGCGAAGAGCTCGGGGTCGATGGCGATCCCGGCCCATTCCATCTCGGTGAGCACGGGCACGAGCGGCATCTCGATCGTCCGGAAGAGCTCCTCCATCCCGGTCTCGGCGAGCATGGGCGCGAAGTAGTCGTGCAGGGCGAGCACGGTGGCGCTGTCGGCGCCGCAGTAGGCCGCCGCCGACGCGACCGCCACCTCGGCGAAGGGGATCTCGGCCTTCCCCTTCCCCGCCACGTCGCTGTACGACTGCATTCCGCGGCCCAGGTGCTCGAGCGACAGGATGTCGATCGCGTGCGAGCGCCGCCCGGGGTCGAGGAGGAAGCTCGCAATCATCGAGTCGTAGGCCACGCCGCCCAGCTCGACGCCGGCCCGCCGGAGCACCTGCCAGTCGTACTTGATGTTGTGGCCGGCCTTGGGGACCGACGGATCGCGCAGCAGCTCGACGATCGGCGCGAGGGCCGGATCAGTGAGCGGCGGGAGGTTGCGCACGGGATCCGCGGGCGCGGCAAGGTCCCCGCCCCGCTCGCGATGGCCGAACGGGAGGTACCAGACTTCCGAGGGGCTCGCCGCGAGCGAGAGGCCGATCAGCTCCGCCTCGTGCGGCTCGAGCGAGCTGGTCTCGGTGTCGAGCCCCACGAGCGGCGCCGCGCGCAGCCGCGCGACGAGATCGGGAATCGCCGCGGCATCGTCAACGACGACGCAGTCGCACGCGGGCGCCGTGTCGAGCGCGAGCCAGTCGGAAGCGGCGGGAGGCGCCTCACCGCCGGCTTCCTCCTCGTCGGCGTCGCCGGCGGGGGTGAAGCGGCGCGCCAGCGAATAGAACTCGAGCTCGCTCAGGAGGCGGACCACCGCGTCGCGATCGGGCTCGGCCGGCGTGAGGCGGTCGAGGTCGAACTCCACCGGCACGTCACGCTGGATGGTCACCAGCTCCTTCGAGAGCCGCGCCGAGTCGGCCTGCGCCAGCAGCGCCTCCCGCGGCCGCTTGCCGCTCACCTCGGCGGCGTGGGCCAGGATGTTCTCGAGGTCACCGTAGTCGGCGATGAGCTTGAGGGCCCCCTTGTCGCCGATCCCCTTCACGCCGGGCACGTTGTCGGAGCTGTCGCCCACCAGCGCGAGGAAGTCGGTGACGCGCTCGGGCGGCACGCCGAGCCGCTCGGAGGCGTTCGACTGGTCTACCCAGACCTCGTCCACGGCCGCAGGGCCACCGCGGCCGGGATTGAGAAGCGCCACCCGGGGGCCGATCAGCTGGTAGAAGTCCTTGTCGCCGGAAACGATCACCGACTGCAGGCCGCGCTCGGCCGCCCGTGTCGCGAGGGTGCCGATCACGTCGTCGGCCTCGTAGCCAGGCACGGCGAGCAAGGGCACGCGGAAGGCGTCGAGCAGCTGGCAGATGCGCTCCACCGACCGGTCGAAGTCGGCCTGCATCTCCTGCCCGAGCTTCTGGCGGGTGCTCTTGTAGTCGGCGTAGCGCTCGGAGCGGAAGGAGACGCCTGCGTCGTTGATCCAGGCGATGTAGTCGGGCTGGTACTTCTCGCGGAGGCGGAGCAGGAAGTTCACCACGCCCCAGGCGGCCGAGGTGTTCTCACCCTTGGCCGTCCGGAGCGGGCGGGAGATCATGGCGAAGAACGCGCGATAGATGAGCGCGTAGCCATCGATGAGAAAGAGCTGGGGCGGGTCGTGCCGGGCCATGCGCAAAGCTAACTAATACCCCAGCCGCTCGAGCCTCCCGCGTGCCATCTCGAAGTCGGCGCGCGACTGCGGATCGAGTCGCAGGCGTCCGAAGTTGGTCTCGTCCACGAAGTAGAGCGAGACGCGGAGGTTGATGTAGGTCCAGCGGAGCACGCGGCCGCCCACCTGGCCCGGCGTGGTCTCGTACGCCTCGTCCGGCTCGCCCAGGGTGATGAAGACCTCGCCGCGGTCGGTGCGCCAGCCGGGGATGCCTTCCTCGCGGAAGCGCTGGCTCGCGATGGCCAGCCGGGTGAAGTAGCCGTTGAGGGACTCGTTCTCCGGAGTCGACGGGTTGGGATCGGTCGAGCGATAGAAGGCGCGCCACAGCGCCGGCCGCTCGGCGGGCGAGGCCTTCCGCAGCGAGTCGAGCGCGGCGCGGTGCCCGAAGTAGCGGAGCAGGCTCAGCATGTCGTCGAAGTTGGTGACGACCCAGGCCGTCGAGAAGGAGACCAGCGCGGAGGTCTCCCGCTGGCGGTCTCCCTGCCCCACCACGAGCTTCAGCTCGCCCAGGGCCATGCTGTCGGGCCGGAGGCGCAGGACCTGGCTCTCCACGTCGTGGCCACCCTGAAACTGCAGCGAGTCGCGGTACACCACGCTGTCGGTCTCGGTGCGCACCTCGAACGGGACCCGCGTCGGCGCGGTGAGGCCGTACCCCTCGATGTAGGCGAGCAGCGTGTCGCCGCCCCAGGCCACGGTGCCGCGCGGGTTGATCACGACCGAGAGCGTGTCGGAGCGCGCCGCGCGCGCGCGCACCTGGTAGGCCAGGATCGGCTGGGTGGTGCTGCCGGCGGGAAAGGCCGGCGCCGTATAGTCGACGGAGGCGCTCGACGTGTTGCCGGTAGTGGGATCGCGGAGCTGAACGGTGACGTGGTAGGGCCCGGGCACCAGCCGGAAGACCTGCTGGAAGAGCACGCTCTCGTCGGCCCGCTGGGTCTCGAGGAAGGTCGGCACGCGCACCAGCTGGTCGCGTCCGACGCTGATCGGCGCGGCCCCGGGGTGCGCGAAGGTGATGTCGACGTGATAGCGCGCCGCGAAGCTGTTGCCTTCCTTCTGGAAGCTGAAGGCGCGGTTCTCGAGGGAGAGGGCGAGAATGGCGATCGTGGTATCGCCCGGGCCCGCCGCCGATGTCACGGACCCCACGAACGGCATCGGGTCGGTGGCGGCCAGCCGTCCTACGCGCCGGTAGTAGGCGGGCAGGTTGAGGAACTGGGTGAGCGTCTCGCTCGGCTTGACTTCGGAATTGCTCCCTACCCTGCTCCAGCTTCCGCAGCCTGCCAGCAGCCCCGCTGCCAGGAGCGCGCTGCAGGCGGATCGACGCGTCACACATACCCCCGCGGTGGAAGAATCCGTCGTCCCCACCTGGTCCCGGCGGGTACGTTAGTGACGGCGGCGTTCGAGCGTCAAGCACATGCGTCACACCGCGGCGGGCCGTAAACCGCGAGCTTGCTGGGGGATGCGGAATCCAGTAGCTTGGCAGGCCAATGACTTCGGACAATTTCGTCGGCCGCACGGTTGCGGGATACCGGCTCGTCAAGCACATCGGCGAAGGCGGCACGACAGACGTCTATCGGGCGGAGCACCCGGACAAGGGGCTCGCCGCCGTGAAGATCCTGCGCCCGCGCCTGGCGCAGGATCCGGTCGCGGTCAAGCGCTTCCTCCGCGAGGCGGAATTCGGCAAGCGCGTATCCCATCCCAACATCGTCCGGACCTACGACTACGGCGAGGCCGATGGGATGCACTTCCTCGCGCTCGAGTGGGCCGAGGGTGAGCCGCTGGCGGAGTTCGTCAACCGGTCCGGCAACCTGGCGCCGCCCCTGGTGGCGCGCGTCGTCGAGCAGATCGGCGCGGCGCTCGCGTCGGCCCACAAGTCGGGGATCATCCACCGCGACCTCAAGCCCGCCAACATCATGTACAACCCCGCAACCCAGGAGGCCAAGCTCCTGGACTTCGGAATCGCGCGCGACTCCGAGGTGGATGCGGAGGAGCGGCTGACCCGGGCCGGGTTCTTCGTCGGGACGCTCCAGTACGTGGCACCCGAGGCGCTGAGCGGCGAGCTGGTGAACGAGCAGGCCGATGTGTACAGCCTCGCGACGATTGCCTATTACCTGCTGACCGGCGTCCTGCCGTTCGCGGGCAAGAGCCCGCGTGAGTTGTTCCAGCAACTACTCTCGCAGTCGCCCACGCCCATAAATCAGGCGACGAAGGGAGTCCGCGTCTCGCCGGCGATCGAGAGCGCCGTGATGAGCGGGCTGGAACGAGACCTCTCGAAGCGGTGCCGGACGGTGGAGGAATTCGCCAGGACCTTCTGTGCGGCGGTGAACCAGGAGGGCGGCAAGAAGGGGGGATTCCTCTCCTCACTCTTCCGCAAGGGCAGCTCGTGACAGCGCTGCACCGGCTCGAGCAGCTTCTGCTCGAACGGTCGGTGCAGCGGGGCGACTTCGTCCTCGCGTCGGGCCAGCACTCTTCCTACTACATAGACTGCCGCCTCACCACCATGTCGGCCGAAGGATTGAGGCTGATCGGGGAGGCCGGCCTTGCGGCAGTCCGGGACAGGGGATGGAAGGCACGGGGGATCGGTGGCCTCACGATGGGGGCAGATCCCGTTGCCTATGCCATAGCGGCAGCAAGTTTCGGCAGTCGAGACCAGATGGATGCCTTCAGCGTAAGGAAGGACATCAAGCAGCACGGGACTCGGCGCCAGATCGAAGGCAACTTCCGCCCCGGCGACCCCGTCATAGTGGTTGAGGACGTGATCACGTCGGGTGGCTCGGCCCTTCAGGCCATCGAGGCCCTGACCTCCGCCGGCGGACGGGTGATTGGAGTGCTGGCACTGGTGGACCGGGAGCAGGGCGGGGCAGCGCGAATCGAGGCCGCGGGGCATGAAGTTGTATCCCTTACTACATCCAAGGCACTGGGCCTCACGCCTACCGGCTGAGCTGGCCATCACCGCAGCTGCGGCAGGCCTGATCGGCGCGTGCCGTCCCCGCACCACCGCGAGCCTGGACGACGCCACCCGCGCCCGCCTTGCGGCGGAGGGGATCGTCCGGAGCGCCGACGACCTCACCTTCCGATACAGCGTCGGCTCCGGCCGGAGCAACGCCAGCTGGGAAGACCGCCCTGCCTCCATCGTCGTCACCCGCGCCTCCGTGCTCATCCACAAGAACCAGAAGGTCGGAATCGATCTGCGGGCGGGGCGCGCCCGCGGCTACGCGGTGGAGCGGGCCGGAACCCGCATCCGGATTCGTCACGGATCCGGGCGGAGCGCCGAGATCTGGTCCTTCGACCCGCCGGACGATGCATCGGGCTGGACTGCCGACATTCGCTCGGTCATTACGAGCAGCGATACGACACATTAGCGACATGACCCCGCCTCCCTTTGCAGTCAGACTCCAGCGCGTTGCCCGGGTGCTTCGGTGGAGCGTCGGTGTCATGGTGCTGTCGTTTGCGGCCGCATGGCTCGGCGCGGTGCGCAGCTCACCAATCACCATCAGGATCGCGGTGATGGCGGGGGCGGCGGGCTTCATCGTGGCCACGTTCTGTTTCGTCTGGCTGGCCTTTCAGGCCGTCGGCCGCAGGCGGCAGGGGCAGGGTTGAAGCGCTGGATGGTCTTCGGCGCGGTGATCGCGCTGGCGGCGCTGGGCGTATGGCGGTCGCTGACGCTCTACTCGAACGTGGCGCCCGACCCGGTCATGGATCCCTCCGAGCTCGGCTCCGTGCGCCGAGTGCTGTCGCTCGCGCTCAGCGGCGATTCGGCGGGTGCGGAGCGAGCCGGCGCGACCAGCGCCGCGGCGCGCTGGGCTCTGGCGGCGGCACGACGGGACTCCGACATGGTGCGCGGCTGGGTGACAGCCACGGAGACCACCAACCGGGCGGAGCGGGGAGACACCACCATCAGGACCTGGTTCACCACGGCAGCGATGCAGCGCTGCTCCGGGGCGGCGGAACTGGTTGCCCGGCTCATTCACGAAGGGCGCGCGGTCCGGCTGGTCGGGCTCGAATCACCGTGCCTGCCGGTCGCGCCGATTACCTTCGATCTCCAGTGAAGCGCCACCGGGAAACCCTCTTCGAGCCGCTGACCTGGCGGAGGGGACTGCTCTACGCCCTCGCGTTTCCGGCCTCGCTCCTCGCCGCCCTCGTGTTCATGTATGGCGTCGCGGCGTGGAGGATGGGCTATCACTGGAGCGAAATGGACTGGGACGGCAGCGGGCATACCTCGATCGGGGAGTTCCTCCACAGCCGCGACGTCGGTAATCGCATCGTGCAGCAGGGCGGCCGGCTCTGCGCCGAATTCTACGAGATGAGCAACGGCCGGCGGATCCGGCTGTCATGTCCCACGAACTGATTCGGGGCCTCCGGCCCCTTGCCCTCCTCGGGCTGCTGGCGATGGCACCCGCGCCGGGACGGGCACAGGCAACGGTCGTGATCCTCGCCCGCCACGGCGAAAAGGCCGCGGAGCCGGCGGGCGATCCAGCCCTCTCCGGGGCGGGAGAGGCGCGCGCGACCGCACTGGCGCGGGCGGTGGAGGGGGTTAGGCTCGACGCGGTGTTCGCGACCGAGTATCGCCGCACCCAGCGGACGGGGGCCCCGGCCGCCGACGCCCGTCATCTCCGCGAAACGATCATTCCGGTCCATGGCGACTCGATCGCGCACGCACGCGCCGTTGCCGACGCGCTCCGCCGCCGACCGGCCGGCGATGCGGTGCTGGTGGTGGAGCACAGCAACACGATCCCCGCGATCATCACCGCGCTGGGCGGACCGTCGCTGCCTGAGCTCTGTCGCGATGAGTATGCCTCCCTGTTCGTGATGATCCTGCGGCCGGGCCACGCGCCGCGGCTCCTCCGCTCGACCTTCGGCGCCGCCGATCCGCCGGGAGCGGGCTGCGCGGCGCCGGCGATGGGCCGCTGAGCCGCGGTGCAGCCTCAGGAAGCCCGCGAGCCCGCGGTCGCACCCGAGCCGGCGTCGGCAGCCGCGGAGCCGGAGGGTCGCCGGCACCTGGTGGTCGTCATGACCCGTGAGGTGGACCCCGGGCGCGATACGGCGGCTCCGCCCACGAGCCGCCTGGTCACCCGCTTCTGGCATCCCCGGGACCGGGTGTGGAACGAGAACTACTTCGAAACCCTGGAGCACGCAGCCCGGCTCTTCGTGGACGAGAGCGGCTGGGTGCTCATCCAGCAGCAGGCGGTGGCGGGGGCGCTGGCCTGGGAGCTCATCTTCGAGGCCCGCCGGGCGGATTTCGCGCGGCCCAGCACCGACGACATCCTCCGGGATATCGGCCTCAGCCCGGAGCAGGTCAACCGGATGCTGGAGAGCCCGCCGGGTGGCGGACCGGCGTGAGCGGGCTACCTTCCGAGGACTAACAGGAGGGACGCATGAACGCTCGGGTGCCGGTGGTTCGTCAGGAAAACAGTCTGGTAGCCCCGCCCGGTGCCGAAGGCCCGGTGGTCCGCCGTCGCTCCTCGGCGTTGCGCCAGTTCGGGCGCACCGCGCGGGCCGCGGCCGAGCTGGTGCTCGCGGCAGCCGATGCGGTGGCAGACCGGGTCCTCGAGGTGATCGGCACGCGCCGGTAGTCAGCGGAGCGTGATGCCGGCCTGCAGCGCGACGAAGCCGACACCGAGGATGGTGTCGTCGTAGGGGCGGGCGGCGCCGCGGAATCGCGCCGCGACGCCGAATCCGAGCCGTCCCGCGCCGGGGAACCAGTCGATCCCGGCGCCGGCGCTCACGCCGGGGGCGATCGCGGTGCGGTCATCCGACCGCGTGAAGTCGGGCAGCACCTGGCCGTTGTCCTGGCGGACGGTGCGATAGTCGTTCGCCTCGTGCAGGCCATAGACGCCGACGCCGCCCTCGAGCCACGGGACAAGGGCACCGCGGACGGGCGTCCAGCGCAGCACGGGACCCGCGTGCCACACATCGTTCACCCGATCCCAGTCGCGATTCACCAGGACGCCGCCGAAGTCCTCGCCCTCGACGTGCTGATGCAGGCGGTCATGCCGGGACCACCCGCCCTCGAGGCCAAGGGCGAGGTGCGCGCCGATGGGGCGGAGCAGGGAGCCCTGGACCGAAAGTGACCCGTGGGAGAAGCTGCCCTGGTCCAGCTCGGTGGCATAGCCGCCGGAGGCGGTGACGGTCCAGCGCTGCTGGGCCCCGAGCGCGGGGGCCGCGGCGACGATGACGGTGACAGCAAGACGGACTGAACGGCGGAACATGCGGGCTCCAGGCATCAGGTTGCGCCAATCTAGACGGCGCGCGTCCCCTGTGCGTGACCTTCGCGGATCCTTACTGACCATGCCGACCCTTGACGACCTCTTCGCCGCGCTGGCCGGCACCGTCCGGGAGGGCGCGAGCGCGCACGGCTA
>JAICVB010000155.1 GCA_025935545.1 Gemmatimonadales bacterium
CGACGCGGCCGAGCGGCGCCGCGGTGCCCGGCTCGGGCCAGACGTTCACGGTCACCTTCGAGTAGCCGTTGCCAGTCGCCGGACCCCGCACACTCACCGAGCTCCTCTTTGGCGCCCTCGATCGCTTCGGGGGACGGCCGGCCGCCCTGCGGTCGAAGCGGGGAGCCGACTGGGTGCCGGTGAGCTACGCCGAGCTGGGCCGCCGCGTCCACGCGGCGGCCAGCGGCCTCCGAGCGCTCGGCGTGGCGCCGGGCGACCGCGTGGCCATCCTGAGCGAAAACCGCCCGGAGTGGGCGATCACCGATTTCGCGTGCCTGACGATCCGGGGCGCCGACGTTCCGCTGTACCCGACCCTCCCCGCCCGCCAGATCGAGTTCATCCTGCGGGACTCGGGGGCCTGCACCGTGGTCGTGTCGAGCGCCGAGCAGCTCAGGAAGGTCCGCGAGATCCGCCCGCGCCTCGGCGACCTCGAGCAGATCATCGTGATGGACGACGCCGCCGCCGACGGGGACGCGATGTCGTTCACGGAGCTGCTGCGGCGTGGCGCCGCGGAGCCCCTGCCCGAGGCCGAGTGGCGCCGCGATGCGCTCGCGGTGACCCCGGACGACCTCGCGACCCTGATCTACACCTCGGGCACGACGGGAGACCCCAAGGGGGTCATGCTGACGCACGGGAATCTCGCGTCGAACGTCGTGGCGGGGCTCGCCGTGCTCCCGCTCCGCGACACCGACGAGTGCCTCTCGTTCCTGCCGCTCTCGCACGTCTTCGAGCGGATGGCGGGCCACTACTGCATGGTGCAGGCGGGCACGGTCATCAATTACGCGACGAGCATCGACAACGTCCCGGCCGAGATGCTGGAGACGCGGCCGACGGTCGTGCTCAGCGTGCCGCGCCTCTACGAGAAGATCTACGCGCGCGTGCTCGACGGCGTCAGCAAGTCCTCCCCGATCCGCCGCCGGATCTTCCGCTGGGCCCGCCGGGTGGGCGAGACGTGGGCCGAGTACGACCTGTCACGGAGGCCGGTGCCCGGCGGGCTGCGGTTCCGGTACCGCATCGCCCATCGGCTCGTCTTCTCCAAGCTCCGGGCCAGGGTCGGCGGGCGGCTCCGCTTCTTCGCGTCGGGCGGCGCGCCGCTTTCGCCGGAGATCGCGAAGTTCTTCTACGCGGCCGGACTACCCATTCTCGAAGGCTACGGGCTCACCGAGTCGTCGCCCGTGATCGCGGTGAACACCTTCGGCGCGGTGAAGCTCGGCACGGTCGGCCGGCCAATTCCGGGCGTCGAAGTGCGCATCGCACCGGACGGCGAGATCCTGACCCGCGGCCCGCACGTGATGAAGGGCTATTTCGGGAAGCCGGAGGCGACGGCCGAGGCGATCGACCCCGACGGCTGGCTGCATACCGGCGACATCGGGGTGCTCGACGCGGAGGGCTTCCTCCGGATCACCGACCGGAAGAAGGACATCATCGTGACGGCGGGCGGCAAGAACATCGCGCCGCAGCCGATCGAGAACCTGGTGAAAACGAGCAAGTTCGTCGCCAACGCCGTGATGCTGGGCGATCGCCGCAAGTTCCCGATCATGATGGTGGTGCCCAACCTCGACACGCTGCGCGCGTGGGCCCGCCGCCACAACGTGCGGGTGGATCCCGCGGATGCGGCAGCGCTGATCGGTGCGGAGCAGGTGCGCGCCAAGATGGACCGCGAGGTGCTGCGGCCGCTGGCGGACCTGGCGCACTTCGAGGTGCCGAAGCGGATCATCCTGCTGCCGGAGGACTTCCGGGTGGAGACGGGAGAGCTGACTCCCACGCTCAAGGTCAGGCGGCGGGCGGTGGAGCAGAACTATCGCGAGGCGATCGAGGCGGCGTACCGGTCGGCGGAGGGCGGTTCCTGATCTTCGTCGCGACCCAGCAGCCGGCGGCGCTCGCCAGGATCTCGAGGTCGGGCCGCACGGGCGGCTCGCCTTCGCCGACGATCCGGAGACCCGGCAGGGTCACGCGCATCGCCTCGGCGATCCAGTACGGGTCCTCCGCGTAGCCCGGGCCGAGCACGACCGCGCGCATCGAGCTCGACCGGAGCGGCAGGCGCGATCCCCGGATGACGCTGGCGCCGCCGGTTCCGTCGGCGATCGCCGGCTCCGGGTTCACCGCCACCACGCCCACCCCCGGCGTCACCCCCGTCCCCGCGTTCCCCGCCGCGCCCCCCACCAGCACCAGATAGCCGCCCGGTCCGCCCAGCCCCGAGAGCGCCGCGACCGCGTCGGCCGGGAGCGCCGACGTGCCTCGCTCCTCCGGCGGCTCCCCTGATTCGAAGATGCCGTCGTCCACGCGGAAGGCCCGCCCGCATACCGGGCACCCGAGGTCGCCGGCGCGCACCCAGCGGTCCTCGATCAGCTCGGGCAGGAGGACGAGGAACTGCTCATCGTGCTCGGCGGGGCAGCGGAGATGATCGGTGAGCTCGATGAACATCGGCTCAGCGGAGCACGACCCAGGTCACCTTGCCCGCCTCGACGCGGATGCGCCGATACACCTTCCGCCCGCCGATCGTGGTCCCGACCGTGTACACCCCGGCCGGGACGTCACCGACCGCGAAGTGCTCCCCGTAGAGCGGATGGGGATGCGCGTGCGTCCCGTACGTCTCGGCGTAGGAGAATGGCGTTTCGGCGGGCACCGGCTTCCTGAGGCCGTAGATCCGGGCCTGCTGCAGCGGCTGGCCGGCTGCATCGAAGACCTGGCCCGCGACGATGCCGGTGCCCGGGAGCGGCTGGATCCAGAGCTCCGGATTGGTGGTCCAGGGTGGAAACTTCTGCAGGGAATCCACGATCGCGCCGATCGAGTCGGTGGGCGACGCGGCGACCTCGAGGTGCAGGTGATCGTTGGTGGCCCGCCCGGTGTTGCCCACGCGGCTGATCACCTGCCCCGCCTCCACGGTGTCGCCCACGGCGACGAGGAGCGCCGAGTTGTGGTAGTACACCGAGTAGATCCGGAGTGGCGTGCCGCCCGCAGGAGTTACCGTCGTGTCGTGACGGATCGCGATGGTGAGCGCGCCGGCCTCCGCCGGACCGGCGTAGACGACGCGGCCGGCGCCGATCGCGTGCACGGGGGTGCCGTCGGGGTTGTTGAACTCGACGCCCTGATGCTGCTGGAAGTTGCCCCCCATCGTCGAGCCGTAGCGGTAGGTCTGGTCGATGTAGGGATTGTCGGCGGCGGCGATGGGACGCTGGAACCAGGTGGTGCGGGGCGCGGCGGGAGCGGCGGCCGCGGGCGCGCGCGACGGCGTGCATGACCACTGGGTCTGCGCCCGGTGGAGGCCGCAGCGCGACTTCATGTAGGCGTGGCGCCGCAGGAAGGTGAGCGCCCAGTCCACGTCGGTGGGCTCGGGCACCCGGGCCGGCGTGACGGTCCAGTGCCCGTGGTCCGCCGCGAGCCGCCCACCGCCGCGGAGCGTGGAAAACGCCGCGAGCGAGCGCGGCGAGTCCCGGCGGAGCGAGGTGACGTACTCGCTCGGGAGCAGGGGGAGCACCGAGTCGGCCGGGCCCTTCGCGCGGGGCCCCACCGTGTCGGCGACGGCGATCCAGTGCGCGCCATCGTCGGTCGTGATCTGCAGCCCGTCCGCCGTCGCGATGATGGTGGTGTCGCCGCGCGTGATGATGCCGTCGGGCACGACGTACTGCCATTCGGGGCCCAGCTCGCGCAGCGTCCAGTTGCGCCAGGTGCGGCCGCCGTCGGTGGAGAGTCCCCAGCCGTTCCCCACGGTACCGTACCAGACCTGGCCGCCCGGACCGAATGCGATCGCGTTGACGAAGTCCCAGGAGATGGAGGAGCCGGTGGTGTCGCTCCGGATGCGCTGCCAGCGCGCGGAGTCGGCGGGAAGCCGGAAGATTCCCTGACCGTAGGTGCCGAGCCAGACGGCACCGCTCCGGTCCTGGGCGGCGGAGAGGATGTGGACGCCCCAGCCGCTGGAATCGGGCAGCGCCGGCAGGCCCTGGGCGGCGAGTGGCGCGGCGAGCGACGGCGCCGCGAGACACGAAACCGCGAGGCGCACTCCCGCGAGGCGGCGGTGCACGTCAGACCGAGCCGTGATGGTGCGCCAGCCGCAGGAACTCGTCCCGCGTCTTGGGATCGTCGCGGAAGGCGCCGCGGAGGGCGCTGGTGACGGTGCGGCTGTTCTGCTTCTCCACGCCGCGCATCATCATGCAGAAGTGGGCCGCCTCGATCACCACCCCGACGCCCTGGGGGGCCAGGATCTCCATCAGCGCATCG
>JAICVB010000026.1 GCA_025935545.1 Gemmatimonadales bacterium
GGGACTCTGGTCAGCGAGCGACGCCGTGAGCAGGCCAAGGGCCCGCGCATCGCTCACCGAGCCCCCGAGGCGCGCCTGTGCCGTCCGGTCCGCTTCAGTGCGATCGCGGAGACCGTTCTGGGCGCCGCCGCCCCAGTTGCCCCACGAGTTGCCCAGCTGGTTGACGGCCATTTCGCAGACGGTGGCGTCCGCATGGCCCAGTGAGGCGAGGAACCCGCTCACCATGGCGGAGTCGGGACCGGGCCGGCCGCCGCCGCGCATCTGGGGCGTAACGTGGATGTGAGGCACCACGACGTGCACCTTCGGCACCCGGATCCGGATCGCCTGCGCGGCGGCCGCCGCGGCCCCCGCGAGCGCGAGCGCCGTCACCCCTGCCGTGAATCTCGTCATCGGTCGCATGTCCTCTCCTCTCAGCGGTCGCCGAGCGCCTGGGCGGCGGCGCGGCGGATCTCGGCGTCCTTCGACTGCATCGCGCCGATGATGGCCTGCATCGCCGTCGAATCACGGATCTGGCCCAGCGCGTGGATCGCGTTGCGGCGGGCATCGGCATCGGTATCGTTCAGCATCTCGCGGAGCGCGGGCACCGCGCGGGCATCTCCCATCTCGCTCACCGCCCACGCGGCGGTGCGGCGGACGTCGGCGTTCTGGTCGTGGAGGGCCTCGATCAGGGCCGGCGGCGCCGTCTCGAGCTCGAGCTGGCCCAGGCTCCAGGCAGCGGTCTTCCGCACGTCGGCATCGGCGTCCCTGAGCGCGGCGGCGAGCCCGGCGGCCGCGCTCTCGTCCTCCAGCTGGCCCAGGGCCCAGGCGGCCTTCCGGCGGACCTCGACGTTCTCGTCCCTGAGGGCGGCGGTGAGCGGCTCGACCGCGCGCTTGTCCTCGAGCTGGCCGAGCGCCCACGCACTCTGGCTCCGCACTTCGGCGTCGCTGTCCCGGAGCGCGGCGGCGAGCGCCGTCACCGCCCGCTTGTCCTCGAGCTGACCGAGCGAGTTCGCCGCCGCGCGACGCACCTCCGCATCGCTGTCACGGAGCGCCGCGATCAGCGCGGCCACGCGGGCCGCGTTGCGCGCCGTGTCCTGCGGCTCCTGCGACCGGCGCGCCCCCGCGATGATTGGCCGCACGTCGCGCAGGGCGGCCGCCACGGCCGTCCGCATGGCGCCATTCACCACCGGCGTCGGCAGCGGCGTGGGCGAGACGCGGATCCGCGGGATGTTCACGACCACGGGGATGTCCGGGGCCGGCGTGCGCCGCGCGCGGCGCGGGGTGGTGTCCTGCACGGTGTGCGCGGCCGGGGCGCCGGCCGGCTGAGCCGCCGGCATCACACCGGGCGCCATCACCGCCGTCACGCCGACGACGGCGAACGCGGCCGGCACCTGCCAGCGCCGCCGTGCCTGCGCCGGCTCCCGGTTGTCCACCAGCCGCTTCACCCGCGCCACCAGCTGCGACGGGGTTTCCGCCATGCCGGAGAGGGGCAGCGGCAGCGCCGGCGTGTGCATCCACTCCGCCACCTTCACGAGACTCTTGGCCATCGTGAGGCCCGAGCCGGTCCGGCCGACCGCCCAGTCGTCGCAGAGGTACTCCGCCGTCTCCTGCATGCGGCGCCGCGCGAGGCGATTGAGCGGCTGGAAGAAGAAGGCGCGCTCGATCACGCAGGCCGCGGTGAGCCAGACGGGGTCGAGGCGGGTGAGGTGCGCGAGCTCGTGGGCCAGGACGCTGCGCTGCTGCGCGGCGTCGAGGTCGGTGAGGACCGCGCGCGGGATGCAGATCTCGGAGCGCCCCAGCGCGATCGGGCTGGCGAGCCCCTCGGCCGCCGTGAGCCGGATGGGGCGCCGGATGCCGGCGGCGCGCCGGAGCGCCGAGACATGCGCATCGAGCGGGGAGCCCGTAAGCGGCTCGCGCGGACCGATGCGCCAGGACAGCCGGAACCGCGCCACGACGAGCTGGAGGACGAGCAGCGCCGCCAGCGCCATCCAGATGATCGGAAGGATGTCGACCGGGTGCGGAGCGGGCCGCGACACGCCCTCCTGCTGCACCGACTGATGCAGGGCCGGGGCCGGACCAACGGATGCCGGGGCCGGCGGCAGCTCCGACGCCGGCCGTTGGATCTGGAGGCGGTCCCGGGCCTGATCCGCCGCCGCACCATCACCCGCGCCCCGGTTGATCAGCGTCGTCGGCGCGAGGGAGGGCTGGGCTGCCTGGATGGCCACGCTGCCCTGCGGCCGGATGCCCAGCGCCATCTGCGCCGTGGCCGTGAGGAGCCCGCCGAGGAGTGCCGCCTTCCAGAAGGTGTCCTGCAGGTGATGCGAACGGATGACCCCGCGCCGCACCAGCAGCCACACCGTGCCGATGAGGAGCGTGCTGTGCACCGCGTACGTGGCCAGCCAGGCCGGCAGATCAGCGCGACTCATCGGAGACCTCCACACGGGATTCGTGGTGCGCGATCAGTTCCTTCACCTTGTCGAGGTCCCCGGAGCTGATCTCGCGGGCGCTCAGCAGGTGGCTCACGAGCTCCGCCACGTCGCCGTCGAACAGCTGCTCGGTCAGCTCGCTCAGCATCGAGTGCCGGACGGCGTCCTCGGACACCGTGGCGGCATAGATGAACTGGCGGGACTCGACCCGGTGACGTACGACGCCCCGCCGCTCGAGGCGGGAGAGGAGCGTCGCCACCGTGGTGGGGGCGAGGGAGCGCTCGGGGCGGAGCGCCTCGGAGATGTCGGCGACGCTGGCTTCGCCGCGCTGCCACAGCACGCGGAGGAGGGCGAGCTGCAGCTCGGTGAGCTGGTGGGACTCTGGCATGACGGCTCCTGACCGGGACCGAGGTTAACGACTACACATGTAATATTACATCTGTAGATTTCTGTCAAGACCCCGCCCGCTCCTCTTGACTTCCAACAGAAGGCGCCGGATTATCTGTCGGATTCCGACATGACCACCTTCTTCCGGACCGCGCATGGCCAATCCCACCCCCGCTGATGTCCTCCGGGGAACCCTCGACCTCCTGATCCTCAAGACCCTCACCCTCGCACCAATGCACGGCTGGGGGATCAGCCAGCGCATCCAGCAGTTCTCGCGCGGCGTGCTCGACGTGAACCAGGGATCCCTCTACCCCGCCCTCCAGCGCCTGGGCCATCGCGGGCTGATCACGAGCGAATGGCAGGTGACGGAGCACAATCGCCGGGCCCGCTACTACGCCCTGACCCCGCGGGGACGCGAGGCGCTGCACGAAGAGACGGCGAGCTGGAGACGATACGTAAGCGCCGTCGAATGGATTCTCGCGACCAGCTGATCCGCCACCGGGAGACCCGTCACCATGAACCGACTGACCGGCCTGAGCCAGCGCCTCCGTTCCGCGCTCCGCCGCGGCGCCATCGAGGCGGAGCTCGACGAGGAGATCCGGCTGCACCTCGACCTCGAGACCGAGCGCAACGTCGCGCTCGGCATGGAGCCGGGCGAGGCGCGCCGGCGGGCGCTGGCCGCCTTCGGCGGCGTCGAGGCGACCAAGGAAGCGCACCGCGACGGTCGCGGCACCCGTTGGCTCGATGACCTCGCGGCCGACACCCGCCACGCCCTCAGGAACCTGCGGCGGCGCCCGGTCTTCGCCCTCACGGCGGTCGCCACGCTGGCGCTGGGCATCGGGGCCAACACCACGATCTTTTCGGCGGTGGAAGCCGTGGTGCTGCGGCCGCTGCCCTACGCCGATCCCGGGCGGCTGGTCATGCTGTGGGAGGAGAATCCCGAGAAGGACTGGCACGAGCAGCTCGTCGCGCCGGCCAATGCGCTCGACTGGAAGGACCGGGTGGCGGCCTTCGCGGACGTGGCGCTCTACAACACCGGAATCGGCAGCGCCACGCTCACCGGCGAGGGCGCACCCCGGCTCCTCCGGCGGGACCGCGTCACCGGCAACTTCTTCTCCGTCCTGGGGGTGTCCGCGGAGCTCGGCCGCACCCTTCGGCCGGAGGAGACGTGGGCCAGCGGCACCCACGTCGCGGTGCTGAGCCACCGGGCGTGGCGGGACCACTTCGGCGGGGACTCGGCCGTCATCGGGCGCACCGTGCAGCTCGAGGGCGAGGCGGTGCAGATCGTCGGCGTGATGCCCGCTGGCTTCGAGGCGCCGCTTCCCGACGTGGATATGTGGGGTCCCTTCGAGTGGAACCAGTCCGACCGGAGCCAGGTCTGGTTCCGTCGGGCCCACTGGCCGCGCGCCATCGCGCGGCTGCGTCCCGGCGTTACGGAGGAGCAGGCCAACGCCCAGCTGCAGGTCGTGGTGCGCCAGCTCCAGCACGAGTACCCCGAGACCAACCGCGTGATGGGCGCCGGGTTCACGCCGCTGCATCGCTTCCTCGTGGGCGACTCGCGCCGACCGCTCCTCGTCCTCCTCGCCGCGGTGTCCCTCCTCCTCGCCATTGCGTGCGCCAACGTGGGGAACCTGCTGCTCGTCCAGGCGGCCGGCCGCGAGCGGGAGACGGCGCTGCGGCTGGCCCTGGGGGCGAGCCGCTCGCGCGTCATCCGGCAGGCGCTCGCGGAGAGTCTCGTGCTGTCCGCCATCGGGGGCGCGGCCGGCATCGTCCTCGGCATCGGAGGCACGCGGCTCCTCGAGGCGCTGCAGCCCGAGGGCATGCTGCGCGTGGCGCACTTCGGCTTCGATGCGCGTGTCTTCCTCTACGTGCTCCTGGTCACCATCGTGAGCGGCATCGCCTTCGGCATCGCGCCGGCGCTCTGGAGCGGGCGCCGCGCCCCGGGGGACGCCATCAAGGAAGGTGGCCGCGGCGGCGATGCCGGTGGCGCCGGACGCCGGTGGGCCGAGCGGCTGGTCGTGGCGGAGGTGGGGCTCGCGGTGCTGCTCACCCTGGGCGCGGGGCTCCTGGTCCGGAGCTTCCTCCGGCTCCAGCAGGTGAATGCGGGCTTCGAGTCGGAGGGGGTGCTGACCGCCGCGATCGCGCTGCCGGAGGCGAGCTACGACAGCGTGCGCGTGCCGGTCTTCTTCCAGCAGCTCGTCGAGCAGGCGCGGGGTATCCCGGGCGTCACCAGCGCGGCGCTCACGTCGGCCATTCCGCTCACCGGCGCCACGTGGACCAGCGACTTCGTGATCGCGGGTCGCCCGCCGAGCGAGTTCGGGAGCGAGGTGATGCACCGGATGGTCTCACCCGACTACTTCGACGTGATGCGGGTGCCGCTCCTGAGCGGCCGCCGCTTCACGGCGGAGGACCGCGCGGGATCACCGCTGGTGACGCTGATCAACGAGCAGCTCGCGCGGCAGTACTTCCGCGGCGCGAGCCCGGTCGGCCAGCGGATCGCGTTCGACCGCGTGCCCGACTCGACGTCGAAGTGGTACACGATCGTCGGTGTCGTCGGGAGCGAGCGCCAGCGCGAGCTGGCGGCCGATCCGAGGATCGAGGCGTATTTCCCCATCGCGCAGAACCCCGGCAACTACCGCATCCTGGTGGCCCGCACGGCGGGCGACCCCGCCGCGCTGGGCCCGGCGATCCGCCGCGTGGTGGCGGGGCTGGATCCGTCGCTCGCGATCGTGTCCCTCCGCACCATGCGCGAGGTACGCACCGAGTCGTCGGCGCGCGACCGGTTCCTCACGACGCTCATGCTGCTCTTCGCGGTGGTCGGCGTGGTGCTGGCGGTGGTGGGCGTCTACGGCGTGATGGCGCAGCTCGCGCAGCGGCGCTCGCACGAGATGGGGATCCGGCTCGCGCTCGGCGCCGAGCCGTCGGCGGTCCGCTGGCTGGTGGTGCGGCACGGCCTGATGCTGGTGGGCGTCGGGCTTGCCGCCGGCGTGGTGGTGGCCGCGGCCGCGACGCGCTCGCTCGCGGCGCTCCTCTACCAGGTCGCCCCGGCGGACCCCGCGACGTTCGTCGCGGTCCCGCTGATCCTCGCCGCCGCCGGGCTCGCGGCGGCGTGGGTGCCGGCCGCGCACGCGAGCCGGGTGGATCCGGCGACCACCCTCCGCGCCGACTGAGCGCTAGGGTCCGGCCGGGCGGGGCGGGCCGGCCTCCACCGGCAGGTCATCGCGGCCGCCCCACTCGGTCCACGAGCCGTCATACACCGCCACCGGTTCCGGCGTTCCGGCAACCTCGAGGGCGAGTGCCACCGCGCATGCGGTGACGCCGGAGCCGCACGACGTGACGACTGGCCGCGCGGGATCCACGCCCGCCGCCCGGATCAATCGCCGCAGCGCCTCCGGCTCGAGCATCCGCCCACTGCCGTCCACCAGCGACTGGAAGGGAACGCTCCGGCTCCCGGGAATGTGGCCGCCGCGGAGGCCGGGCCGCGGCTCCGGCTCCGTCCCCGCGAACCGTCCCGCCGAGCGCGCGTCCACCAGCTGCGCGCCGCCGGCGCGCAGGATCTCGAGCACGGCCGGTGCATCCCGGACCAGCGTCCCATCGAGTCGCGCGGTGAAGCGGCCGGGCGGGCGCGGCGCCGGGTCTCCCGGTTCCAGCGGCCTGCCCTCACGCCGCCATGCGCCGAGCCCGCCGTCCAGCACCGCCACCCGGGGATGACCGAACACGCGGAACATCCACCAGGCGCGCGGCGCGCTCAGGTTCACGCCCGAGGCGTCGTACGCCACGATCGTGTCGTCGTCACCGAGGCCGAGCCCGCTCATGAGCCCGGCGAAGCGCTCCGGCGACGGCAGCATGTGCGGCAAGGGGGACGCGGGATCGCTCGCCTGGTCGAGGTCGAACCGAACCGCGCCGGGGATGTGCCCTTCGCGGAACTCCGCCACAGCGTCGCGTCCGGCGGCCGGCAGGTACCACGACGCATCGACCGCCCGCACGTGGGGGTCGTGCAGGCGGTCGGCGAGCCAGGCGGTGGAGACGAGCGGGTTCACCGCATCAGGAGACGGCGGCCGCGCGGTTGGCGCGCTCGAACTCCTTCATGAACTGCACCAGCGCGTCGCAGCCCGCCTTCGGGAAGGCGTTGTAGATGCTCGCGCGCATCCCGCCGGTGGAGCGGTGGCCCTTGAGCCCTTCGAAGCCGCGCTTCGATGCCTCGGCGATGAACTTCGCCTCCAGCTCCTCGGTGGGGCCGCGGAAGCAGACGTTCATGAGCGACCGGCTCTCCGGCTCGGCCGAGCCGCGGAAGAAGTCGCTCTGGTCGAGGTAGTCGTAGAGCACCTTCGCCTTCTCCGCGTTGCGCTCCGCCATCCCCGCGAGGCCGCCCTCCGAGCGGATCCACTTGAAGACGAGCCCCATCATGTAGATCCCGAAGGTGGGCGGGGTGTTGTAGAGCGACCGGTCCTTGGCATGGGTGCGGTACTGCAGCATCGTGGGCAGGTCCTTCGCTCCCCCCTCGACCAGGTCGTCGCGGATGATGACCAGCACGACGCCCGACGGGCCCAGGTTCTTCTGCGCCCCGGCATAGATGAGCCCGTAGCGCGTCACGTCGATCGGCCGGCTGTACATGTCGCTCGACGTGTCGGCGATGAGCGGGACGCCCGCGGGCGGCGCCGGCTCGGTGCGCCATTGCGTCCCGTAGATCGTGTTGTTGCTGGTGAAGTGCACGTACGCGGGCGACGCCGAATAGCGGATCGCGCCGGCCGCGGGGATGTAGCTGTGGTTCCGGTCGGCGCTGCTCACCGCCTCGTGCACCGTGCCGATCCGCTTCGCCTCCTTCACCGCCTTCTCCGACCAGACGCCCGTGACCAGGTAGTCCGCCGTCCCGCCCGCGGGCAGGAGGTTCATCGGCACCATCGAGAACTGGAGCGACGCGCCACCCTGCAGGAAGAGCACCCGGTAGTTGTCGGGGATTCCCGCGAGCTCCCGGCACGCCGCTTCCGCCTCGACGATGATGCGGTCGAACACCTTGCCGCGGTGGCTCAGCTCCATCACGCCCATCCCGCTGCCCGCCACGTTCCAGAGGTCCTGCTGCGCCTGGCGGAGCACCGGCTCCGGCAGCACGCCGGGACCGGCGCCGAGATTGAAGATGCGGTCGCTCATGGGATCACCCGTTCCTTCCGTCGAGCGCGGTCAGGTCCACGCTGATGATGTGCTCGTTCCCGCCGCGGATCGCCTCGACCGCCGCGGCGTCCGGCAGACTGTCGAGGTGGACGCGGGCCAGGGTGGCCTGCGCGCCGTGATAGATGATGTTCTCGACCTCCTCCACGTTGACCCGCCGGTCGGCGAGGACGCGGAAGACGTGGGCCAGCACGCCGGGCCGGTTCTGGTGCCGCACCGAGAGGACGTAACGGGCCGAGCTCTTGGCCAGGCGGTTCACGCAGTTGGGGACGGCGCCGGTTTCCTTGAACGCGCCGACGATGCGGAGCACCTCGTGCGCGATGGCCACCTGCGCCTGCTCGGTGGACGCGCCCACGTGGTGCGTCCCGTACACCCCCGGCTCCTGCACGACGGGATCCGAGAAGTCGGCGCTCGCGCCCGCGGGCTCCTGCTGGAAGACGTCGAGCCCGGCGCGGATCCCCTTCTCCCGAATGGCGCGCGTGAGTGCCGCCTGGTCCACCACCGAGCCCCGCGACGTGTTGATGAGGTACGCGCCCGGGCGCATCGCCGCCAGGAACTCGTCGTTCACCAGGTGCTTCGTCTCCGCCGTCGAGGCAACGTTGATGGAGACCGCGTCGCTCACCCGCGCCACCTCGAGCGGCGTCTGGCAGTAGTCCACACCGATCCGGGCCGCCTCCTCCACCGTGAGGTTCCGCGACCACGCGGCCACGCGCATCCCGAAGGCCTGGGCCCGCGCCGCGATCTCCCGGCCGATCTGGCCCAGGCCGACGATGCCGAGCGTGCGGCCATACAGGCCGCGCGCCTTCGAGTACTCGCCCTTCCGCCAGCGTCCGGCACGCAGGTCCGCCACCTGGTCCGGGATGCGCCGGTCGCACGCGAGGAGCAGCCCGAGCGCGAGCTCGGCGACCGCCAGCGAATTCCGGCCCGGACAGTTGGACACGAAGATGCCGCGCGCCGAGGCGGCCGCCACGTCGATCGTGTCGATCCCCGCCCCCGCCCGGATCACGAGGCCGAGGCTCGCGCCGGCCTCGAGGGCGGCGGCGCTCACCTTCGTGCCGCGCACGATGAGGACGGCCGGATCCGCCGCGCGAATCGCCTCCGGCAGCTGCTCGGCGGTGAGATCCGGCTGGAGGGTGACGTCGCAGCCCAGCTCCTTGAGGCCGTCCACTCCCACCTTCTCGAACTTGTCGGCGATCAGGACCTTCATGCACTCTCCGGCGAATCCAGCGTGTGAACGAAGAGCCCGCTCCGGAGCTTGGGCTCGAACCAGGTGCTCTTGGGCGGCATCACCTCGCCCGCGTCGGCCACGCGCATGAGCTGCTCGAGCGTGGTCGGGAACATGGAGACGGCCAGCGCCATCTCGCCCGAGTCCACCCGCCGCTCGAGCTCGCGCGTGCCGCGGATGCCGCCGACGAAGTCCACCCGCTGGTCGGTCCGCGGATCGCCGATGCCGAGGATGGGCCCGAGGATGCGATCCTGCAGCAGGCTCACGTCGAGGGAGCCGATCGGATCCCCGGCGGGGATGGCGGCCGCCTCCAGCTCGACCAGGTACCACCGGTGGTCGAGATAGACGCAGAACGTGCCCGCCCGCGGCGGGACCGGGTCGTCGGTGGGGCCCACCCGGCCCAGCGCCCGGAGCCGCTCCAGCACCCGCCCGGGTGTCTGGCCGGCGAGGTCCTTCACCACGCGGTTGTAGGGCAGGATCGCAAGCTGATCGGCCGGGAAGAGCGCCGCGAGGAACCAGTTGTATTCCTCGTTCCCGAAATGATTCGCGTTGGCCGCGCGCTTCTCGCGCCCCGCCCGCCACGCGCTGGCCGAGCGATGATGCCCGTCGGCGACGTACGCCACCGGCACGAGGCCGAACGCCTCGGAGAGGGGGCGCGTGTCGGCCACCCGCCACACGGTGTGGCGGACGCCGTCCTCCGCGGTGAAGTCGTAGAGCGGGTCGGCCTTCGTGGTGCGCTCGACCAGGCGGTCCACGTCCGCGTTGCCGCGATAGGTGAGGAACACCGGCTCCGCGTTCGCGTCGAGAGTGAGCACGTGGCGGGTGCGATCGTCCTCCTTGTCCTTCCGCGTCTTCTCGTGCTTCCGGATGACGTCGCGCTCGTAGTCGTCGATGTGCACGCAGCCCACCACGCCCGTCTGCACCCGCCCGCCCATCTCCTGGCGGTACACGTAGAGCGACGGCTCCGCCTCCCGCGTGAGCACGCCGTCGGCCACGAAGCGATCGAGCGCCGCGCGCGCCGTGGCGTAGACGCGATCGTCATGCGGATCGGTGTCGGGCGGGAGGTCGAAGTCGCTGCGGCCGACGTGCAGGAAGGAATGCGGATTTCCCTCCGCCAGCCGCGCGGCCTCATCGCGGGTCACGACGTCGTAGGGAACGGCGGCAACCTGGCGGGCGAGGGCTGGATCGGGGCGGAGCGCCTTGAAGGGATTGAGCCGCATGTCGCTCACATCCTAATCGTGAGGCAGGCTCCGCCGCAAACCGATGTGCGCTGTTAAGATCGAGCATGACCAGTCCCCGACGACTCCCTGTTGGCGCCGAGATCGCGGCCGGCGGCACGCACTTCCGCGTGTGGGCGCCCCGTCGCCGGGCGGTCGAGGTGATCGAGGCGGACACCGGCCGCGCCGACGCGCTCGAGGCGGAGTCCGACGGCTGGTTCGCGGGACTCGTCCCCCGCGCGGCCGCCGGCTTCCGCTACCGCTTCCGGCTGGACGGTGGAGGCGCCTTCCCCGACCCCGCGTCGCGCTTCCAGCCCGAAGGCCCCCACGGCCCTTCGGAGGTCGTCGACCCGGGCGCCTTTGCGTGGACCGATGGCGGCTGGAAGGGACTCGAGCTCGAGGGGCAGGTGCTGTACGAGATGCACGTGGGTGCCTTTACCCGCGAGGGAACCTGGGCGGCCGCCGCCCGCGAGCTCCCCGAGCTCGCCGCGACGGGCATCACCGCCATCGAGGTGATGCCGGTGGCCGACTTCCCGGGCCGCTTCGGCTGGGGCTATGACGGCGTGAACCTGTTCGCGCCGACGCGCCTCTACGGGCGGCCCGACGACTTCCGCCGCTTCGTCGACGCCGCGCACGCCATCGGGCTCGGCGTGATCCTGGATGTGGTGTACAACCACTTCGGGCCGGACGGCAACTACGTCCGCGAGTTTGCGGAGGAATACTTCAGCCCCCATCACGAGAACGAGTGGGGGGACCCGCTCAACTTCGACGGACCCGGCAGCGGCCCGGTTCGCGAGCTCTTCCTCGCGAACGCGCGCCACTGGATCGGGGAGTACCACCTCGACGGCCTGCGCCTCGATGCCACGCAGGCCATCCACGACGGGAGCGTGGAGCACATCATCGCGGCCATCGCCCGCACCGCCCGGGACGCCGCCGGCGGCCGGCGGATCCTCCTGGTCGCCGAGAACGAGCCGCAGGAGGCGCGCCTCGCGCGGGCGGCGGCGGAAGGAGGGCTGGGTCTCGACGCCATCTGGAACGATGACTTCCACCACGCGGCGCTGGTGGCACTCCTCGGCCGTGACGAGGCCTACTACAGCGACTACCGCGGCAGCGCGCAGGAGTTCATCTCCGCGGCCAAGTGGGGATTCCTCTACCAGGGCCAGCGCTCCGCCTGGCAGGGCGCGTCCCGCGGGCACGCCGGGCTGGACCTCAGGCCGGCGCAGTTCGTCACCTTCACCCAGAATCACGATCAGGTAGCGAACTCCGCCCGCGGCGAGCGGCTGCATCAGCTCGCCTCGCCCGGGCGCTGGCGCGCGATGACGGCGCTGCTCCTCCTCGGCCCGGGCACGCCGATGCTCTTCATGGGTCAGGAGTTCAGCGCCACGAGCCCGTTTCCCTATTTCGCGGATCACGCCGGTGAGCTGGGACGCCAGGTCCGCGAGGGGCGGCTCGCGTTCCTCTCCCAGTTCCCGAGCCTCGCGCTTCCCGAGATGCGAGCCGAGGTGCCTGACCCCGCGGCCGCCGAGACCTTCGAGTCCGCACGCCTCGACTTCAGCGAGCGCGACGCGCATCCCGCCGCGGTGGCGCTGCATCGGGACCTCCTCGCGCTCCGGCGCGGCGATGCCGCCTTCCGCTCACAGCTCCGGCGTGGCGTGGACGGCGCGGTCCTCGGCAAGAGCGCCTTTGCACTCCGCTTCTTTGCTCCCGACCGTGCCGACCGGCTGCTGCTCGTGAACCTGGGTCACACCCTCCACCTGGAGCCCACGCCCGAGCCGCTGCTCGCGGGCCCGACCCGGGCCGGATGGCGCATCCGCTGGTCCTCGGAGGATCCTCGCTACGGCGGCGCCGGCACGCCCGACATCCTGACCGACGAGGGGTGGCGCGTTCCCGCGGAAGCCGCCGTGGTACTGGAGCCGGCGCCGTGAGCATTCCCGTCGCGGCCGCCCTTCGCGCGACCGACGGCGTCGTGCGCCGGATCATCAGCCCCGGAATGGCGGCCAGCGATCCCGATGCGGTGGTCGGTCGCGAGTGGCTCGTCACCAACGGGCTCGGCGGCTACGCCTCGGGGACCATCGCCGGCGTCGCGACGCGGCGCTATCACGGGCTCCTCATCGCGGCGCTGCCGAACCCCCTCGGCCGCACCCTGATGCTCAACCGTGTCGCCGAGCGGATGATCCTTCCCGACGGGTCGGCAGCCGCGCTGGGCGGCCAGGAGCGCGTCCAGGGGGGCCTCGAGCTCCCGCCGCTGGAGCACCTGCTGAGCTTTCGGCTCGAGGCGGGGCTGCCGGTCTGGGAATACCGGATCGAAGGGCGCATCATCGAGCGGCGAGTCGTCCTGGCCGCCCGCCAGAACACCGTCTACCTGTCGTACCGGTTGCTGGAAGGGGATCCGGTCCAGCTCGAGCTCCGGCCCGGCGTGCATTTCCGCTCGCACGACGCGCCCGTCAACCTGCCGCTGCACGACACCTACGCCATCAGCGCAACGGACGGCCACTACGTGATCCACGCGACCGATGAGCGGCCCGATCTCCGCCTCCGCCTGGCCGGCCGGAACCCCGGCTTCACGGCCAACCCCGAGCGGCTGCCGGAGCTGCTCTACCGGGTCGAGGCGCGCCGCGGCTACGACTCGACGGGAGGGCTCTGGGCGCCGGGCGCCTTCAGCGTCGACCTCACCCGCGACGCGCCCGCGGCGCTCGTGGCCTCCACCGAGCCGGTGGACGTGATGCTGGCGCTCGACGCGGAGAGCGCCCTTCGCTCGGAGCTCGAGCGCCGGCGGCGGCTCCTCACCGCTGCCCCCGAGTCGGCGCGCACGGGAATCGGCGCCGAGCTCGTCCTCGCGGCCGACCAGTTCGTCATCGTCCCCGTGGGCCGGCTGCCCGAGATGGCGCGGGCGCACGCGAGCGGTGACGAGGTGCGCACGGTGATCGCCGGTTACCACTGGTTCACCGACTGGGGCCGCGACACGATGATCAGCCTGGAGGGGCTGACGCTGACGACCGGCCGCCACGCCGAGGCGGGCTTCATCCTTCGCACCTTCGCGCACTACGTGCGCGACGGCCTGATCCCCAACCTCTTCCCCGAGGGGGAGCGCGAAGGACTCTATCACACGGCCGACGCCACGCTCTGGTTCTTCCACGCGATCGACCGCTACGTGGACGCCACCGGCGACCGCTGGACCCTCCAGCTCCTCCTTCCCACCCTCTTCGACATCGTGCGCCGTCACATCGAGGGCACGCATTTCGGGATCGGCGTGGATTCCGCCGATGGTCTCCTGCGCCAGGGCGCGCCCGGCTACCAGCTCACGTGGATGGATGCCAAGGTGGGAGACTGGGTGGTGACGCCGCGGCGGGGAAAGGCGGTGGAGATCAACGCCCTCTGGTACAACGCGCTGTGCCTGCTGGAGCGGTGGCTCGCCGAAGAGCGCGGCGCCGGCGCGGCGGAGCCGGTCACCCGCGAGCGCGAGCGGGTCCGCGAGTCGTTCAACCGCCGCTTCTGGAATGCGGAGGCCGGCTGCCTCTACGACGTCGTGGACGGCGAGAACGGCGACGACCCCTCCTGCCGGCCCAATCAGGTCTTTGCCATCTCGCTCCCGAATCCGGTGCTCGACCGCGCGCGCTGGGATCCGGTGCTCGACGTGGTGCGGAACCGGCTGCTCACGCCCTATGGACTCCGCTCCCTCGCGCCGGGTCACCCCGACTACAAGCCCCGCTACTATGGCAATCTCCGCGCGCGGGACGCCGCCTATCACCAGGGTACGGTATGGGGCTGGCTCATGGGGCCGTGGATCGATGCGTGGCTCAAGGCCCACCCCGGCGACCTCGCGCCGGCGCGCGCCCTCGTCGAGGGGCTCGCCGCCGACCTGGGCGAGTTCGGCGTGGGCTCGATCGCCGAGGTGTTCGACGCGGAGGCGCCGTACACGCCGCGCGGGTGCATCGCGCAGGCGTGGAGCGTCGCCGAAGCGCTGCGCTGCTGGGTCAGGACGGCCGGCTAGACCGCCCGCCGCGCCGCTCGGGCCCGGTGTAGCTGCCCTGGTGGTGGCGCCGCTCGATCGGCACGTCGCCCACGGCGTCCTCGGGAAGCACCCGCTCCTCCCGGCCGATCTCCCCCGCGTTGCCACTGCTTCCACCCATTCCGCCGCCGATGATGTCGCGATCGTCCTGCCGCATGAATTCCCCCGTTGGGTGTCCCGGACCAAGGTACCCCGCACGCCGGCCGCGATTGGTGCGGCGCGTCACCGGCGGTTATCGTCAGGGATGCCCAGCCTCGACACGATCATCCCCCGCTTCCGGAACGCCGACCGCACCACCCGGCTCGAGACGCTGCTCGACTACGCCCGGCGGCTCCCGGCCCTCCCCGAGCGGCTGGTGGCCGAGAAGGCGCTGGGCCACAACCTGGTGCATGAGTGCCAGACCCCGGTCTTCCTCTGGACCGAGGTCAACGATGGGCAGGTCCATATCTTCGCGGATGTGCCGGCCGAATCCCCGACGGTGCGCGGCTTCGTGTCGCTGCTGGCCCGGGCGCTCGACGGCCGGTCCCCCGAGGAGGTGTCCCGCGTGCCCGATGACCTGCTCGACCAGCTCGGCCTCACCGAGACGCTGGGGATGACCCGCACGCAGGGGCTTTCCGCGATCCTCGCGCGGATCAAGCGGGCCGCAACCTTCGGTGCAGGCCGGCCGTAGGGAGCGCGTCCCCCGCCCGGAGACCCCATGCTGAAGCGAACCGCAGCCGTCGCCATCGCGCTCGCCGTCCTGCCGGTCGGCACCGCGCCCGCCGTCGTGGAGTATCCGATTCCCCGTCCCGGCAGCTTCCCGCACGACCCCGCGGTAGGTGCCGACGGCATCGTCTGGTACACCGACCAGACCAACAGCTACATCGGCCGCCTCGACCCGGCCACCGGCACGATCACCGACTATCCGACGCCCACGCCATCCTCCGGGCCGCACGGCATCGTCGTCGCCCCCGACGGCGGCGTCTGGTACACCGCGCAGCGCGTGGGCAAGCTCGGCCGCCTCGACCCCGCGAGCCGCCGCATCACCGAGTATGACCTGCCCGACAACGCGCGCTACCCGCACACGCCGATCGTCGTCGGGGATCGGGTCTGGTTCACCGACGCCAACAGCAACACCTACGGATGGCTCGAGCCCGCCAGCGGGCATGTGAGCGTCTTCACCGCGCCGGTGCCCAGCTCCATTCCCTACGGCATCCGTGCCGCCGCCGACGGCTCGGTCTGGATCGCGCAGCTCGGGACCAACAGCCTGGGTCACGTGGACCCGCTGACCGGCGCCATGAAGGAGTTCGCGCTGCCCGATCCCGGCGCGCGGCCGCGCCGCCTCGCCATCGGCGGCGACGGCACGGTCTGGTACACCGACAATGCCCGCGGCTATCTTGGCGCGCTGAGCCCGGCCACCGGCCGGGTCCGCGAGTGGCCCTCGCCCGGCGGCGCGCGGTCGCAGCCCTACGGGATCGCGATCGGCCGTGACGGCCGGATCTGGTACGACGAAGCCGGCACCAACACCATCGTCGCGTTCGATCCGAAGACCGGCTCGATGGAGAAGGTTGCCATCCCGACGGCCACCGCGGTCGTCCGCCACATGGTGACCGACGACGCGCGGGGCCGGCTCTGGCTCGCCCTGAGCGGCACCGGCCGGATCGGGCGGATCGACCTGCCCAAACCCTGACGCAGCACGGAGGATTCATCCCGGACCCGTCCCCCCAGCCGCTCGGCATCCTCGACATCGCGCACCGCGGCGCCGGCTTCCTCCGGCGCCGCGAGGCCAGCTACCTCCCCTCCAGCGGCGACATCCACGTCAGCGAACGGCTGATCCGCCAGTATCATCTCCGGCCGGGTGACGAGATCTCGGGCGTGGTCGGCCGCGGAGGCAAGGGCCGCGGACCGAGCCTCGAGCGCGTGACCGCGGTCGGCGGCCGCCCCCCCGAGTCGCTCGGCGAGCGGCCGGAGTACAGCCGCCTCACCGCGACCCACCCGACCGAGCGGCTCCAGCTCGAGTGCGGTCTCACCCGCTTCGGCCAGCGCGACTACACCGACCGCGTGATCGACCTCCTCTGTCCCTTCGGGAAGGGGACGCGCGCGCTCATCGTCGCGCCCGCCAAGGCCGGCAAGACGATGGTGCTGCAGGCCATCGCCGAGGGGGTGAGCCGGAACCACCCGCAGGCGGCGCTCCTCATCCTCCTGGTGGACGAGCGGCCGGAGGAGGTATTCGAGATGGAGGCCGCCGGCTTCGGCGAGGTGATCGCCTCCACCTTCGACCATCCCGCGGACCGCCACGTGGCGGTGGCGGAGCTCACGCTGGAGCGCGCGCGCCGCCGGGTCGAGATGGGCGAGGACGTGGTGCTGATCGTGGACTCGCTCACGCGGCTCGCGCGGGCCTACAACACCGTGGAGCGCGGGACCGGCCGCACGCTCTCGGGCGGGCTCGACGCGCAGTCGCTCGAGCGCCCGAAGCGCGTCCTCGGCAGCGCGCGGCGCATCGATCCCGCGCGCGGCGGTGGCTCGCTCACCATCGTGGCCACCGCGCTGGTGGACACGGGAAGCAAGATGGATCAGGTGATCTTCGAGGAGTTCAAGGGGACGGGAAACAGCGAGCTGGTGCTGAGCCGCGAGCTGGCGGAGCGCCGGGTCTTTCCGGCCATCGACCTGATCGCGAGCGCGACGCGTCGCGAGGAGCTGCTCCTCCCGCCCGACGCTTTGGCGGCCTCACACGCCATCCGGAGCCGGATCGCGGGAATGACGCCGCTCAATGCCATGAACGACCTGCTGGTGGATCTCCGCAGGACGAAGACGAACGCCGAGCTGGTGGCCGCGACGGCCACCTGACCTCAGGCCGCCTGCCCCAGCTTCCGAAGCATCCGGTAGTGCGAGGCGATGGCGGCCCGGAGGGTGGGCTGCGCGAGGTAGGGCATCCCGTATTTCCGCGCCACTTCCTCCACGATCGGGCTGAGCGCCGGATAGTGCACGCTGCAGGTGCGGGGAAAGAGGTGGTGCTCGACCTGGAAGTTGAGCCCGCCCACGTACCAGCAGAGCAGCCGGTTCCCACGGCCGAAGTTCGACGTCGTCGCCATCTCGTGCACCATCCAGGCGTGCTCCATCTGGCCCGCCGCGTCCGGGGCCGGATAGTCGGTGCCCTCGACCACGTGCGCGAGCTGGAAGATGATGCCCAGGATGAGTCCCGCCGTCAGGTGCACCACGACGAACCCGAGGAGCACCTGCCACCAGGGAATCGGGAGCAGCCAGAGCGGGAGCGCGATGGCCCAGCTGTAGTAGATCAGCTTGGTGACGACGAGCGTCACGATCTCCGACCGCGGGTGCCTGCGATTCCGGTAGGGGCCGAGGTCACGCTGGAGGAAGTACTTGTAGTCCTTGACGAAGACCCAGAACAGCGTGGAGAGGCTGTAGGCGGCGAAGGCGTAGAGGTGCTGGAAGCGGTGGAACGGCCGGTGATCGGCCGACGGCGACAGGCGGAGCAGCGGCGAGACGGTGAGGTCCTCGTCGATCCCCTCGATGTTGGTGTACGTATGGTGGATCACGTTGTGCGTGATCTTCCACATGTACCCGTTGGCGCCGCAGAGATCGAAGCTGAGCCCGATCATCCGGTTGACCCAGGGCCGGGACGAGTAGGCGCCGTGCAGCGCGTCGTGCGAGATGGAGAAGCCGATGCCGGCGAGCCCGACGCCCATCACCACCGCGAGCGCGAGCATCGCGGGCGGCGTGAGGGTGCCGGTGAGAATGATGGCGTAGGGAACGAAGGTGAGCGCGAGCAGGACGAGCGTCTTGGCCACCATGGCGGGGTTGGCCTTGTCCGACATCCCGCGGTCCTGGAAGTACGCTGCTACGCGCCGCTTGAGCTCCTCGGCAAACCGGGCCGAGTCACGGGCGGGAAAGCTGACCTTGAGGGGAGTGGCGCTCGCCGTCAGCGGCTGGCGCGCCCGCGGGCGTCCTTCCGCTGGCGCCGCTGCGCCGCGGCCGACTTGAGCTGCCGCGCCTCGCTCGGCTTCACGTAGTAGCGCTTCTGGCGCAGCTCCTTGAGGATGCCCGACCGCTGCATCTTCCGCTTGAACGCCTTGAGCGCCCACTCAATGCTGTCGCTGTCCGAAAGCTTGATCTCGATCATCTGTTCGATTCTCTGGATGGCAGATTCAAGGCAACGGGGCCGCCCGGCGAACCGGGCGGCCCCGCCCGCTCAACCGCGGACCTTGACGACGTTCTCCGCCGCCGGGCCCTTCTGGCCCTGGACGATGTCGAACTCGACGGCCTCGCCCTCGGCGAGGGACTTGAAGCCCTGGCCCTGGATGGCCGAGTGGTGGACGAAGCAGTCCTTCTGGCCGTTGTCAGGGGTGATGAAGCCGAACCCCTTCGCATCATTGAACCACTTCACCTTGCCGGTGGTACGCATCACGGTACTCTCTTTTTGTTGTTGTGTCCGGAGTCCGGTAATGCCGTACCTCCTGACAGTTGTTCACCCGGGCATGTCCCGGGCGGCCTGGCAACGAGAAAGGGACCCGGTTGCTCCCCAGGTCCCTTGTCACGCTGGTTTCAGCCCTGCAAATGTATCGCCCTCCCCAATGGGTGTCAATTGACCGGCGTGGGCACGGCGTCGTCGATCCGCACCCGCGCCACCGCCCGCCGGAGCCGGCCGCGCAGGCGGATGAGGAGCCCCAGGGCCACCGCCACGAGTCCCACGACCAGCCCCCACCAGAGCCCGCGCGGGCCGAGCGGCGTGCGGAATCCCAGCAGCAGGCTCACCGGAAGCCCCACCAGCCAGAACCCGATCAGGTTCATCGCGAAGGGCGCCCTGGTGTCCCCCAGCCCGCGCAGGGCGCCGATGGACACGACCTGGATGCCGTCGAACACCTGGAAGACCCCCGCGATCGGCAGCAGCGCCGAGGCGAGGAGCACCACCGCCGGCTGGTCGGAATAGACCCGCGCAAGCGGCGCCGGCACGCCGAGGAAGACAAGCGCCGTGATCGCCATGAAGCCGACGCCCCAGAGGAGCGTAGTGCGGCTGGCCCGGCGCGCCCCCGCGGCGTCCCCCTGCCCCACCGCCCGCCCGACGAGCACCGCGCCCGCCGCCGACACGCCGAGGGGCACCATGAAGGTCAGCGACGCGAGGTTGAGCGCGATCTGATGCGCCGCCACCGGCACCGTCCCGAGCCGGCCCATGAGGAGGCCGATCGCGCCGAAGACGCCGAACTCGAGCTGCATCTGCGCGCCGATCGGCGCACCGAGCGCCACCATGCGCCCCAGCGGCACGGCCGCGAGGGTGTCGGGATGCAGCGCCCGGAGGTGCGGGTGGAGCGCCCGCCACGCCAGCGCGCCCAGTCCTCCGGCCATGGCCCACCGGCTGATGGTGGTGGACCACGCGGAGCCGAAGGCGCCCATGGCAGGCGCGCCCCAGTGGCCGTAGATGAGCATCCAGTTGAGGAGCACGTTCAGCAGGTTGGCCAGCACGATCGCCGCCACGATCGCGCGCATCCGGCCCAGCGCCTGCAGCGTCTGGCGGAGCACCGTGAAGGCGAGGAACGGGAGGACGCCCGGGATCTCGCGCAGCACGTATCCCGCGGCGATCGGCACCACCTCCGGCGGCTGGCCCAGCGCCTGGAGGGCGGGTCGCGCGGGCAGGAGGAGGAGCGAGATCGGTACGCTGAGCCCGAGCGAGAGCAGCAGGCCGCGCTGGAGGGCACGCGTCACCGATGCGTCGTCGCCCGCTCCCACGGCCTGCGCCACGATCGGATCGAGCGCGAGCAGCGTGCCCATCCCGAAGACGGCGCAGGCGTAGAAGTAGACGTTGCCCAGGGCCACGCCCGCGAGCGCCGCGGCGGAGATGCGGCCCACCATGATCGAGTCCACGACGCCCATGGCCATCAGCCCGACCTGGACCACCACGATCGGCAGCGCCAGCCGCAGCAGCTCGCGCGAGGTGCCGGCGCGTGGCGTTGCGCGGGAAACGTCGGCGGGTACGTTCAGACCAACCTCCGGAAGGAAGGCACGTGGCGGATCGCGAAGCGGCGCGCCTCCGGGACGACGCGAGCCGGCGCGCCAACTGGCGCCGCTGGGGACCGTACCTCTCGGAGCGGCAGTGGGGCACGGTGCGCGAAGATTACTCGGCCGACGGCGCCGTGTGGACCTCGTTCCCGCACGATCACGCCCGGAGCCGCGCCTACCGCTGGGGCGAGGACGGCATCCTCGGCATCTCCGATCGGCAGGGACGGCTCTGCTTTGCCCTGGCGCTCTGGAACGGCCGTGATCCCATCCTCAAGGAGCGCCTCTTTGGCCTCACCAACCCCGAAGGCAATCACGGCGAGGACGTGAAGGAGTGCTACTACTTCCTCGACGCGACCCCCACCCACTCCTGGCTTCGTGGACTCTACAAGTACCCGCAGACCGCCTACCCCTACGACCAGCTGCGCGCGGAGAACGCCCGCCGCGGCGTCGGACCCGAGTACGAGCTCGCCGATACCGGCATCTTCGACGACCACCGGTACTTCGACGTCACGGCCGAGTACGCAAAGGCGTCGCCGGAAGACATCCTGATCCGGATCACCGTGGCCAACCGCGCCGCGGAGCCCGCGGAGCTGCACCTCCTCCCCACCCTCTGGCTGCGCAACACCTGGTCGTGGGGCCGGAGCGGCGAAGGGTATCGCGGCCGTGGATCGCTCACGGCGGACGGCTCCGGCGCCATCGCGTGCCGGCACCCCACGCTCGGCGCCTACCGGCTCGAGATCGAGGCGGGCCCGGGCGGCCCGCCGGCGCTCCTCTTCACCGACAACGAAACCAATACCGAGCGCCTGTTCGGCCGGCCCAATCCGTCCCCCTGGGTGAAGGATGCCTTTCACGAGCGGCTCATCGCCGGGCGGCACGACGCGGTCAACCCCGCGGCGACCGGGACCAAGGCCGCGGCGCACCACCACCTCCGGCTCGATGCCGGCGCCGAGGTGACGGTGCGCCTCCGGCTGAGCGCGGACGCGGAGCGGCCGGCGGCGCCGTTCGGGCGCGGGTTCGACCAGACGATGGCGCGCCGCGCGCGCGAGGCCGACGAGTTCTACGCCGCCCGCATTCCCGCCGCCGCGACGCCCGACGAGCGCCGCGTCATCCGTCAGGGCTACGCCGGGCTCCTCTGGTCGCAGCAGTTCTACAACTACATCGTCGAGCAGTGGCTCGAGGGTGACCCGGCGTCGCCCCCGCCGCCGGCGTCGCGTCTCAGCGGGCGCAACCACGACTGGGGCCACCTCTACAACCGCGACGTCGTCTCGATGCCGGATACCTGGGAGTACCCGTGGTACGCCGCGTGGGACCTCGCCTTCCACATGATTCCCTTCGCGGCACTCGACCAGGACTTCGCCAAGCGGCAGCTCCTGCTCTTCCTCCGCGAGTGGTACATGCATCCGAACGGGCAGCTGCCGGCCTACGAGTTCGCCCTGGGCGACGTGAATCCGCCGGTGCACGCCTGGGCCTGCTGGCGGGTGTACAAGATGACCGGCCCCCGGGGCCGGCGGGACCTGGATTTCCTCGCGCGCGCCTTCCAGAAGCTGCTGCTCAACTTCACCTGGTGGGTGAACCGGAAGGACGTCGGCGGTCGCCACATCTTCGCCGGCGGCTTCCTGGGCCTCGACAACATCGGCGTCTTCGACCGCTCGCGCCCCCTTCCGGGTGGCGGCACGCTGGAGCAGGCCGACGGCACCGCGTGGATGGCCTTCTTCTGCGGCACCATGCTCTCGATGGCCCTCGAGCTGGCGGCCCACGATCCCGCCTACGAGGACATGGCCTCGAAGTTCTTCGAGCATTTCATCGCCATCGTGGATGCGATGAACGCCGTGGGGTCGGCCGGGCTGTGGGACGAGGCCGACGGCTTCTACTACGACGAGCTGCATGTGGACGGGACCGAGCGGACCCTGCGCGTGCGCTCACTGGTGGGGATCATTCCGCTCTTCGCCTGCGAGGTGCTGGAGCAGGAGACGATCGACCGGCTA
>JAICVB010000107.1 GCA_025935545.1 Gemmatimonadales bacterium
GCCGTTGCAGGCGGGACACGCGCCGCGCGGATTGTTGAACGAGAAGAGGGCCGGGGTCACGACCGGCGCCGGCGTGTCGCAGACGCTGCAGGCCGGAAACTCGGTGAAGCGGAGCCGTCCCGCCTCATGCAGGGCGACGGCGACGCCCTCGCCCTCCTGGAAGGCGGTGGCGACCGCCTCGGTGAGGCGGCCCGCCGATGCGGGCGCGGCGACCAGGCGGTCCACCACCACGAGGATCTCGCCCGCGGCGGTGAAGTCGGCGTCGGCCGGGAGCTCATCGAGGTGCCAGCCGGTGCCGTCCACCACGAGCCGCACGAAGCCCATCGCGCGCAGGTTCTCGACGATGGCGGCGTGGCTGTGGCGCGCGGACTCGGGCAGGGGGAAGGTGACCTGGAGGCGGCCGGCGGCGTCGCGGAGGATGTCGTCGGCCGCCGACTGCGGCGAATCCCGCCGCACCGCGGCGCCGCAGACCCGGCACCAGGTGCGGCCGAGCCGCGCCCAGAAGAGGCGCAGGTAGTCGTACACCTCGGTGGCGGTGCCCACCGTGGAGCGGCTCGACATGGTGGGGTTCCGCTGTTCGATCGCCACGGCGGGTGCCAGGCCCTCGAGCCGGTCCACCAGCGGCTTGGGCATCCGGTCGAGGAACTGCTTGGCGTAGGTGGACAGCGACTCGATGTAGCGCCGCTGGCCCTCGGCGTAGATCGTGTCGAAGGCCAGCGTGCTCTTGCCCGAGCCCGACGGGCCGGTGATGACGATGAGGGACCGGTGCGGCAGGTCGGCGGTGACGCCCTTGAGGTTGTTCTGGCGGGCGTTGACGATACGAATGACGGACACCCCGGAAAGATGTACCTTTCCCCCCTTCATGGCCAAACTCCTCACGCCGAAGCTGGTTCTCCGCGGCTTCGAGATCTTCGTGCTCGCGTCCGTGACCGGATTCGCGCTCACGCTGATCTACGGCAACAACCTCCCGGCCTTCACCGCCGCGCTGGGTCGCCTGCACTGGAGCTGGCTCCTGGTGGGCGTCGCCCTCGCGTCGATGGACTGGTTCGGGGGCGGGCTCCGGCTCTGGGTGGTCGCGCGCGAGATCTATCCCAACCCGCCCCTCAGGGGGATGATCCTCGCGGGGGGGATGAGCGCATGGGCGGCCTACGTGACGCCGCTCCAGTCGGGGGCGGGACCCATGATGATGTACACCATGCGGCGCTACGGCGTGCCGCTCCCGGTGGCCGCGACATCCACGCTGATGACCTTCATCGCCACGGTCGCGTTCTTCGCCATTGCGGGACCGCTCGCGATCGTCTTCGGCGCCGGGAAGTCCCTGGGCGAGCGCGGCAACGTCCTCGGCCTTTCCCTCTACGACCTCTTCCTCGGGAGCCTCGGCATCTTTGCCGGGCTCGGGCTGCTCCTCGTCGTCGTGATCGTCTTCCCGCGGCTGGTGCGCGACCTCATCCAGCGCGCGGCGGAGCGCCTGGGGCGCCGGAGCGAGCGGGTCGCCGCCGGGCTCGCGCGGCTCAGCGCGGGGCTCGACGAGGCCCACGCGAGCGTGGTGGCCTTCAATACGCCGCGCGGCTGGCTCGCGCTCCTCTGGGCCACGATCCTCTCCGGGCCCTCGCACGCCAACAAGCTGCTGGCCGGCTACGTCACGCTCCGGGTCCTCGGGATCCACGTGCAGTTCGTGGACGTGCTGCTCCTGCAGACGCTGATCACCTTCCTGCTCTACTTCGCCCCGACGCCTGGCGCCTCCGGCATCGCGGAGCTCATGTCGGCCGCCGTGATGTCCATCTACGTGCCGCGGGCGCTGACTCCGATCTATACCCTCATCTGGCGGCTGATCCTGAGCTACTGCACCATCGCCTTCGGGTTCTTCGTGTTCTCGAGCTGGGTGCGGAAAGGGCTCAAGGGGATCGGCGAGGGCGCCGCGGCATGACGACTCGATCGGCGCCATGAACGGCGCGTCGGACGAGGTCCCGGAGCGAGGGTACGACCCCGCGCTCCTCCGGCGGCTGCTCCGCTACCTCCGGCCGTACGGGTGGCCGGTGGCGGGGGCGATCGCCCTGCTGCTGCTGAGCGCCGGGCTCGCGCTGGTGGGCCCCGAGCTCACCCGGCGCGTGATCGACCGGGCGATCCCGGCGCGCGATGCGGGGCTCCTCGCGACGCTGGCCGGCGTGTACCTGGCCTCGCTCGCCCTCGAGTTCCTCGCCGACTACGGCCAGGCGCTCATCACGACGCTCATCGGCCAGCGGGTGATGTACGACCTCCGGCTCGCGGTCTTCACCCACCTCCAGCGCCTCAGCATCGCGTACTACGACACGCACCCCGTCGGCCGCCTCATGACGCGGGTGACCAGCGACATCGAGACGCTCAACGAGCTCTTCTCCGCCGGGCTCGTGACGATCTTCGGCGATCTCTTCACGCTGGTCGCCATCATGGCGCTGATGCTCGTGACCGACTGGCGGCTGGCCCTCGTCGCCTTCGCCGTCATCCCGCTGGTCTGGCTCACCGCCACCGTCTTCCGCCGGCAGGTGCGGCAGGCGTTCCGCGACATCCGGACACGCCTCGCGCGCCTCAACAGCTTCCTGCAGGAGCACCTGTCGGGCATGCGGCTGGTGCAGCTCTTCCACCGGGAGGCGGCTTCGGCCGCACGATTCGACGCCCTCAATCGCGACCACCTGACGGCCAACCTCCGCTCGATCACGGTGTACGCGGTCTTCTTTCCGGTGATCGAGGTGCTCACCGCGGCGGCGCTCGCGCTCCTTCTCTGGTACGGCGGGCTCCGCGCCATCGGCGGCACGCTGACGGTGGGCGTGCTCGCGGCGTTCATCCAGCTCACCCGCCGCTTCTTCCAGCCGCTGCAGGACCTGTCGGAGAAGGTGAACCTGTTCCAGGCGGCGATGGCGTCGTCCGAGCGCGTCTTCCAGCTGCTGGACGAGCCGGTGGAGGTGGCGGAGCCCGCGCGTCCGCTGCCGCTCCCCCGGCCGGTGCGGGGCGAGGTCCGCTTCGAGTCCGTCTGGTTCCGGTATGCGGCGGACGGCCCCTGGGTGCTGCAGGACGTCTCGTTCACCGCGGCGCCGGGACGGACCCTCGCGCTGGTCGGGCACACCGGGGCGGGGAAGACGACGATCATCAGCCTCCTGCTCCGGTTCTACGATCCGGAGCGGGGCCGCATCACGATCGACGGCGTGGACATCCGCCAGCTCTCGACCGCGACGCTCCGGGGGCTGATCGGTTTCGTGCAGCAGGACCTCTTCCTCTTCGCGGGCGACATCCTGCACAACGTGGTGCTCGATGCACCGGTCGGCGAGGCGGAGGCGGCCGCCGCGGCGCGCCGCGTGGGGGCCGACCGGTTCATCGCGCGTCTCCCCGACGGCCTCCATCATCGCCTGGGCGAGCGAGGCCGCAGCCTGAGCGTGGGAGAGCGCCAGCTCCTCAGCTTCGCGCGGGCGCTGGCGCGTGATCCGCGGATCCTCGTCCTCGATGAGGCCACGAGCTCGGTGGACGCGGAGGCGGAGGCGCAGATCCAGGCGGCGCTGGCGGAGCTCATGGCGGGGCGGACCAGCATCGTCGTCGCCCACCGGCTGAGCACGATCCTCCATGCCGACGAGATCCTGGTGCTGCACCACGGCGAGGTGCGGGAACGGGGGACGCACCGGGACCTGCTGGCGCAGCGCGGGCTCTATGAGCGGCTCTACCAGCTCCAGCTTCGCGGCGAGGAGGGCCGCCGGACGGCGTGAAGTCGCTTGCGGGGGGCGGTTTGGTGCGGGTACGTTTGTCGGGATTCTGCCCATTTTCCGGACCCGGATGCCCATGATGCACCTCGAAGTCGGTGGACGGACCTACCCGATCGCCGTCGGTGAGATGGTGATCGGTGCCGCACCCGACGCGTCGGTGGTGCTGCCCGGGGGCGGTGAGGCTCGGCAGGCGATCGTGCAGGGCTGGGCCGACGGCGGTGCGGCGGTGCGGGCCCTGCCGGGGGCGGAGGTCAGCGTCAACGGTGTCCGCCTGGGGAACGATCCGACCCCCATCCTGCACGGCGACAAGCTGCGGGTGGGCGAGGCGGAGCTCCTGGTGGTGGACGCGCGCCGGATCGGCCGGACGCAGCTGCAGGGCGCCATCGACGCCGAGCCGACGGCCGACATCCAGGTGCCCGCGGCGGCAAAGGCGCGGGGCGGCCGGGTGGTCTGCCTCACCGATGGCCGGGAGTACCCCATCGGGCCGGAGCCCCTCGTCTTCGGGCGGGAGGCGGGATCCGATGTCGTGGTTCCCGGCGACGACGTCTCCCGGCGCCATGCCGAGATCCGAGCCACCGACGGCGGCTACGTGGTGGTGGACCTGAGCGCCAATGGAACGTTCGTGAACGGCGTGCGGGTGGAGGGGGCGCGCCCGCTGATGCGGGCGGACGTGCTCCGCGTCGGCCCCGACGAATTTCGGTTCCACGCGCCGCTCGAGGGCCCGCCGCCGGGCGCGGCCGAGCGCCTGAGCGACACGATGCACGGCATCCCGGCCACGCCGCTCCCGTCGCAGCCGGTGCCGGCGGCCCCGCTCGCGTCGCTGCTCGCGCGGAGCGGGGCGCTCAAGGGGACGCGCTTCCCGATTCGCGGGCCGGTCGCGAGCATCGGGCGCGGCGAGTACAACGACGTCGTCCTGCCCGACCCGAGCGTGAGCACGATGCACGCGAAGCTGCAGCGGCGCGACGGCGTGTGGATGGCGATGGACCTGGGCTCCACCAACGGCACCTTCGTCGACGAGGAGCGGGTCCGCGACGACGTCGCGCTCTCACCGGGCGCGACGCTGCGTTTCGGCGAGGTCGCGCTCCTGTTCGAGCCCCTGGACGAGGAGCCGGCCGGAGCCCCCGATGATACCCGCTCGCTTCCCGCGCTCGGCCGGGACGCCGGCGAGGGGGCGCCCGAAGGAGCGACCGAGGCACGAGTCTCGCGTCCGCGGGTGCGGCGGCCGGCCGTCGAGGCGCCGAAGCGGTCGCCCGTCGGGCTGATCGTCGTGCTGCTGACCATCGCGGCAGCACTGGCGGCCGCATTCATGCTGCTGAGCTAGCGGAGGCACGTGCACTTCACCTGCGCGGCCCGCACGGATGTCGGCATCGTCCGATCGGGCAACGAAGACAATTACCTGATGCTCGCCGACCGCGGGATCTTCATCGTTGCCGACGGGATGGGGGGGCACGCGGCGGGTGAGGTCGCGAGCGAGATGGCCGTCCGCATCATCTCGCGCGAGATCGGCTCGCTCCGGGGCCTGAGCGAGCAGGAGGGCGCGGAGCGCTTCCGCCAGGCGATCCGCGCGGCCAACGACGCCATCTTCTCGCGCACGCTGCAGGAGCACGACAAGCGCGGCATGGGCACGACGGTCACCGCCCTGGTGCTGCAGCCGAAGCGCTACGTCATCGGCCAGGTGGGCGACAGCCGGGCCTACCTCCTCCGGAACGGCCAGTTCGTCCAGCTCACCAAGGACCACTCGTACGTGCAGGAGCAGGTGGACGCGGGCCTCCTCACCCCCGAGCAGGCGCGGGTCCATCCCTACAGCAACGTGATCACCCGCTGCGTCGGCGCCGGCATGGACGTGACGCCGGACATCTACTCCGGCACCCTCGAGGAGGGCGACATCGTCCTCCTCGCCTCCGACGGACTCACCGGGATGCTGGAGGACGAGCAGCTGATCCGGATCCTCCAGTCCGAGGGCGGCCCCCAGCGCTGGGTGGACCGTCTCATCACCGAGGCGAACCGGCGGGGCGGGCTCGACAACATCACCGCCATCGTGGTCCGGATCGACACCATCGAGACCCGCACCGGCGAGCACAGCCTCACCGGCACCCCCAGCCCGCAGATCCCCGGCTCCTGACGGCGGCGCTCCCGCGCCGCATTGTGCCAGCCCCTCCCGCAGGGCGCCGACGTCGGTCGGTGCCGGCCCGCCGCCTCCTGCTCCCGGGGTTCGTCTCCCCGTGGCCCATCGATTGCCCCGCTTCCGGCTCCCTGACGTTCCTAGCCGGAGCAGCCGTGACCGTCACCCGCACCGATACCTCCCAGCCGCGGCACCCCGCGGCCGCCCTCCAGGAGGCGCGCCAGCACGACCGGGGCGGACGCCACGCCGAGGCCATGCACGGCTATCAGGAGGCGATCGACCTGTGCCGCCCCGGCGACGGCGCCATCCGGGCCGAGGCCCTCCGGCGGCTCGGCGTCATCCATCACCTGCGGACCGAGCACGCGAGGGCGCGCGCCCTCTACGAGGAGAGTCTCGCCGCCTCCGCCGCTCTGGCCGATGAGCCCCTGATGGCGGAGGCCGTCAACGCGCTGGCCGGTCTGGCCCTCGAGGCTGGTGACATCCCCGCGGCGCGCGACGGCTTCCAGCGGGCACTCGCGCTGGCCGGCGGGGAGCCCATCCTCGTCGCCCGCATCGAGCAGAACCTCGGCATCCTCGCCAACATCCAGGGCCAGCTCTCCGCGGCGCTCGACCACTACGAGCGCTCCCTCGCCGCGAGCCGGGCATCGGGCGACGACCGGAGCTGTGCCATCGCCTACCACAACCTGGGCATGATCTGCTCGGACCGGACACTCTGGGACGATGCGGAGGCGTACTTCCGCGAGAGCCTGGCCATCGCGGAGCGGCTCGACGACGTGCACCTGCAGGGCCTCTGCCTCCTCAACTACTCGGAGGTGCACGTCGCGCGGCAGCGCTACGACGCCGCGCGGTCGAGCGCCGAGGCGGCGCTGGCGATCTTCGACCGGCTCGGCGCGCGGCTCGACAAGGCCGACGCCTACAAGATTCTCGGCATCGTCTTCCGGGAGACGGGGCGGCCCGCGCTGGCCGAGGCGCGGCTCCGCGCGGCGATCGAGCTGGCGAGCGGGAATCGCTCGGTGCTGAGCGAGGCGGAGGCATCGCGCGAGCTGGCGCGGCTCTACCAGGACATGGGCCGGAACCAGGACGCGCTCCGGCTCCTCAACGTGGCGCACCGCCTCTTCAGCCGGCTCGACGCGCGGGTGGACCTGGTGGACGTGGCGGGGAAGGTCCTGGATCTCGAGAGCACCTACCGGAGCGTGGTGCGGAACTGGGGGCGGTCGATCGAATCGGCCGACACCTACACCTTCGGCCACTGCGAGCGCGTGGCGGAGTACGCGGTGGCGGTGGCCCGCGCGATGGGGCTCGACGACGAGCGATGCACCACCGTTCGCCTTGGCGCCTACCTCCACGACGTGGGGAAGGTGCGCGTCCCCCACGAGATCCTGAACAAGACGGGCGGGCTCACCGACGAGGAGCTCGTCATCATGCAGCGGCACCCGATGTACGGGCTCGAGCTGCTGGCCTCGGTCGAGTTCCCGTGGGACCTCAAGCCGATCATCCGGTGGCATCACGAGAAGTACGACGGGAGCGGCTACCCCGACCGGCTGCGGGGCGACGAGATCCCGCTCGACCCCCAGATCATCTGCATCGTGGACGTCTACGACGCCCTCACGACGACGCGGAGCTACCGGGCGGCGATGCCCCGTGAGGCCGCGCTCGCGGAGATGCGGGCGAGCCGCCGCTGGTGGCGGCCCGATGTCTTCGACGCCTTCATGCGCTCGGTCGCGCGGGAGACGCCTGGCCGCTGAGCAGGGCGCCGCCGCGGGCCAGGCGGCCGTGGACCTCGGCAGCCGGCAGGCGCAGGAGCGCGACCGCACCCGCCAGGTCGCGGCTCGGGGGACGGGCGGCGAAGATGCGGAGCCGCCGCGCGCTCCGGTAGAGCTCATCGGCCACCCGTGGCAGGCCCAGCTGGCCGGCGCGGCCCTCGTCGGTCAGCTGCTCGACGCCGCCCGCGCGGGTCCGGAGCGGCAGGTCCACCGCGAGCATGGACGAGCGGGTCGGAAAGTCCAGCAGCAGCTCCCCCGGCTCCAGTCCCACCTCCCGCGCGAGCGCGTCCTCCACCTCCTCCACCAGATCGGGATCGTCCGCCGCCCACGAGTCCACCGACTCCGCCACCTCGGTGGCGGGGAGATCGAGCGCGCGCTTGAAGAGCCGGCGCGCCCGCACCGCCGCGGCGAGTCCGGTGCGGTCCTCCCGGAGCAGCAGCTCCATGAGCCCGTCGTCGGTGAGGTCCCCCACGGCCTCCATGCTCACCGCGCCCTGCCGCACGGCATCGCGGGCGGCGCGCTTGAACATGCAGGTGGCGGCGCGCACGGCATGGTGCCAGTAGACATTCCGGTACATCTGGTACTTGGCGAAGAGGAGCGACTCGAGCGCGCTCACGCCCTTCTCCTGGACGCCAACCTGGCGCC
>JAICVB010000079.1 GCA_025935545.1 Gemmatimonadales bacterium
AATTTCCTCGCCAGTGGAAGGACCCGCAAAGAGCGAGGCTAACCTGTTGGCAACGTTTCGCTTGCGGACGCGGGGGTGGGTCGCGTGGTGCGCAGGGGTATGCGAAGGGCGGGAACTCTGGCGGCCCGCGGCGGGCCTGGGAGGGGCGGGCGCCCATCGGCGCCCGCCTCCGCGGGCTCAGAACGGCAGGTCGTCGTCCTCCGCGTCGAGCGCCTCGGGGAAGTCCTCGAGCGACTCCTCCTTGCGGGGGGCACCGCCGGCCGCCGCCGCCCCGACCTTCGAGGGCGTGAACGACTCCGAGCTGTCGCCCCGGCCGGACAGCAGGATGAGCTCGCGGCCGTTGATCTCGGTGGTATAGCGCGTCTGGCCCTCGCGGTCCTGCCACGAGCGGTACTCGATGCTCCCCTCGACGTACACCTTGTCGCCCTTCTTGCAGTAGCGCTCGGCGATGTCGGCCAGGTTGGACACCTTGTTGTTCCACAGGACCACGCGGTGCCACTCCGTCTTCTCCTGCTTTTCGCCGGCCTGGTTCTTCCACTGCCGGCTCGTGGCGATCGACAGCGTGGCGACGCGGGAGCCGTTGGCGGTGCTCCGCACTTCGGGGTCGGCGCCCAGGTTGCCGATCAGGGTGACCTTGTTCAGGCTGCGGCTCACAGGTACCTCCGGGGTTCTCGGGTCATGAACATCATGGACCCGCGCAGAATATAGACCGCGCAAATCCTCGCTTCAACCAAAACACCGCCCGCATCACCGTTTCAGCCGGCAGTCACCTCGCGGCGGAGCACCAGCGCGTCCTCGCGTGGACTCCGGTAGTAGGCGGCGCGCTGGCCCACCGGCCGGAAGCCGGCCCGGCGGTAGAGCGCCTGGGCGGCGAGATTCGACGCCCGCACCTCGAGAAAGACCTCTTCGACACGGCGCGTTGCGAGTGTCGCCAGTCCCGCCTGGAGGAGCCGCCACGCAATCCCGCCCCGCCGCGCCTCCGGGGCCACCGCCAGGTTCAGGATTTCGCCCGTCCCCGCCGCCTCCCGCGCGATGAGGTAGCCGGCGACACCCTCGTCGGTCTCCGCCACGAGCCCGAAGCTCCACCCTCCCTCCACGGACTCGCGGAAGCTCGCCTCGCTCCATGGATCGCTGAAGCAGCGCTGCTCCAGCGCCGCGAGGGCAGCGACGTCAGCCGGCCGCGCCGGCCGGATCCGGCAGTCCGTGTCCGTGCTCGCGCTCCCACTTGGCCTGCGCTTCGGCGGGACGACCATAGACCGGCTCCCAGGACTGAACGTGATCCACCCGCGTGGTGCCGCCGTCCCGACGCATGAGCTCGAGCAGCCAGCGGGCACTGGCAGGCTCGTCGCCCACGAGGCGGGCCCCGAGCCCGGCCGCGAGGTCGGCGAGGGCATCGGCCCGGATGACCCGCGGCGCGAGCAGCGTCTCGACGCGGCCCGCGGGAAAGCGCCACGCCCCGGCGTAGCGATCGCCCCGGAGGGCGTCGGCGGTCGCGAGCAGTGCGGCGGTCGCCAGCCCTCCCGCGCCGGCGGCAGAGGCATCGGCCGCCGCCGCGCGTGCGAGGAGCGACGGCGCGGTCCTGAGGGCCAGCCCGCGCGCATCCACCAGCGCCTTGGCAAAGGCCGCCGACACCCGGAGCCCTGTGAAGCTCCCCGGCCCGTCGGCCACGATGATCCCCTCGACGTCGCCGAGCGCCGCGCCGCGTCGTGCCAGGACCCGCTCGACCATCGGGATGAGCGCGCGGGCATGCTGGCGCGCACCGTCGAGCGTCTCCTCCACCGCGTCCGCCGCCGAGGTGCCTGCGGCGACGGAGGCACGGGCCGTCGCGGTGTCGATCGCGAGCCAGGTCATTCGGCCTCGAGCCCCCGGCGGGTCGGGTCGCCGAGGTGCGAGAGCCGAAACCGCCGGGTGGGCGCGGGAACCCAGGCGCCGGCACGCTCGGGCCACTCGATGAGGAGGGCGTCGCCGTCGCGGAGCAGCGTCTCCCAGTCGAGATCGGCCGCCTCGTCCTCGTGCCGCAGGCGATAGCAGTCGAGATGGTACACCGGCCCGCGGCGGCCCTGGTAGTGATGGACCAGGGCGTAGGTCGGGCTGGTGGCGGGACGCTCGACCCCGAGCCCGCGGGCGATCGCCTGCACCAGCGTCGTCTTCCCCGCTCCCAGCTCCCCTTCGAGGAGGAGGACCGACCGCGGCGGAAGGGCGCGGCCGATCCGCTCTCCTTCCTCTGCGAGTTCCCGCTCGGTGAGGTCGCGCCGCATGCGGGGGATCGGGGTCAGGCGCGGCGGCGCACCCGCCCGCCGCGCTCCACGTCGGGCGCCGACGCCGCCTTGAGCTCGTTGAGCTGGTCGCGCAGGAGTGCCGCCGCCTCGAACTCGAGGTTGGCGGCGGCTTCGCGCATCTGCCGCTCGAGCTTCTGGATGAGCGCGGCGCGGCGCGCGGGGTCGCTGAGGTCGGGCCGCTTCTCCGCGCGGGGCTCGGGCTTCTCGGTGCGCGCGTCGGCCACGTGAGTGGAGAGGCGCACCTGCTCGAGCGACTTCACGATCGAGACCGGCGTGATGCCGTGCTCCAGGTTCCACGCCTGCTGGATGCTGCGGCGCCGGTCCATCTCCTCGACGGCACGCTGCATCGAGCCGGTGATGCGATCGGCGTACATGATGGCCCGGCCGTTCACATGGCGCGCCGCGCGGCCGATGGTCTGCACCAGCGAGCGGTCGGAGCGGAGGAAGCCCTCCTGGTCGGCGTCGAGGATGGCGACCAGGGAGACCTCCGGCAGGTCGAGCCCCTCCCGGAGCAGGTTGATCCCGACCAGCACGTCGAAATCGCCGAGCCGGAGCCCGCGCAGGATCTCCATGCGCTCGATCGCGTCGATGTCGGAATGGAGGTAGCGCACCCGCACGCCGGCCTGCTGGAGGTAGTCGGTGAGGTCTTCCGCCATCCGCTTTGTGAGCGTGGTGACGAGCACGCGCTCCTGGCGCGCCTCGCGGAGCCGGATTTCGTTGAGCAGGTCGTCGACCTGGCCGCGGACCGGCCGCACCTCCACCTCGGGATCGACCAGCCCGGTCGGGCGGATGATCTGCTCCACCACCGCTCCGCCCGACAGGCCCAGCTCGAAGTCGCCCGGCGTGGCGGAGACGTTGATCATCTGCGGAACCAGCGCCATGAATTCGTCGAACTGGAGCGGCCGGTTGTCGAGGGCCGACGGGAGCCGGAACCCGTATTCGACGAGGGTGAGCTTCCGGGCCCGGTCGCCGTTGAACATTCCGCCGATCTGCGGCAGCGTCACGTGCGACTCATCCGCCACCACCAGGAAGTCGGCCGGGAAGTAGTCGAAGAGGCAGGCGGGCCGCTCGCCGGGCAGCCGGCCGGTGAGGTGGCGCGAGTAGTTCTCGATGCCGGCGCAGGTGCCCACTTCCAGCAGCATCTCGAGGTCGAAGCTGGTGCGCGACTCGAGCCGCTGCGCCTCCAGCAGCTTGCCCGCGCTCCGGAGCTCGGTGAGCCGCTCGGCCAGCTCCGTTTTGATGGCGGTGACCGCGCGCTCGATGGTCGGCCGCTCGGTGACGAAGTGCTTGGCCGGGAAGATGGCGCACTGGTCGAGCACGCTGATCGTCTCGCCGGTGAGCGGGTGGATCTTGCTGATGCGCTCCACCTGGTCGCCCCAGAGCTCGATCCGGATCGCCTGCTCGGCGTAGGCGGGAAAGATCTCGATCGAATCGCCGCGCACGCGGAAGCTGCCCTGCTCGAACGCGGTGTCGTTCCGGCCGTACTGGATGCGGACCAGGTCCGACAGGATGGCGTCGCGCCCGCGCTCCTCGCCCGTCTGCACCTGCACCATGAGCTTCCGGTACTCCACCGGGTCGCCCAGGCCGTAGATCGCGCTCACCGTCGCGACGATCACGACGTCCTCGCGCTCCACCAGGCTGGTGGTGGCGCGGAGGCGGAGGCTCTCGATGTCCTGGTTGATCGACGCGTCCTTCTCGATGTACACGTCGGTCGAGGGAACGTAGGCCTCGGGCTGGTAGTAGTCGTAGTACGAGACGAAGTACTCGACCGCGTTCTTCGGCAGGAACTGCCGCAGCTCACCGTAGAGCTGCGCCGCCAGCGTCTTGTTGTGGGAGAGGACGAGGGTGGGCTTGCCGTACTGCGCGATGGTGTGCGCCAGCGTCATCGTCTTGCCCGAGCCGGTGACACCCAGCAGCGTCTGGTACCGCTCGCCGCGCCGGAGGCCGGCGAGCAGCTCGGCGATCGCCTTCGGCTGATCGCCGGCGGGCTGGAAGGGAGCGATGACCTCGAACCGGGGGGACGGCATGCCGTAATATAGGCGCTTCGGGAAACTTTCGGGAGCCGGCATGGCCAGGGTGCAGGCTTGCCGGTTTCGCGAGCGCGATGCATTCTGACCCATCCCCACAACAGCCGGAGTCGGCAGCTTGCCGACTGACCTGCGCGCCGCCTTGTCGCAAAGCTTCGGGACCCGCTTCCGTGTCGAACGCGAGCTGGGCCGGGGCGGGATGGCGACCGTGTACCTCGTGCACGACGCCAAGCATGGGCGTGACGTGGCGCTGAAGGTCCTCCACCCCGAGCTGGCGGCGTCGATTGGGCGCGAGCGGTTCCTGCGCGAGATCGCATTCGCCGCCCGCCTCACCCACCCGAACATCCTGCCGTTGTACGAGTCCGGCGAAGCCGGGGATGCCCTGTTTTACCTGATGCCCTATGCCGAAGGCGACACGCTTCGGACGCGGCTGACGGAAGCGGCCGCCCTGCCGATCGCCGAGGCGCTTCGCATCGCGCGCGACGTGGCGCGGGCGCTGGCCTACGCCCACGTGCACAACGTGCTCCACCGCGATATCAAGCCGGGCAACATCCTGCTCGAGTCCGGCTCGGCCGTGGTCGCCGATTTCGGAATCGCCCGGGCCGTGAGTCGGGCCGCGGATGACGTCACGCTCACCGATTCCGGACTGCTGATCGGCACGCCCGCGTACATGGCGCCCGAGTTGGCAGGCGGCCGCGGACCGGACGGGCGCGCGGACATCTATGCGCTCGGATGCGTGCTCTACCAGATGCTGGCGGGTGATCCGCCGTTTACCGGATCGAGCGCGCGGGCGATTCTGGCGCGGCATGCGCTCGATGCGGTGCCGCCGCTCGAGACCGTGAGGCCGGGCCTCTCGCCCGAGGTGGCTGCGGTGGTGACGCGGGCGCTGCAGAAAGTGCCGGCGGACCGGTACGCGGACGCGGAGCAGATGGCGAACGCGCTGGACGACCTGCTGGCTGCGACGACGGCGTCGCGAATATCGGCGTCGGTCGAGCGGCCGCGACGTCAAGTGGCGAGGCTCCCTGTGGCTGTGGGCCTGACTGCGCTGGTCGGCGCGGCGGTCTGGTGGGGAGCGGCCGCGCTAGGCCGGCCTGATGGCGCGGCGAATCTCGCGCGCCTGGACACGACGCGGTACGCCGTTCTGCCCATCGAAGGAGACGCTCAGGTTCGCGCGAGTGCCAGCGCGGATCAATCGTTTCGGGATGCGGTGGCGCGCTGGCAGGGCGTGAGCGTCGCCGGCGTCCTCGAGATGCGGGAGATCCTCGCCCGTCGAGGGGCCGCTCACCTGACGAGCGCCGCGGCGCAGGGTGTCGCGGCGGCCGCCGGAGCCGGTCGGTACTTCCGCGGGGACTTCTTTCGCGCGCCCGACGGGACCCTGCGCCTGCACGCAGCGCTCTACTCCACCCGCGACAACACAGTGCTCGCCGATTCCACGGCCCTCCTCCGGCCCGATCTGGCGGATGCGGACTCCGCCTTTGCCATTATCGCCGAGCGACTGCTGCTTCGCCGTCCGGCCCGCGGGCTTCACGCAGGCGGCGGCGGGGGGAGTTTTTCCCTTCCCGCCCGCCAGGAATTTCTCCGGGGCGTGGCCGCAATGGAGCGCTGGGACCTCGACGCCGCCGACTCCGCGTTCGCGGCGGCGGGTGCGCACGATCCGCGCTATGCCGCTGCCGATCTCTGGCTGGCCCTGGTGCGCTCCTGGGCGGGCGTTCCGGTTGCGCAGTGGCAGTCGGCGGTGACGCGCGCGGCCTCGGGCCAGGCTTCACTGGTGTCGGCGGATACGATGATGCTGAGGCCCCTCCTGGCGCGCGCCGATGGCGATCTCGTGGCCGCCTGCGCTGCGTGGGCGCGACTGACCGCGGTCCGGCCGGAGGACTTCGTCGGCTGGTACGGGTCGGCAGACTGCCAGCACGCTGACTCGACCGTCATGCGGGATTCGGGAAGTCCGACCGGCTACCGGTTCCGAACGAGCTATCACTCCGCGCTCGCGGCCTACCAGCACGCCTTTCGACTGCTCCCCTCGACGCTGAGCGGGCTCAAGTCGGGCTCATTCGAGGGACTGAGACGCCTGTTCGTAACGACTGGATCCCAGCTCCGCGCCGGGTTCGGCATGTACCCCGATTCCGCGCGCTACGCAGCCTATCCCGGCTGGCTGGGCGACACGCTCGCCTACGTGCCGGCTCCGCTCCGGGAGGTGATGGAGCTTCGCCCCGGCGCCTCGCCCAACCGGGGGAGCCGAGCCGCCGCCATGCGGCACCAGCGGGCGCTGTTCCTGGACATAGCGCGTACCTGGACGACGGAGGATCCGCACAACAGCGACGCGTACGAAGCGCTCGCGGTCGCCCTTTCGCTGCTGCAGGAGCGCACCGCGCTCGACACGCTGCTCAAGGCCCGGTCGCTCGCGGTCGCGGCCGACCGGCGGACCGAGTTGGCGGTGGCGGAGGTCTTCCTGCGCGTCCGCCGCGCGCTGCCGCTCGACACCATTGAGCTGCTCCACGCCCGCCGGCTCGCGGACTCCATTCTGGCGACGACGACGCCGACCGCTGCCACGGCCCTCGGCCTCATGAGTCTCGGTATGCTCACCGGCCGTGGACATGTCGTCTGGCCGCTCGCGCGACTTCCTGGGGCCGCCGGAGAGTGGTCGGTCGCACCGCCGCTTGCGGGCCTCGCCCTGCCGCTTCTCATGTTCAGCGCGCTGGGCGGGCCGGCCGAGAGCCTCGACGTATACGAGCGCAAGGTGACCGGAGCGATCGCACGAGACGTGGCCGATGACGATCAGGAGAGTGAGCGGCTCGGATGGCTCGGGCGGTCAGCCACGCTCGCCTACCCGACGCACCGGGCTGCGGCCATCGCGACGCTGGCTGGGCATGGTGACCCGCTCATCGATGCCATGGCCGCGCACGCCCGCGGCGACCGCCTGACGGCGCTCAGGCTCCTGGCGCAATCCGGCCGCTCCCACGAGGCGGTGGATCCCGCCGACGTATCGCTCGAGGGGTTGTATCCGGAGGCCTGGCTGCTGGCACGACTGGGGGATGAGGCCGGCGCAGCCGATCGGATGGATCCTACGCTGGAATCCCTGCCGCGCGCTGCTCCCGAAATGATCGACAATCCCGTGGCCGCGGCAGCGCTGGTGCGTGCGATGGCCCTTCGGTCGATCCTCGCGGACCGCCTCGGCCATCCGGACGACGGTCGGGTCTGGGCGCGCGCGGTGCGCATTCTGTGGGGCGATGCCGACGGATTCCTGCGGCCACTTGCGGATGGCGGATAAGAGACAGGCTGCCGTGTGTCGATGGAGGTTTCCCGGTCCCAGGAGGAGGAGACATGGAGCGCCGATCAATGAAGCGAGGAGCCGTGCGGGTCGAGACAGTTCTGCTCTCGGTGATAGGGGTGGCAGCCGTCGCCTGCTCGCGCATCAGGGCTCCGGAGGACGGTTCAGCCGTGCGCCACACGGCTGAAGTGCCCTGCGCCTTGCCAGAAGCCCGGGAATACGGTCTGGTCGGCAAGATCGCGTCGATCCCCGAGTTTCACGATTGCCAAGAGCTCGCGACGGGCGATCCGGCCGGGTATGGCCCACTGGTTGGCATCTTCGTGACTCGCGACTTTGCGCTCAGGGATTCCTCGGATCGAGCGCCGGATTCGACGGACAAGGTGACGCCGAGGGCGGTGATCCGAAATTTCGGGCCAGGCGCGTACACCGCCGGGCTCCTCAATTTTCCGGAGGGCTTCAGCTGCGTCTGGCTGTCATCAGAGGGAGGCAGCTGGTCAGCCACGGTCACATTCGTTGGAGCGACGCCGGACTGCTCGGACAGGAACGGGAAGCAAGGGCAGTCCGTCACCCTGCCCGCGAGCTACCCCCCGAGACCGCCCGAACCGCTCGGTGACCGCGACTATCCGAGGGTGGCACGCTGGCAGTGGGACCCCGCGGCACACCATCACTACTTCGGCATCAAGTGCGGCTCGAACTGGTGCCAGTTCGGAGGCAGTGGTGAGGTGCCGCCGAATCCGTCGGAGGTACCGGAGTTCACCCCGATCGCGGGGCCGGTCGGCCCACCCGACCACCAGCACCGCGTTAAGGAAGTGATGGGGTGGTACGACCAGCAGGACCTGGCCGAGGTGATCACCGTGGGAGGCAAGAGACAGTTGCGGCCAGCGGTGCTGGCGAGAATCTTCCCCCACCCTCAGCTGGACCAGGTGTCGCTCTCAGATTTCGGGGGCTGGGTCCAGTCCGCTCTCGTATACATGGATGGCTCGCTGGATAAGTATCAAAAAGGCTTGCACCTGAACCGGGGCTACACGGAAATCGCGCTGTGTCAGGGCACATCCTGCCCAGGCTTGCCGGACACAACGCTGCAGCGGTGCAAGATCAGCGATGCCGATTCGCGTCCCGGAGGTGAAACGGCCCGAAAGTGGTTTGCCCGGATTCGGCCGGCCCCCGGAGCCGACGAGACGAACACCTTCTATCACTGCGTCATGAAGGAACAGCACCCCGAGATCAGGATTCCCGGCACCGCTCGCTGGCGGTGGTCCAATGATGATGAGAAGATCTGGATCCGGTGTACGAACGGCTGTTGTACGGTCGTCTGATCCTGGGCGGGGGAGCGATGCAGGTGGTCACTCCCCCGCCAGCTTCATCAGCCCCTTCCACTCCACCGCGCTCACCGGCAGCACCGACAGCCGTCCCTGCCGCACCAGGGCGAGCCCCGGAAACTTCCCGCTCGCCTTGATCGCCGCGAGGGTCACCGGCCGGCCCAGCGGCCGCTCCGCCGCGAGATCCACGGCCACGAGCTTCGGATCACCGGCCGCCGGATCGGGATAGGGCCCGCGCGCGACGCGCGCGAGTCCCACCAGCGCCTTGTCGGCACCCGAGTGATAGACCAGCACGGGATCGCCGGTCCGCATCGCCCGCAGATGGATGAGCGCCTGCGCGTTCCTGACGCCATCCCACGCCGTGCGGCCTTCCCGCTCGAGCGTCGCCCACGAGTACGACGACGGCTCGGTCTTGACGATCCACCGCCCGCTCACGCGGCGCCACTGCTCGGGTTCGCCGCCTCGCGCCGCTCGATCTCGCTCACGCCCTTCACCTTGCGCACCGACTTGAGCACCTTGGCCAGGTGGGTCAGGTTGTCCACCTCGACGAAGATGGTGCCGAAGACCGAGCCATCCTTCGAATGGAGATCGGCGCCGCGGATGTTGGTGCCCGTCTGGCTCACCGCCTCCATGATGTCCGCGTACAGTCCGCGCCGGTCCTCCGCGCTCACCACCAGCCGCACCGCGAACGACTCGCCGGCGCTCTCCTGCCAGTCGATATCCACCCGCCGGTCGTCGGCCGAGAGGGTGAGCAGGTTCGGGCAGTCGGCGCGATGGATCGAGATGCCGCGACCCTGCGTGACGTAGCCGACGACGGGATCGCCCGGCACGGGCTGGCAGCACTGGGCGTACCGCACCATGAGCCCGTCCACGCCCTGGATCTTGATGCCGCGCCCCAGCCGGATGCGGTCGATCACGCGGCCGAACACGGTGGGCCGCGGCTCCTGGATCTCGTCGGCCGGCAGGTCGGCGTACAGGGCGCGGATCACCTGGCCGATGGGCACGTCCCCCCGCCCCACCGCGATCTCGAGCCCGCGACCGTCCGCCAGCGACAGCGTCGCGGCCGCGCGGGCAAGGCGCTCGTCGTCGGGCGCGTCGAGCCGCCGGCGCCGGAGCTCGCGCGCCAGGATCTCGCGACCGAGCGCGAGGCTGACGGTCTCCTCCTCGTGCCGGATCCACTGCTTGATCTTGTGTCGCGCGCGGGCCGTCCGGACGTGGTTGAGCCAGTCCCGGCTGGGCCGCGCGTTGGGGCTCGTGAGGATCTCGACCGCGTCCCCGTTCTTGAGCTCGCGGTGGAGCGGCGCGATGCGGCCGTTCACCTTGGCTCCCTGGCACTTGAGGCCGACCTCGGTGTGCACCATGAACGCGAAATCGATCGGCGTGGCGCCCTTCGGCAGCCGCTTGACGTCGCCCTGCGGCGTGAAGATGAAGATCTCGTCCTGGTAAAGGTTGATCTTCAGGAACTCGAGGAACTCCTCGGGGCTGTGCGTGTCCTGCTGCAGCTCGAGGAGCTGGCGGAACCAGCTGAGCTGCGCGTCGAGCTCGTCGGGCCGGTCGCTCTTGTAGACCCAGTGCGCCGCGATGCCGTACTCGGCCGTCCGGTGCATCTCGCGCGTCCGGATCTGGACCTCGAA
>JAICVB010000106.1 GCA_025935545.1 Gemmatimonadales bacterium
CCGCGGACGACGCGCGGCGTGATGGTCACCGACATCGCGCCGGGCGGGCCGGCCTACGACCTCAACCTGGTCACGCCCGCGCAGGGTCGCGGTGCCGCCGACATCATCGAGACCGTCGAAGGGAAGCCGGTGCGCACTGAGGCCGAGCTCCGGGCGGCGCTCAAGAGCGCAGGCGCGGGGCACATCGTGACCCTCGGCATCCAGCGGGTCTTTGCCAACCGGAAGCCGGACCACTTCGTGGAGCGGGTGCGTCTGGGCGAGCCCTGAGCCCCGCCCGTCTCCCTCCTCCGAGCGCCCGCCTCCGGCGGGCGCTCGTGTTTCCGGCGCATGACAGCCGGCCCGGGGCGGCGTATGTTCCGCGATGGCGCTCGACGCGGTCATCTTCGACATCGACGGCACGCTGGTGGACAGCAATCCCGCGCATGTCGAGGCCTGGGTCGCGGCCTTCGCGCGGCTCGGCTACCGGATCGCGGCCGACCGGGTGAGCGCGGAGATCGGCAAGGGCGGCGACAAGCTGGTCCCGTCCATCCTGGGGCGCGCCGCCGACCGGAAGGACGGGGATGCGCTCAGGAAGGCCCAGACGGAGGAGTTCCTCCGGCTGGCCGGACGTACCCGGCTTCCGGTCCTGCCCCGGGCTGAGGAGCTCTTCGCGGAGCTTCGCCGCCGCGGCATCCGGACGGCACTCGCCACGTCGAGCAGCGGCGAGCAGCTGGACGGCCTCTTCCGGAGCGCCGGCACCGACTTCCGGAAGCTGGCCGACCAGTCCACCAGCGCCGACGACGCGGAGGAGAGCAAGCCCGCCCCCGACATCGTGCAGGCGGCGGTCGCGCGGCTCGCCCTGGCGCCGACCCAGTGCGCCATGGTGGGTGATACCGTCTTCGACGCCGAGGCCTGCCGGGGGGCGGGCGTCGCGTGCCTGGGCGTCCGCTCGGGTGGCAATGACGTGGAGACGCTCATGCGAGCCGGCACCCGGGGCGTCTGGCGCGACACGGGTGACCTGCTGGATCATCTGGACGAGGCCCTGTCGGTGGCTGCGCCGGGCCCGGTGCCGGTGGACCAGCCGCTCCTCGACTCGCTGATGCGCGAGGCGCTGGCCGCCGCACGCGAGGGTCTCGCGGCGGGCGACGCGCCGATCGGCGCCGTCCTGGCGCGGGGCGACGGCACCGTGATCGGGCGGGGCTGGAACCGGATGGCGACGGGCGGGATCCGCACGGCCCACGCGGAGATGGCGGCCTTCGACGACGCGGGTGCCCGGATTCCGGTGGGCGCGCGGGACCTCCTCTTGGTCTCGACCCTCGAGCCCTGCGTCATGTGCACCGGCGCGGCCATGGAGACCGCCGTGGATGTGATTGCCTACGGGCTCAGGGCGCCGGCCGACGCCGGCACGGGACGGGTGGCCCCGCCGCGGAGCCCGGACAACGGCATGCCCCGCATCGTGGGTGGCATCCTGGCGAACGAGAGCCGGGCACTGTTCGAGGAGTGGTTGCGCGTGAACGGAAACCCGGAGCAGCGTCCCTACGTGGAGCAGCTTCTCCAGTCAACGAGCTGACCTCAGCATGGAGCGCGCGTTATGACGACCAGCCAGGAAACGGATTGGATGAACCACCCGGTGCTGCGGCGGCTGGTGGACGAGGCCAAGGGCCTGAGCGTGCTCGAGCGGATCACGCTGGTGAAGGGGCTGGTGCCGGGCATCGCCGACGCGCTGAGCGAGGAGGAGTACGAGACCTTCGTGACCTACGTGCGCCTCAAGGGCGAGCGCTTCCAGGAGGCGAAGGCGCATCCGGGCCAGGGCCGCGCGGGCCGGCACACGCCGGGCGAGCGCGTGGTCGAGGGACGATGAGGGCCGCGGGCTGGGCGGCGGCGGGACTCGGAGCCATGTGCGCCTGCGCGTCGCCGGGAGACCGGGCCCCGGCCACGCATGTCGCGGACTCGGCTGGGGCCACGGCGACCGCGACGGCAGCCGAGCGCGTGGCCCGCTACGCCACGGTTCGCCTGAGCGCCGACCTGGCGCCGCTCAGCGCGAAGGAGCGTCAGATGCTGCCCCTCCTGATGGACGCCGCGCGCGAGATGGACACGATCTACTGGCAGGAGGTGTACCCGGAGCGCGACTCGCTCCTCGCCTCGATCTCCGACTCGTCCCTCCGCCGCCTGGTCGAGATCAACTACGGCCCCTGGGACCGGCTCGCCGGCAACGAGCCGTTCGTGCCGGGCGTGGGCCCGCGCGCGAAGGGTGCCGCCTTCTACCCCGCCGACCTTACGGCCGCGACGCTCGATTCCGCGGCCGCCGGCGACCCGGCCCTCAAGGGCGCCTACACCCTCGTGCGACGGGACTCGGCGGGCCGGCTCACGGCGGTCCCTTACCACTCGGCGTTCGCCGCACCGACCGCGCGCGCGGCGGCCCGGCTCCGCGCCGCGGCGGCGCTGGCGGAGGATCCGGGGCTTCGGCGCTACCTGGAGACCCGCGCCCGCGCCCTGGAGACGGACGACTACCGTGCGAGCGATTTCGCGTGGCTCGACATGCGCCACAACCGACTCGACATCGTGGTCGGGCCGACCGAGACCTACGACGACGAGCTGGCGGGGGTGAAGACGGCGCACGAGTCCTACGTCCTGATCAAGGATCTGGACTGGAGCGCCCGGCTGTCTCGCTACGCGGCGATGCTGCCGGCCCTCCAGCGCGGCCTGCCGGTGCCCGACGCCTACCGCCGAGAGACGCCGGGGACCGATTCCGACCTCAACGCCTATGACGTGGTGTACTACGCGGGCCAGGCGAACGCCGGCGGCAAGACCATCGCGATCAACCTGCCGAACGACGAGGAAGTGCAGCTCCGGAAGGGCACCCGGCGCCTCCAGCTCAAGAACGCGATGCGCGCCAAGTTCGACCGCATCCTGGTCCCGCTGGCCGACGCGCTGATCGCGCCCGACCAGCAGCGCCACATCACCTTCGATGCCTTCTTCGAGAACACCATGTTCCACGAGGTCGCGCACGGGCTCGGGATCAAGCAGACCATCAACGGGCGGGGCACGGTGCGGCAGGCGCTCAAGGAGCGGCACAACGCGCTCGAGGAGGAGAAGGCCGACGTCCTCGGCCTCTACATGGTGAGCGCGCTCAACCGGCAGGGCGAGCTCAAGGCCGACCTGCTGGACAACTACGTCACCTTCCTCGCGGGCATCATCCGGTCGGTCCGCTTCGGGGCCTCGGACTCGCACGGCCGCGCCAACATGACGACCTTCGCCTTCTTCCGGGACCACGGCGCCTTCACGCGCGACAGCGCGAGCGGCACCTACCGGGTGGACTCGGCCCGAATGGCCGCGGCGGTGGACTCGCTGGCCGGCCGGATCCTCCAGCTGCAGGGTGATGGCGACTACGCGGGCGTCGCCGCCTTCATGGACCCGACCAGCCGCATCGGCCCCGTCCTGCAGGGCGACCTCGACCGGCTGGGAACCAAGGGCATCCCGGTGGACATCATCTTCGAGCAGGGGCCCGAGGTGCTCGGGCTCCCGCCCGCGCCGCGCTAGCTGCAACCTCGCGGCCCGGCCGCGCGTAGGTCGTCGGACTCCCGCCCCCGCGGCGGGCACACCATCACCCGATCGGAGTACCCGCATGTCGCACTCGATGGCTCCCGCCCCGCGCCGCGCCGCGCGGGGCGTCCTGCTGGGCGCGCTGGCCCTGGCGTTCGCCCTCCCCACCGGCCTGGCAGCCCAGCAGAAGCAGCGCTTCGCGTCGCTGGACGAGGCGCTCCGCTCCGGCGGCCAGATGGCGGGCCGGAGCGGGCCGCGCGGGGTCAACTGGATCGACGGCGGCGCCCGCTTCTCCTACATCGATCGCGACGCCGCCACGAACCGCTCCGTGCTCCGTGCCACCGACCCGGCCACCGGCAAGGACACCCTCCTGTTCTCGAGCGAGGGCCTCACCTTCCCCGGCACCAGCGATCCGTTCAACTACCAGTCGTTCCAGTGGGCGCGCGACTCGAAGCACCTCGTCTTCCAGACCAACTTCAAGCCGATCTACCGCCGCTCGGGCACCTCCGACTTCTACATCTATTCCCTGGCCGACCGGAGCCTCAAGCTCGCGACCCGCGGCGCGCGGACGGCGGAGCTCTCGCCCGACGGTACCACGCTGGGCTATGAGCGCGGCGGCGACATGTACGCGGCCGACCTCGCGAGCGGCCGGGAGACGCGGCTCACCTCCGGCGCCACCGAGCACGTGTACAACGGCCACTTCGACTGGGTGTACGAGGAGGAGTTCGGGATGGCCCAGGCGTGGAACTGGTCGCCCGACAGCCGGCACATCGCCTTCTGGCAGATCGACGAGACGCCCGAGCCCGTGATGCAGTTCAGCGACATGTCGGGCCACCATCCGGAGTACGAGGAGATCCGGATCCCCCAGCCCGGCGACTCGAATCCGCGCGCCCGGATCGGCGTGGTGGACGTGAAGGGCGGCAGGACCGTCTGGCTGGACACCGGGGAGTCGGGCGAGTTCTACATCCCGCGGATCTACTGGACCAGCCGGCCGGACACCCTCGCGGTCGTGACGCTCAACCGCCGGCAGAACGAGATGAAGCTCTTCTTCTTCGACGTGAACACCGGCGGGCGCCGCGCGGTCATGTCGGAGAAGTCGGCCACCTGGATCGACGTGTACGACTTCTACGCCGGCATCCAGGACATGATGACCTTCCCCACGGGATCCCACGAGTTCTTCTGGATCTCCGACCGCGACGGCTGGCAGCACATCTACCGCTACGACTACTCGGGGAAGCTGATCCGCCAGGTGACGCGCGGGAAGTGGAGCGTCACGCGGATGGAGGGATTCGACCCGAAGCGGCAGGTGATCTACTTCACCTCGACGGAGGCCTCACCGCTCCAGCGGCAGCTCTACCAGGTGAAGTTCGACGGCAGCGGCCTCAAGCGGATCACCACCGCCGCGGGCAACCACCGGATCGACATGTCGCCCAACGCGGCGTGGTTCATCGACCGGTGGTCGTCGGTGACGCAGCCGACGCAGGTGGAGCTCTGGTCCACCGCGCGCGGCAAGGTGCGCACGATGGAGGACAACGCGTCGGTGACCCAGTGGCTGGCCACGCACGAGTACTCGCCGGCGGTGCCGTTCAGCTTCACCACCTCCGACAGCGTGCGGCTCGACGCCTCGATGGTGAAGCCGTACGACTTCGACTCGACCCGCCGCTATCCGGTGGTGTTCGCGGTCTACGGCGGCCCCGGCTCGCAGCAGGTGTACGACCAGTTCGGCACCGGCGGGCTCACCCAGTGGCTGGCCCAGCAGGGCTACATCGTGATCGGGGTGAACAACCGCGGCACGAACAACTACGGCAGCGCGTTCATGAAGACGGTCTACCAGCACCTCGGGAAGTGGGAGTCGCACGACTTCGCCGAGACGGCGCGGTACCTGGCGCGGCAGCCGTACGTGGACAGCAGCAAGATCGCGATCATGGGGACGAGCTACGGCGGGTACAGCACGGTGTACACCATGGAGATGTATCCCGAGCTCTTCAGCGTCGGCGTCGCCAACTCCGCTGTGGCCGACTGGGAGTACTACGACACGATCTACACCGAGCGCTACATGGGCCTCCTGGGCGACAACAAGGAGGGCTACCGCGGGAGCTCGGCCATCGCCAACGCGCCGAAGCTCAAGGGCCACCTGCTCCTGATCCACGCGATGCTGGACGACAACGTGCACCCGCAGCACACCATGCAGCTCCTCACCGCGCTCACCAACGCGGGCAAGGACGTGGACACCCGGATCTACCCGCCGGGCCACCACGGCGCCGCGTACAACGCGGCGAGCGCACGGCTCATCCAGCAGGTGACGCTCGAGTACCTCGACCGCTACCTCAAGGGAAGCGCCGCGGTCAGCATGCACCCGTAGCCCGCGGGCGGTCCCGCGCGGGCGCGCTCAGTGCGCGTCCACCGCGGGGCCGGCTCCCCGGGGCCGCCGGAGCAGGAGGATGGCGGGCGAGACGACGAGGAAGGTTTCCAGCAGCAGCAGCCAGGCGTCGTTGTAGCTCAGCATCGCCGCCTGCTGGGAGACCTGCTGGTCCAGCAGCGCGAAGGCGCCGTGCCGAGCCTCGGCGGGGTTCATCCCCTGGGCCCGGAACGGCGCCTCGAGCATCTGCAGGCGCTGCTCGGTCGCGGGGTTGGACGCGTACACGTTGGCGACCAGATCCGTCCGGTGGTACTGCACGTGGCTGGTCACGAAATTGATCAGGATCGCGATCCCGAACGACCCGCCGAGCTGGCGGGAGAGGTTGATGAGTCCCGACGCCTGCTGCGCCTCGCTCGGCCGGAGCGCGCCGTAGGCGACGTTGTTGATGGGGGTGAAGAGGAAGCCGAGGCCGGCGCCGCGGATGATGAGCGCGATCCGCACGTCCGGCTCGCCCGCCGCGGTCGTCAGGTGCCCGAGGTCCCACATCGACCAGACGAAGAGCCCGATGCCGATCGCGATGAGGATGCGCGCGTCCACCAGCGGCCGGGCACCGTTGAGCAGCCGGCCGCAGATGAGCGCCGAGGCGGCGGTGGCGAGCCCGCCCGGCATCATGGCGAGGCCGGTCTCGGTCGGCGAGAAGTGCAGGATCCCCTGGGTGAAGAGGGGGAAGATGAAGACGCCGCCGTAGAGCCCGAAGCCGAGCGACACGAAGAGGAAGATGGAGGCGGCGAGCTCGCGGTTCTTGAGGACGCGGAAGTTCACCACCGGCCGCGGGTTCCGGGGCGAGAGCTCCCACCACACCATCGCGATCAGCGCCACCGCCGCGACGATGGTGAGGCGGAGGATCCACCGGTCGGCGAACCAGTCCTTGGTGTTGCCCTCCTCCAGCACGTACTGGAGGGCGCCCACGCCGATCATGAGCAGCGCGATCCCGGCCCAGTCCACCCGGCCCCGGTGGGCCTTCTGATCGGGGGGATCGCGGAGAAAGCTGCTGACGAGGAAGGCTGCCGCGATCCCGATCGGGATGTTGATGAAGAAGCACCAGCCCCAGTGATAGTTGTCGGTGATCCACCCGCCGAGCGTGGGCCCCAGCGTCGGCGCAACGATGATGCCGAGCAGGAAGATCGCCTGCACCATGCCCTGCTGCTCGCGGGGGAAGATCTGGCGGATGGTGGCCTGCGCCGTGGAGAGCAGCGCGGCGCCGCCGGCGCCCTGCATGATGCGCCAGAAGACGAGCGCCTCGAGCGAGTGGGAGGTGCCGCAGAAGAACGACGACACGATGAAGATGAGGATCGACGCCGTGAGGTAGCGCTGGCGCCCGAAACGCTCGGTGAAGAAGGCGGTGAGCGGCAGCACCACGACGTTCGACAGGATGTACCCGGTGCTGACCCAGCTGATCTCCTGCTGGGTGGCGCCCAGGTTCCCGGCCATCTGCGGCAGGGCGACGTTGATGATGGTGGTGTCGAGCACCTCCATGATCGCGGCGGTGATGAGTCCCGCCATGATGACCCAGCGGTAGCGGGCGACGTAGGCGGCGGCGGCCGCCGCCTCGGCTTCGAGGCGCGACGGCGCGCGGGCAACGGCGGCCGCCGTCACCGGGGCTCCGCGCCGATCAGCGACACGATCATGGCCGCCGCCGTGTCGAGCGGCACGGTGCCGGTGTTGATCTGGAGGTCATAGGCGCACGGATCGCTCACGCTCGTGTGGTAGTAGCGCTGGAGGTAGTGCTGGCGGTCGGCGTCGCGGTGGCGGACGTCGGCCGCGGCCTGCTGGGGTGCCGCGCCGGTGCGCTCCATGACGCGGCGGATGCGGACCTCGGGCGGCGCCGCGACGCGGACCCGGAGCACGTCGGGCCGGTCGCGGTAGAGGCAGTTGGCGCCGTGGCCCACCACGATGAGCGGCGGTTGCTCGGCCTCCTCGAGGAGCACCTCGCGGGTGAGAGCCGCCAGCCGGTCGGCGTCGGTGCTCCAGGGGCCGGCGTGAAACGCCGACTCCGGCGCCGTGACGAGCCCGCTGGAGGCGAGGCGGTCGAGGAAGCTGGGCGGGTGCTCGCTCAGGGCCGCGATCTCGGTCGTCTCGCACTCGAGGCGGCGGGCCAGCTGCTGGATGAGCTCGTGGTCGAGCACACGCCATCCCATCCGGGTGCCGAGCAGGGCGGCGAGCTCGCTGCCGCCGGCGCCGTATTCGCGGCTGACGGTGATGATCTGGATGGGACGACCGAGTCCGGTCACGCGACGCTCCTGTGGGGACACTGCATCGGAAGATGATAATGGGGACCTGCGCGGCGCCGCGACGGTGTATCTTTGCAGCGACGCGAGCGTGGCGGAACTGGCAGACGCGCAGGACTTAGGATCCTGTCCCGCAAGGGGTGCGGGTTCGACTCCCGCCGCTCGCATCAGCCCCCCAGCC
>JAICVB010000126.1 GCA_025935545.1 Gemmatimonadales bacterium
CCGCGCCGCCAGCGCCGCCGTGTACGCGGTGTCGGCCTCATACTGCGCGGTCGCGCGCTCGAGCTCGAAGCGGTAGCGCGCCGCGGTGAGCGCCTCGCGGGCCGAGGCCGCCCTGACGCCGTTGAGCCAGAGGAAGTCGAGCGGGAGGTCGAGCGAGGCGTGATACTGCGGAGCCGACTTGCTGTAGCTCGCGCTGGCGGTCGGGTTCTGCAGCATCCGCGCCGCCGCGAGCTCCGCCGCGGAGGCCGCGGTATCGGCGCGAGCGAGCGCGACCCGCGAGCCGCGCGCGACGGCCGCCGCCACCGCGTCGGCGCGGGTCAACGGCTGCTGCGCGCCGGCGGAGGCGCTCACGAGCAGCATGCAGATGAGACCGGCCTGCTTCACGCGCTCTCCCGGCTTGGCGGTTGACGAAAGCTAATGGTCGCCGGGCGCCGCCGCCCCGGATACCTTTTGGCGGTACTGCATCGACCCTTCGAGAGGACAGCCTGGTGAGCGAACGCGGCTACATCATTCCGGTGGGAGGAGCGGAGGAAAAGATCGGCGACGTGGCGATCCTCAGGCGCTTCGCCTCGCTCTGCGGGGCGGACGAGGCGCGGATCGCCGTCATCCCGACCGCCAGTGAGCTGGCCGACACCGGCGACCGCTACGTGGCGCTCTTCACCGGGCTTGGCGTCCGGTCGGCGGTTTCCCTGCCGATCCGGGCGCGGGCCGATGCCCAGGACCCGGGGCACGTGCGTGCGCTGGAGGACGTGGACGGCATCTTCCTCACCGGCGGGAACCAGCTTCGCCTCTCGACCACCATCGGCGGCTCGGAGGTGGGGAAGGCGATCCGTCTCCGGAACGCGGCGGGGGTCCACGTCGCCGGCACCTCCGCCGGTGCCGCCTTCCTGTCGGAGCACATGATCGCGTTCGGGCGCGAGGGCGCGTCCCCCCGCGCCCGCATCGTCACGATGGCGGCGGGCCTCGGCCTCACCAACCGCATCATCATCGACCAGCATTTCCGCCAGCGCGACCGGCTGGGCCGGCTCCTGACGGCGCTGGCGTTCAACCCCTTCGCGATCGGGATCGGCCTCGACGAGAACACCGCCGCGTTCATCGGGCCCGACGAGACGCTGGAGGTGGTTGGCGGCGGCGCGCTGACCATCGTGGACCCCTCGGAGCTCGAGTTCTCCTCCATGGCGCGCGTCCGGAAGAACGATCCCGTCTGCCTCATCGGCCTTCGGCTGCACATCCTCGACCACGGCTCGACCTTCAACCTCCACACCCGCGTCGCCGCCGCCGCGCCGGCGCTCGCTGATCGCGTCAAGTCCTGAGGCGTCCATGAGGATTCTCGAACGATCGGTCTTCGTCGGGCCGAGTCTCTATGCCCACTTCCCCGTCATCCGGCTCGACGTCGACCTGGGCGAGCTCGAGGAATGGCCGTCGGCGCGGCTCGGCCCGGCGTTCGTCGAGGGACTGCTGGACGCGCTGCCCGGGCTCCGCACCCACGGCTGCTCCTACGGCGAGCCCGGGGGCTTCGTGCGGCGGCTCACCGAGGACCGGGGGACCTGGCTGGGCCACATCCTCGAGCACGTGGCGATCGAGCTGCAGAACGTCGCGGGCCACCCCCTCACCTTCGGCAAGACGCGCTCGCTGGGCCCTCACGGCCAGTACATGGTCATCTACCAGTACGAGCAGGCCGAAGTCGGCATCGAAGCGGGCGACCTCGCGCTCACGCTGCTGCACAGTCTCCTGCCGCCCGAGCTCCGACCCGAGGGCTCCGTGCCGACGGGCTTCGACTTCTCCGCGGCGCGCGACGAGTTCATCCGGTACACCCAGCGCCATGCCCTGGGCCCCAGCACGGCGGCACTGGTCCACGCGGCCGAGGAGCGCCGGATCCCCTGGATCCGCCTCGGGACCAACAGCCTGATCCAGCTGGGGCACGGCCGCTACCAGCAGCGCGTGCAGGCCACGGTGACGAGCCGGACCTCCCACATCGCCGTGGAGCTCGCCTCCGACAAGGAGGAGACCAACACGGTGCTCGCACGGCTCGGCCTGCCGGTGCCGCGGCAGGCGCTGGTGCGGACGGCGGAAGCGGCGGCGGAGGCGGCGGAGTCGATCGGCTACCCCGTCGTCGTGAAGCCGTGGAACGCCAACCACGGCCGCGGCATCTCGATCGGCATGACCGACGGCCACCAGGTGGCCGGCGCGTTCGACGTGGCGGCGGAGCACAGCCGCAGCGTGATCGTCGAGAAATTCATCAGCGGCTTCGACCACCGGATGCTGGTCATCAACGGCGAGCTGGTGGCGGTGTCGCAGCGAATCCCCGGCCACGTAGTGGGCGACGGCCGGCGGACCATCGCCGAGCTGGTGGACGAGGTGAACGCGGATCCGCGGCGCGGCATCGGCCACGAGAAGGTGCTGACGCGGCTCGAGTTCGACCACCAGGCCGAGCAGATGATGCTGCGCCACGGCTACACGCCGTCGAGCGTGCCGGTCGCGGGGGAGACCGTCTTCCTCCGCTCCACCGGCAACCTCTCCACCGGCGGCACCGCCATCGACATGACCGACGTGGTGCATCCCGACAACGCCGAGATGGCGGTGCGCGCGGTGAGCGCGATCGGGCTCGACGTGGGCGGCGTGGACTTCCTCACCACCGACATCAGCCGCTCCTACAAGGAAATCGGCGGCGCGATCTGCGAGGTGAATGCCGCGCCGGGCTTCCGCATGCACATGGCGCCGAGCGCCGGCCGCGCGCGCGACGTGGCGGGACCGGTGATCGACATGCTCTTCCCGCCCGGCGCGCCGAGCCGGATCCCGATCGCGGCGGTGACCGGCACCAACGGGAAGACCACCACGGCGCGCATGCTCGCGCACATCCACAAGCTGGCCGGCCACCATGTGGGACTCACCACCACCGACGGCGTGTACATCGACGGCCAGCGCACCGTGGCCGGCGACATGACCGGCCCGGTCTCGACCCGCATGGTGCTGAGCGATCCCTTCGTGGACGTCGCGGTGCTTGAGGTGGCGCGGGGCGGCCTGCTCCGCGCGGGGATGGGTGTGCGGCACGTGGACGTCGGTGCGGTGCTCAACGTGAAGTCGGATCACCTGGGACTCCGCGGGATCAACACCCTGGAAGGGCTCGCCAAGGTGAAGCGGATCGTGGTCGAGGTGGCGCGCGACACCGCCGTCCTCAATGCCGACGACCCGCTCTGCCTCCGCATGGCCGACCATACCGACGCGAAGCACGTCTGCTACGTGACCATGGATCCGGGGCATGCGCTCGTCCGCGAGCACATCCAGGCCGGGGGCCGCGGCGTGGTGCTGGAGGCGGGCATGACGGGCCAGATGATCACGATCTACGACCACGGCGCCCACATCCCCCTCCTCCCGGCGCAGCTCATCCCCGCGACCCTCGAGGCGCGCGCGATGCACCAGGTGCAGAACGCGATGTTCGCCGCCGCGATGGCGTTCAGCATGGGCCTCAAGCTGGAGAACATCCGCCACGGCCTGCAGACCTTCGACACCACGTTCTTCCAGGCGCCCGGCCGGGGGAACGTCTTCGACGAGCACCCCTTCAAGGTCATCCTGGACTACGGGCACAACGCCGCCGCCATCGAGGCGATGATCCAGTTCGTGGAGCGGCTCGACAGCGGCGGCCGCCGGATCGTGGTCCTCGCGGCACCAGGCGACCGCCGTGACGAGGACATCCGGGCGATCGCGCGGATCACCGCCGGCTCCTTCGACCACTACATCTGCCGGCGCGACGATTCGCTGCGCGGCCGGCGGCCCGACGAGGTGCCGGCGCTCCTCCGCGACACCCTCCTCGCGGAGGGCGTGAACCCCGACGACATCGACCTCATCCCCGACGAAGTGGAGGCCACCGACCTCGCGCTTCGCTCCGCCCACGCCGGCGACCTCGTCCTCATCTTCGGCGACAACGTCGCGCGCTCGTGGGAGCAGATCGTGAGCTTCCGGCCCCTCGACGCCGAGCGTCGCGGCGCCCGCCGGCCGAGGACCCGCCCGTCGCCCGGGCCGGTCCCGCCCGAGGACCGTCCGTTCTCCTATGTCCGCGACGTGCGCGGCGTCCGCTTTGCCCGCGACAACGAGGGTGAGGATTGATCCGGCTCGTGGACTCGCGCCGGCTCACGGGACCCCATCTCCTGGGCGACCGGCCCGGCGCGGCGCTCGATGTGGCGGGTCCCGAATCCCAGCTGGCCGCGGACCTCTGGCGGTACCAGGCGCGGCGGCTGCTCGACCAGATCGGCTGGGAAGGCGAGGAGGTCGCCGCCCGCATCTTCGAGGGCGGGGCGAGTCTCGTGATCACGGCGCCGGTGGACGCGCTCTACGCCGCCACCGAGGTGAACGAGGCCGCCTGGGACGCCGCCGCCGCGCAGCTCGACGGCTCCCCATCTCCTGACCTCGAGGAGACGGCCGGGCGGCTCCGCGCCGCCATCGCGCGCGAGCGGGACCCGCGGCTCGTCGAGCTCCACCATGCCGCGCGCGCCCGCGGCCTCACCTTCCTGTGCGACGACGACCTGGTGTCCGCAGGAACCGGGACGGGTGCCCTGGTCTGGCCCCGGTCCGAGCTGCCGCGTGCGAGCGAGGTGGCGTGGGGCCTGGCGCACGACATCCCGATCGTGCTCGTGTCGGGATCCAACGGGAAGACGACGACCGCCCGGCTCGTCGCGGCGATCGCCGCCGCCTCGGGACTCACCCCCGCGCTCACCTCCACCGACGGCGTGAGCGTCGGCGGCGACGAGCTCGTGCGCGGCGACTACGCGGGTCCCATGGGCGCGCGCCTCGCGCTCCGCGATCCGCGCGCGGACATCGGCGTGCTCGAGACGGCCCGCGGGGGGATCCTCCGGCGCGGCCTCGCCGTGGACCACGCGGATGTCACCATCCTCACCAACGTGGCCGCCGACCACCTCGACGACTTCGGTGTCAACGATCTCGCGACGCTCGCCGCGGTGAAGCTGGTCGCCGCGCGCGTGGTGCGCCCCGGCGGCCGGGTGGTCCTCAACGCCGACGACCCCGGCCTTGCGGCCCACGCGCTCGGGGTTGCGCCGGCGAGCTGGTTCGGCGTGGACCGCGCCACGCCGCTCGTCGCGGCCGCGCTCGCCGCGGGCGGTGACGCCGCCTTCGTGGATGACGGCACCCTGATGCTCGCGCAGGGCGGACGACCGCTTCGGCTCGCGCGCCTCGACGCCGTGCCCATCACCTGCGGGGGCGCCGCGCGCTACAACGTCTCGAACGCGCTCGCCGCGCTGCTCACCGCCGCCATCCTGAGCGGGCTGCCCGCGGCGCGTACCATCACGCCGGAGACCATCGCCGACGCGCTCGCCGCGTTCGGGTCACCGGTCACCAATCCGGGCCGCGGAAATCTCTACGATGTGGACGGGGTGCGGGTGCTGGTGGACTACGGCCACAACCCCCACGGCCTGCTGGCCCTGGCAGGAATGGTGGACGCGCTCGGCGGCAGCCGCCGCCTCGTCGTGGTGGGCCAGGCGGGCGACCGCGGCGACGAAGCCATCCGGGAACTGGCCCGCGCGGCCTGGCGCCTGGCGCCGAGCCGTGTGGTGCTGAAGGAGCTGCCGACGCTCTACCGCGGCCGGGCGCCGGGCGAGGTAAGGCGAGTGCTCGCCGCGGAGTTTGCGCGGCTGGGGCTTCCGCCGGAGGAGCTCGAGCAAGCGATGACCGAACCCGAGGCGCTGGAGCGGGCGCTCCGCTGGGCCCGCCCCGGCGACCTCATCGTCATGCTCACGCACGAAGACCGGCCCGCCGTCATGGCGCGGCTGGAAGCCCTGCAGGGAGGAACACGATGACACGGATCATGCTGGCCGCCGGTGCCGCGCTCGCGATCGCGGCGTGCGGGCCGCGGCCTGACGGCGCGCGCAGCGCCGCGGACTCCGCCACCACCACGTCGAGTCAGACCGGCACGATGGGCACCGGCACCGGCCCGACGGGCGCGGCGACGAGCGGCACCGGGACCACCGGGAGCAGCGCGGGCGGCACCGGGACGACGAGCCCGACCGGTGCCGCCGGCACCATGGCCGACACCACGCGGAGGGACTCCGCCCGCCGGTAGCCGGGGTCAGCTCTTGAGGGACCCCTTGAGCACCCGCTTGGCGGAGTCGAGCCCGCTGTCCGCGGCCGGCGTCCCGAGGCGGGCGGCCGCGCGCGCGTCGGTGCCGTAGACGTCGTCGCGGAACTGGAGCTGGCCGTCGCGCACGAAGGCCGTGAGGTAGATGATGTACACCGGCAGCCGTCGCTTCACCGCCACCGAGCGGTTGGTGTCGGACGCCATGGCCTCCCGGATCCGGTCCGGCGTCCACGCAGGGTCACCCGCCAGCACGAACTCGGCGAATTCCTCCGGGTGCTCGAGGCGAATGCAGCCGTGGCTGCCCGAGCGCTCGTTCTTCGCGAAGAGCGACCGCGCCGGGGTGTCGTGCATGTAGATGTTGAACTTGTTGGGGAACACGAATTTCACGTGCCCCAGCGCGTTGTCGTCCCCCGGGACCTGCCGGACGCGGACATCCATCTTCTTCGTGTCGTTGTCGTTCCAGTACACTGACGTCGCACTCACCACCTCGTCGCAGTTTCCCATCACCACCTCGTAGTGGTGCGCCGCCAGCTAACCCGGATCCTTCAGGATGTGCGTCAGGAGCTCCGCCTTCACGATGCTGGGCGGCACGTTCCA
>JAICVB010000019.1 GCA_025935545.1 Gemmatimonadales bacterium
CGATCAGGCGTCCGCCTTCGACGCCGCCGGCCGGTCCGAGATCGATCACGTGGTCGGCCTGCTTGATCACGTCGAGGTGATGCTCGATGACGATCACGGTGTTTCCGGCATCGACGAGCCGGTGCAGGACCTCCAGCAGCCGTTTCACGTCCTCGAAGTGCAGGCCCGTCGTCGGCTCGTCGAGCACGTAGAGCGTGCGGCCCGTTTGGCGACGAGAAAGCTCGCGCGAAAGCTTGATGCGCTGGGCCTCGCCGCCGCTCAACGTCGGCGCCGGCTGGCCCAGCCGGAGGTAGCCGAGCCCCACCTGCTGCAGCACCTCGAGCGGGTGGGTGACAGCGGCCTCGTCCGCAAAGAACTCCTGCGCGTCATCCACCGTGAGCCCGAGCACCTCGGCGATGTTCTTCCCGCGCCACGTGATCTCGAGCGTCTTCGCGTTGTACCGCGTCCCGTGGCAGGTGGGGCACGGCGCATACACGCTCGGGAGGAAGAGGAGCTCGACGAAGACGAATCCCTCGCCCTCGCAGGTCTCGCAGCGGCCCTTGGCGACGTTGAACGAGAAGCGGCCGGCGTCGTAGCGCCGGGCGCGCGCGGCCTTCGTAGCGGCGAAGAGCTTCCGCACATGGTCGAAGAGCCCCGTATACGTCGCCAGGTTCGATCGCGGCGTGCGGCCGATCGGCTTCTGGTCCACCCGGACGAGCCGGGTCACCAGCTCGAGACCGGCGGTGATGCGGCCGCCGAGCGTTTCGACGGCCGTGCGCTCCAGCTCCTCTCCCTCCTCGTCGGGCGCCGGCACATCGTGACCCAGCGCCTCGGCCACGAGCTCCACCAGCGCCTGGCCCACGAGGCTCGACTTGCCGGAGCCCGAGACCCCCGTCACCGTGGTGAAGACGCCGAGCGGGAGCGCGACGTCGAGGTGGACCAGGTTGTTGCGGGTGACGTCCTCGAGGCGGAGCCAGCCCGAGGGCTGCCGCGGCGTCCGCGGCGCGACGGCCTGCGAGCCGAAGAGGAAGTGGCGGGTGCGCGAGGCCTTCACCTCCGCGAGCCCGTCGGGCGGCCCGCTGTAGAGGATCTCGCCCCCGTGCTGGCCGGCGTCGGGGCCCACGTCCACCAGCCAGTCGGCGTGACGCATCACGTCGAGCTCGTGTTCCACCACGAAGAGCGAGTTGCCGGCCGCCTTGAGGCCGTCCAGCGCGGCGAGCAGCGCCTGGGTGTCCGCCGGATGCAGCCCCGCCGACGGCTCGTCGAGGACGTACACCACGCCGAAGAGGTTGGAGCGCACCTGCGTGGCCAGGCGAAGCCGCTGCAGCTCCCCGGGGGACAGGGTCGGCGTGCTCCGCTCCAGCGTGAGGTAGCCGAGGCCGAGATCGAGCAGCACGGCGATGCGCGCGAGGAGGTCCGCCGCGATGCGGCAGGTCACCACGGCCGTCTCCGGATGGTCCACCGCGATCCGCCGGAGCGGCGGCGACCCGGGAGCGGCGAACGGCGTGAGCAGCTCCGCCAGCCGCTTGAGCGGGAGGCGCGACATCTCCGCGATGTCGAGCCCCGCGAAGGTGACGGCGAGCGATTCCCTGCGGAGCCGCTTGCCGCCGCAGACGGGGCACTCGCTGCTCTCCATGTACCGCGCCACCCGCTTCTTCATCGTGGCGCTCTGGGTGGTGGCGAAGGTCTGCAGCACGTACTTCCGGGCACCGGTGAAGGTGCCCATGTAGCTGGGCTCCTCCTTGCGCCGGAGCGCGCGGCGCACCTCGTGCGGCTCGTAGCCTGCATAGACCGGGACGGTCGGGGTTTCCTCGGTGAAGAGGATCCAGTCCCGGTCCTTCCTCGACAGCTCGCGCCACGGCCGGTCCACGTCGTACCCCAGCGTGACGAGGATGTCGCGGAGGTTCTGCCCGTGCCACGCCGGCGGCCAGGCGGCGATGGCGCGCTCGCGGATGGTGAGGGAGTCGTCGGGCACCATCGTCCGCTCGGTCACCTCGTAGACCCGGCCGAGCCCGTGGCACCGGGGGCACGCTCCTTCCGGCGTGTTCGGCGAGAACGCCTCGGCGTGCAGCATTTCCTGCCGGGCTGGATAGGTGCCGGCCCGCGAGTAGAGCATGCGGAGCAGGTTCGAGAGGGTGGTGACGCTTCCGACCGACGAGCGGGTCGTGGGTGACCCGCGCTGCTGCTGGAGTGCGACCGCGGGCGGGAGCCCGTCGATCGAGCGCACCTCCGGCACCCCCTGCTGGTGGAACAGCCGCCGCGCGTACGGCGCCACCGACTCGAGGTAGCGCCGCTGGGCCTCGGCGTAGAGGGTGCCGAAGGCGAGCGAGGACTTGCCGGAACCCGAGACGCCGGTGAACACCACCAGCGCGTCACGCGGAATGTCGACGTCCACGTCCTTCAGGTTGTGCTCGCGCGCCCCGCGCACCGCGACGAAGCCGGCGTCCGGCCGGGATGTCGTTCTGGCCATGCGCCAGCTTAAGGCCGGCGGGCCGCGCGGCCGGTGTCGCGGAACACGCGGGCGGCGTGGCGCGGGCGGCTCGCGGCCCGGCAGTGGCGCGCGGCCGCCGGGCGACGCACCTTTCAGGCGTTCCGTGTCCATCTGGTGACCCCATCCGCGCGGAGGCGCCGGCGCATGATGCCGATGGCCTGGATCGCGGTGGCCGCGCTCGCCATCGCCGTCGAGTTCGTGGCCACGCACTTCGTGCTCTTCTTCGCGGCCATCGGCGCGCTCCTCGCGGCCGCCCTGGCGGCGGCGGGCGTCTCGCCGACGTGGCAGCTCCTCGCCTTTGCCGCGGCGACGGCCACGCTGCCGCTGCTCCTGCGCCGCCCGCTCCTCCGCCGCTTCACCGGGCTCGGCGTCCCGTCACGCAGCGAGGATCTCCACGGCGCGCCCGCGCTCGTCACGGAGACGGTGGACCCCCACCTGGCCACGGGCCGCGTGACGGTCCGCGGCCAGGACTGGGCCGCTACCAGCCGGGCCCGGATCGAGGCCGGCGGCATGTCCCGCGTGGTCGGGTCCGACGGCATCGTCCTCATCGTCGAGCCCGCGCCCCCGCATCACTCGTCCCGTTCCTGAGGAGCCGTCCGTGGGTTACGCACTGATCGCCGTTCCGGTCCTGCTCGCGATCCTCCTCGTCATGTCGTTCCGCATCGTGGCGCAGAAGCAGGTGCTGATCATCGAGCGCCTGGGGCGGTACCACAGCCAGGCCAACGCCGGCGTGAACGTGATCGTCCCCTTCTTCGACTCGGTGCGCGCGCGCCATGACCTGCGCGAGCAGATCACCAACATCGAGCCGCAGCAGGTCATCACGAAGGACAACGTGACGATGGAGGTGGACGCCGTCATCTACTACTTCATCGCCGACGCCGTGCGCGCCACCTACGAGATCCAGAAGCTCGGCTGGGGCCTGGAGCAGCTCACCCTCTCGGCGCTCCGGAACGTGATCGGCTCGCTCGACCTCGACCACACCCTCACCTCGCGCGACGCCATCAACACCCAGCTGCGCGCGGTGCTCGACTCCGCGACGCAGGCCTGGGGCGTCAAGATCGTGCGCGTGGAGCTCAAGAACATCACGCCGCCCGAGGAGATCCGGATCACGATGGAGAAGCAGATGACGGCCGAGCGGAGCCGCCGCGCCGTCGTCACCACCGCCGAGGGCGAGAAGGCATCCGCCATCCTGCGGGCGGAGGGGCTCAAGCAGTCGGCGATCATCACGGCGGAGGGCCAGAAGCAGTCCGCGATCCTGGGCGCCGAGGGCGCCGCGGCCGCACGGCTCCGGGTGGCGGAGGCCGAGTCGCAGGCGCTCAAGGTCGTGGCCGAGGCGCTGGGCACGGCGGGGCAGCCGGCGCAGTACCTCATCGCGCGAAGCTACCTCGACTCGCTCTCGAGCATCGCGGGCGGCGCGGAGAAGGTGGTGTTCCTGCCCTACGAGGCGAGCGCGGCGCTGGGATCGATCGGCGGGATCAAGGAGCTGTGGAAGGCGACGCGGGAGTCCTGACCGCGAAGGTCCGCGCCTTCCGCGCGCTGCACGAGCGCGGCTGCTTCGTCATCCCCAACCCGTGGGACGCGGGAGGCGCCCGCCTCCTCGAGCGGATCGGCTTCAAGGCGCTGGCGACGACCAGCTCCGGGCTCGCCTGGTCGCTCGGCCGGCGGGATACGGAGACGCCGCTGGACGAGACGCTCGCCAACCTGCGCGCGATCGCCGGCGCGGTCGGCATACCGGTCAACGCCGATTTCGAGGGCGGCTTCGCGATCGAGCCGGCGGATGTCGCGGCAAACGTCGCGCGCGCGGTGGGGACCGGTGTCGCCGGCCTCTCGATCGAGGACTCCACCGGAGATGCCGCCGAGCCGCTGTTCGAGTTCGCGCTGGCGGTCGAGCGGGTGCGGGCCGCGCGCCGCGCCATCGACGCAAGCGGCACCGGGGTCCTCCTGACGGGACGCTCCGAGGGCTTCATCGCGGGGCGGTCCGACCTGACGGAAACCATCCGGCGCCTCACGGCCTACGCCGAGGCCGGTGCCGAGTGCCTCTATGCGCCGGGGCTCCGGAGCATGGCGGACATCGCCGCCGTGGTGAACGCCGTGGCACCGCGGCCGGTGAACGTGCTCGTGGGCGCCGCCTTCACGACGGTGGCGGAGCTCGCGGCGGCGGGGGTCCGGCGGATCAGTGTCGGCGGCGCGCTCGCGCGGACGGCGTGGGGCGCCTTCCTCGGCGCGGCGCAGGAGATTGCGGCACGGGGCACCTTCGGCGGATTCGCGTCGGCGGTGTCGTTCAGCGAGCTCGACGCGTCGCTCGGGCGGCTAGATTTCCCCGCATGACGCTTACCGATCTTGCCGCCGACCCGGCCTCGGCCACCGTCGCCAATGTCTGGCTGGCGCTCGCGCCCGAGGAGCGCCGCCGCGCCGTGGCGCTCTCGCTCCAGGATGACCGCGACGCGAAGCGCGCGCTGGTCGCCCTGCTCCGGAAGACGCCCCGCTACCGCTCCTTCCGGCCGACCGCCTTCGCCTCCTGGTCGGCCGAGCAGTATGCGGACGCGCTCAAGGCGCCGGGCCTCCTCACGCCCGACGTGATGCAGGCGGCGCTCATCGCGCTCCATGTGCAGGACCGCGCCGCCATGCTCGGCGCCTTCCTCGACAGCCTGGGCATCGCGCACACCAACGGGCTCATCACCGACACGCTGGATGAGCTGCCGGCGGGCCAGGACCGGCTGCTGGCCGCAGCCGACGACCTGGCGTCGCGCTTCCCGGCCGACCAGGTCACCCTCTACTTCCTCACCCTGCTGGTGCTGGACCCGAAGCTGTGGGGTGGGCTCGCGGGATGGCTCAGCGGGTCCCCAGCACCGGCGCCGTCTCGTCCACCAGCAGCGCCGTAAGCCGGTTCACCTCGGCGGCCTCCTCGGGGGTGCGCGCGTAGGTCGCCGCCTGATCGAGCCAGCTGAGCGCTTCTTCAGGCGTGAAGCGCTCCGCCGCCACCCGGCTCGCGGCGAGCGCCGCCTGGTAGGCCAGTCCCCGCTCGCCGCCGCGGTCGGCGTGCAGCGCAATGATGCCGGCAAGCGCCGCGTCACCCGAGTCGCGCGAGAGTCCCTGCAGCGTCAGCGCGAGGCTCCGGTGCACCTCGCGGCGGCGCGAGGGCGACAGCCCGTCGCGCACCACGCGACCGATCACCGGATGCGCGCAGCGGTAGGCGTTCTCCTCCTCCACCAGCAGCCGCCGGCCCACCAGCGCGTCGCCCAGGGCGGCGGCGTGGAGCCGCGAGATCCCGTGCATGTGCGACAGCACTTCGGTGTCGCACCCCGTCTCCGCCACGGCCACCGTCACCAGCATCGCGTGCGCGGGCTCGGGAAGCCGCTCCACCCGCTCGGCGATCGCGTCCTGCACCGAGCGCGGCATGGACACGTCCAGCACCCCCGGCGACTGCGCCTCCGGCAGCACCCATCCCGCGGGCGAATCGCGCAGCACCTCCTGCGCGAAGAGGGTCTTGAGCAGCTCCTGCAGATAGAAGGGGTTGCCGCGCGTCACCTCGTGCAGGCGCCCGGCGAAGTGGCGCACCTCGGGACCGTCGCCCAGGCGGCCCATCTCCGTCACGAGCGAGAGCACGCCCTCGGCGCTGAGGGGCGCCAGGGTGACCGCGCCGGCGTGGGGCCGCGTCCGCCAGACGCGGCACAGGCGCGCCGCCGGGGCATCTCGTTCCAGCTCGCCGAGGGTGAGCAGGCCCAGCCAGAGGATGGGCGCGCGCTCGAGGCGGCGCGCCAGGAAGAGGAGGAGACTGCACGAGTCCTCGTCGCACCACTGGAGATCGTCCACCGCGACCACCACCGGCCGCTCGGCTGAAATGGCGAGCAGCATCTGCGCGACGCCTTCGTAGAGCCGGCTCCCGTGCATCGGATCGCTGCCGGGTGACGGCGACGGCAGTCCGGGGAATCGCTGGCGGATCTCCGGGACGAGCCGCGCCACTTCGGTGAGCCAGTCCGGCGCCGTGCCCCCCACGCCCGGCTGGTCCAGCGATTCGCGAAGCACCTCCACCATCGTGCCGTAGGACACGCCGGCACGGCCGCCGTACCCCCGGCCGCGGAGGACCGCACCGCCTTCCGCGACCACCCAGCGCAGGAATTCCTCCGCCAGCCGGGTCTTCCCGGCGCCGGCCTCGCCTTCCACCAGGAGGATCGCGCCGCTCGACGGGCCGAGCACCCGCCAGGCGCCGCCGAGTGCGCGCCACTCGGCGTCGCGCTCGATCAGCGTGGCCTGCAGCGCGGGCGGGCGGGCGTACCAGTCGTCGGCCGGCGCCGTGGGAGCGTCGAGGGCGGCGTCGGACTCGACGCGCCGGATGAGCGAGAGGAGCGCGTGACCCGGCGCCACCCCCGTCTCACGCTCGAGGAGCCGCCGGTAGTCGGCGAACCGGGCGAGGGCCGCCCGGCGGTCGCCCGAGAGGTAGGTCGCCTCGACGGCGAGGCGGATCGCGGGCTCGGACAGTGGATCGGCCGCAAGCCAGCGATCGGCCACCGAAAGCGCCTCGCGCCAGGCGTGCCGGCCGAGCGCTTCCCGGCCCACCGTCGCCAGCGCTTCCTCATATTCCCGGCGGAGCTCGGCGCGGGTGCGTTCGAGCCATTCGTCGAAGGCCGGCGCGTGGCGCACCGAGAGACCGGCGAGGGCGTGGGGCACATCGAAGCGGATGGCGTCCGCGGGACTTTCGCGGGCCGCCCGCCGGAAGTCGGCGACGTCCGACGGGAAGTCCGGCGCGAGCATCGCGCGGCCCCGTTCGACCACGACGGCGTCCCCCAGGGCGTCGCGCAGGTGCTTGAGCGCCTGGCGCAGTGAGGCCCGGGCATCCGCGTCGGATGACTCCCCCCACAGGAGGGCGGCCAGCTCCTCCCGGGAATGCGCGCCCGGCTCGATCGCGAGGAAAGCGAGGAGCGACAGCTCCTTGGTGCCCAAGTGCGCACCCGTTCCCCCGTCTCCGGTGGAGACGCTGGGGGTACCGAGCAGCCTGAGCGTGAAGGGGCTCGTGGGGCCTCCACCGGATTTTTGGGTGATTGGCCAACATACCGCCTCCCCACGGGACCGCAATATCCCATTTCACGAGTTTTTCACGTTCGGGGCCGGTTACCGGCCGGGCTGGTTCACGCTGGCGGGCCGCGAGGCGCCAGACGTTGGACGGCGATTTCACGAGTTTTTCACGTCCGGGCAGTAGACTCGTTCCCAGTTCGTTACGACCCCCCGCCGCCAAGCGGCCCAACCAGGAGATTCAAATGGCTGACCAGAACATCAAGATCGAGCTGACCCCCGCGCAGAAGGCCGAGCTCGAGAAGGCGACCGGCAAGACGGTGGAGTCGCTCGAGCTGAGCGTCGAGGAGCTGGAGCAGCGGATCGCCCCGCGGACGATGAGCCTGTAAGCAGACGCAGTCGGCAGTTCACGCAGTTCACACAAGAGAGGCACACCATGGCCGACGAGAAGAAGCACCTCCGGATCAACCTGACGAACGAGCAGAAGGCCCAGATCCAGTCCGCGACCGGCAAGTCCGCCGAAGCCATCGAGCTGAGCGTGGAAGAGCTCGAGCAGCGGATCGCCCCGCGGACGCTGACGCCGCCCGTCTGACGCCAGGCCGAAAGCGAAACGGGGGCGCCGGGTCTTCCGGCGCCCCCGTTTCTTCTGTATATCCTCTCGCGTGACCGCCACAACCAGCCCGCCGTCCGGCGCCGGCACCCCGGCCGCCGCCGACCTCACCCTGCTCCTCGAGATCAGCCGCGAGATCACGGCGAGCCTCGATCTCGACCGGGTGCTCCGCTCCGTCGTCAACCTCTCATCCCAGGCGCTCACCTTCGATCGCGCCGCCGTCGCCCTCTACGACAAGGGCGTCTGCGACATCCGCGCGATGGCGGGCCAGGACACGGTGAACGCGAAGGACCCGAAGGTGCTCGACCTGGCCGCGCGCGCGGCATGGGTCGCCGGGCACGGAGAGTCCTTCTATCTCGTTGATCGGGCCGATCCCGCCTCCGATGCGGAGCGGCAGCTGGTGCAGATCTTCGGGCAGGACCTCGAGGCCGACGGCGTCCGGAGCGGGCTATATCTCCCGCTCCGGGACGAGGAAGGCACCCTCGGCATCCTGCTCTTCGAGTCGGGCGAGCCGGAGTTCGCCACCCAGCGGCAGCGGGAGATTGCCGCCATTCTCGCCAACCAGACGGCGGTGGCGCTCCGGAACGCCCAGCTCTACGCCCAGGTCCCCCTCATTGATACCCTGGGCGCGCTCGCCGCGAAGAAGCGCGCCTTCATGGAGCTCCCGCGGCGCCAGCGCCAGGCCTACGCGGCGCTCGCGGTCGTGGCGCTCGCCGCGCTCACCCTGATCCGGTGGCCGCTCCGGGTGAGCGGCAGCAACCCCGTCTTCCGGCCGGCCGGCATGGTGCAGGTGCGGGCGCTGGTCCCCGGCGTGGTCGAGCGGGTGCTGGCGCGGGAGGGGATGCCGGTGGCCCGCGGCGCGCCGCTGGTGCAGCTGCGCGACGTGGAAACGCGGAGCGCCCGGATTGCCGCGGCGGCCGCCGTGGCCGCGAGCGACCGTGCCGCCGCCCTCGCCGCGAGCCGGGGCGACGCGGCGGAGGAGCGAAGCCAGCGGGTGCGCGGCGAATCGCTCCGCCAGGAGGTGGCGCTCCTCGACGAGGAGATCGCGGCCGCGACCGTGCGGGCGCCGTCGGCCGGCGTGGTCCTCACGCCGCGTCCCGAGGAGCGTACCGGCAACTGGCTCGAGGCCGGCGACCTCATCCTCACCGTCGGCCGCACCGACAGCCTCGAGCTCGAATTCGGCATCGACCAGCGCGAGATCGGCCGCGTGTCGGTGGGGGACGAGGTCCGGCTCCGGGTGGACGCCCTCCCGCAGCGCACCTTCAGCGGGCGCGTCGTCTCGCTGGGCCCCGTCCCCGCCGACTCCGCCGACCATGTGCGCTTCCCGGTGCGCGCCCTCGTGGCCAATCCGGATGGCTTGCTGCGGCCGGGGATGGGTGCCTACGCGCGGGTGCTGACCGCGCCGGCCTCGGTGGCGACACGGATGGTGCGCGCGCCGGCCCGCTGGGCCCGGCTTCTCTGGTGGAGGATCTGGTCATGACGAGTCGCCACGCCGCCGGACTCATCCTGGCACTGGGCGCCGCGGCCTGCGGCGGTGATCCCCACGCCGAGACCGCGACACCGCCGGCCCGCCGCGCGGTGACCCCGGCGACCGGCCTCGCGACCGTGGACAGCGAGCTGGTGGACGCCCCGCTCTCGCTGCCGGGCCAGCTGTACGTGGAGAACGATGCCGTCGTGATCGCGCGGGCGAACGGCCTCGTGGAGGCGGTGCACGCCGACCTCGGAAGCCGCGTGGCCGCGGGCCAGCTCCTCGCGAGCCTCGAGAGCACCGACCAGCAGATCGCGCTGGCCCGCGCCACCGAGGACGCCGACAACGCCCGCCGCGTCGCGGTGCGCCAGCGCGCCCTCGCTGCCGCCGGCGGCTCGACCGCCGCGGAGCTGGAGCAGGTGGAGTCCGCGCTCCGGCGCGCCGACATCCAGCTCCGCCAGGCGCGGCGCGATGCGGAGCTCACGCGGGTGGTGGCTCCGTTCGCGGGGGTCGTGACCGCGCGGATGGCCCGGGCGCGTCGCCTGGTCCGCGTCGGCGACTCGCTCTTTCGCGTCACCGCCGCGTCGCCGCTCATCGTCTCGGTGCGGGTGCCCGAGAACTCGGCGGACGGCATCCGGCCCGGCGCACCCGCCCGGGTCCTGGGCCTCCGCGGCGCCGCGGCGGCCGGGCGCGTGGTGCGGGTCTCGCCGGCCATCGATGCCGCGAGCGGCACGCAGGAGGCCGTGGTCCAGCTCGACAACGGGGCGCACCTCGTGCCCGGTGCGAGCGTGACCGTGCGGCTGGGCGCCCAGCGCCGCTGGGTCGTGGCGATGCCCCGCACGGCGCTCTCGCCAGACGGGTACGTGCTGGTCTGGGCCAACGACCGCACCACCCTCCGCGCCGTCACCTTGGGCGGCGACCTCGGCGGCGGGCGAGTCGAGGTGGCGAGCGGCCTCACGCCCGGCGAGACGGTCGTGCGCGCCGCGCGATGACTCGCACGCCGCGGCTCCGCCCCGACGTCGCCATCGTGGAGCAGACCTACCGCGGCGAGCTGAGCTACGTCGTCAAGGATCTCGAGACCCACAAGTACTTCCGCTTCCGCACCGTCGAGGTCACGGTGATGCGGGCCCTCGACGGCACCCGGACCTGCGCCGAGGCGGCGGAGGCGCTCCGGGCCGCGGGAATCGGCGTGTCGGAGGCGGCGGTCGAGGGGTTCGCGCAGAAGCTCAACCGCATGGGCCTGATGGAGCGCTCGGTGAGCGAGCGGAGCATCCTCCAGCTGGAGCGGCTCCGGGCGGAGCGGAAGCGGCGCACGCGTCCCCGCCTCTTCAAGGGAGAGCTCCTGCGGATGCGGTGGTCCATGGGCGACCCCGACGCGACCTTCGACCGCTGGATCCCCCGCCTCGGCTTCTTCTATACCCGCGGGTTCGTGATCTTCTCGCTCGCGCTCTTCGCCATCAACCTCCTGCTGATGGTGACGAACTGGGGCAAGCTGCACGCCGGCTTTGCCCAGCTCACGCACCTCGGCGCCTACACGCCGGGGCTCGCCGTGCTGCTCTGGCTCACCCTGATGATCATCATCCTCATCCATGAGCTGGGCCACGGCGTCACCTGCAAGTACTACGGCGGCGAAGTGCACGAGATGGGCTTCATGCTGCTCTATTTCCAGCCCGCCTTCTTCGCCAACGTGAACGACGCCTGGACCTTCCCCGAGCTCCGGGCCCGGCTCGCCGTCACCGCCGCGGGGTCATGGATCGAGGCGATCGTCGCCTCGCTCGCCGGCATCGTCTGGTGGCTGGCCGAGCCGGGGACGCTCATCTCGCAGCTCGCGCTCTTCACCTTCCTGGTGGGTGGCGTCGTCTCGGCGCTCACCAACGCCAATCCGCTGATGCCCCTCGACGGCTACTTCGCGCTCAGCGACTGGCTCGAGATCCCGAACATGCGGCACCGCGCCTTCGATCACGTCCAGTGGCTGGTGCAGCGGCACCTGCTCCGGCTCGAGGTGCCCATGCCACCGGCGTCCGAGCGGGAGCGGAAGATCCTCCTGATCTATGGCCTCGCGTCGGTCAGCTACCTGCTGATGGTGATGATGCTGGTCGGCTCGTTCGTCCTCACCCGGGCCGGGCGGGTCTTCGGCCCCGTGGGGGTGGCCCTGACCCTGGGCGCGATCCTCCTCCTCCTGCGCGGCCAGATCCGCGGCTGGGCGGCGGCGATCGGCCGGTCGGTGCGGGAGCATCGGGAGGCACTCCTCGCGAAGCCGCTTCGGCTCCGGATCGGGGCGGCGCTCCTCGCTGTGCTGCTTGCCCTGGTCTTCATCCCGTGGTCCATCACGGTGACGGGCCCCTTCACCGCCGCCCCGTCACGCGCCACCGCGCTCGTCGCCCCTGATTCGGCCTACGTCGCGAGCGTCATGGTGCGGGAGGGCACCACCGTGCCGGCCGGCGCGCCGCTCGTCCGCCTCCGCGACTTCGCCCTGGAGCGCGCCGCCATCGCCGGGCGTCGCTCGGCCGACTCGCTGGCGCTGCTGGAGACGCGCGCCCGGGCCGCCGGCGACGCCGGCGAAGCGGAGCGCCTGGCGCGGGAGCGGGCAGTGGCCGCGGCGGAGCTCGACGCCACGCGCGCCCGGATCGCGGCGCTCGCGCTCCGGGCGCCCGAGGCGGGCGTCGTGCTCACGGCGCGGCCGGAATGGCTTGGCGGGCAGTGGGTGGACGCGGGACAGACGGTGCTCACGATCGGCGACCACGACTCCTCCGAGGTCCGGATCCGGCTGAGCGGCAGCGGCTCGACGCTGGTGGCTGCGGGCCAGCGGGTCACACTCCTCTCGCTCGCGGACGTGGCACATCCGGTGCGCGGCACGATCACCAGCGTCTCGCGCGCGGCGGCGACCGGCGACGTGGAAGCGCGGGTGCGGCTGCCGGCCGGCCCCGCGTGGCGGCCGGGCGCGAGTGGCGAGGCCTCGGTCGTGGTACGCAGCTCCAACCTCGCCGGCGCCATGTGGTGGGCGGTGCGGAAGCGGATCCGGAGCGATCTCCTCCTCTGAGCGACTACCTTCCATGCGGTGCTCACGCTCCACCGCGACGCTCTTCCACCAGGCCGTGCCTCCGTGACCCAGTCCGTTGAATCCGAGCCGTCACTTCCCGCCCAGGTCCAGCGCCAGTCGCTCGTCCGCGCCGCCATCGTGATCGTCCTCTGGCTCGTCACGCTTCCGCTCCGGCACCGCGGGGCGGAATTCCGCCTCGGCCTCGACCTGGTCCTGGCCGCCCTGGGCTGGTGGGCCATGTGGCCCGGCCGGCGGCGCGGCGGCCCGCTCTTCGGGGAGCACGGACACTGGAGCAGCCTCGTGGTGGCGCTCCCGATCGGCTTCGCCATCGCCGCCGCCGCGGAGCTCTGGCACATGCTGCGCGGATAGCGGCGTGCCCGGCGCCCAGCTCGCCCAGCTCATTGGTGCCGCTCTCGTCCTCGCCGGGTTTGCCGCGAGCCAGGCCGGCTGGCTGGACACGCGGAGCATGCTGTACCAGTCGGTCAACCTCGCGGGCTCGCTCATCCTCACCGCCGTTGCGGCGAGCGGGCGGCTCTACGGATTCGTGCTCCTCAACGGCGTGTGGGCGGTGGTGAGCCTCGTGGCACTCGCCCGGATCATCTTCAGGAGGGAGAAGGACCATGGCCAATGACGACCTGAGCCGCGTGTCGCGCGAGACCGCGGGCCGGCTCGCGACGCTCGGCATCGCGCTCGACGGGCGCGAGCAGCCGGACGAGCTGACGGCGATGATGGACGCGGTCGAGCGCTTCGAGCAGGCCGTCGAGTCGCGGGGCGGCGACCTGATGGTGGACGAGCCGCCCGAGGGAAGCCGGCCCCAGCCCGACGATCCGCACTTCGCGCTCCCGCGCCGCGAGCCGGGCGAGAGCGCCGCGAGCTTCGTGGCGCGGCTCGGCCGCGCGACCGACGTGGTGCTCCGCCACCCGCCCAGGAGCTGACGGTGCCGGTGGTCGTGATCACCGGCGCGAGCGCCGGGATCGGCGCCGCCGCCGCGGAGCGCCTGGCCGCGGATGGGATGTCCGTGGTCCTCACTGCGCGCCGGCGCGCGGCGCTCGACGAGGTGGCCGCGCGATGCGCCGGCCGCGCCCACGCGATCGCGGCGGACATGACGGTGCGCGAGGAGGTCCGCCGCGTCGTGGACGAGGCGATCGGCCGCTTCGAGGGCGTGGACGTGTGGATCAACAACGTCGGCCAGGGGATCACCCGCCCGCCGTCCCGGCTCACCGACGAGGATGTGGACGAGGTGATGCGCGTCAACATCAAGTCCGCGCTCTACGGCATGCAGGAGATCCTGCCGCACTTCCGGAGCCGGAACGCCGGGCACGTCATCAACATCTCCTCGCTCCTGGGCCGCCTGCCGTTCGCCGTCTTCCGGTCGGCCTACTGCGGCGCCAAGCATTTCCTGAACGCGCTCACCACGACCTTCCGGCTCGAAGTACAGGAGACCCACCCCGGCATCCAGTTCTCGCTGGTATCGCCGGGCGTCGTGCGCACCGACTTCGGGCTCAACGCACGCCACGGCGGGCCCGACTCGCGGGCCCTCCCCGAGTCGCAGAGCGCGGAGGAGGTGGCGGCGGTGATCGCCCAGGTCGTCGCGACGCGGCAACCCGACGTGTACACCCGGCCCGGCGCGCAGGCGCGGGTCGCGGGCTACTACGCGACGGTGGGCTCCGACCCCGACCCGATGTCGTAGCGCCAGCGCCCGCCGGTGATATACTGGAAGGATGACACACCTTCCCCTGCTCCTCCTCCTCGCCGCCCTTCCCCAGTCCTCCGTCACCGCTCCGCGCGCTCCCGCCCCCGAGCGGGCACGCTGGGAGCGGCACGCGCGCGCCGTCACCATCGTCCGCGACGACTGGGGCATCGCCCACGTGCACGGGAGGACGGACGCCGACGCGGTCTTCGGCATGATCTACGCCCAGGCCGAGGACGACTTCAACCGGATCGAGGTGAACTACCTCATCTCACTCGGCCGCATGGCGGAGGCGGAGGGAGCGTCGGCCGTCTGGCAGGATCTCCGGATGAAGCTCTTCATCAATCCCGACTCGATGCGGTTGCTCTACCGCCGGAGCCCGGCCTGGCTGCAGGGGCTCATGACCGCATGGGCCGACGGGCTCAACTACTACCTCGCCACCCATCCCGCCGTGCATCCCCGTGTCCTCCGCCACTTCGAGCCGTGGATGGCGCTCAGCTTCAGCGAGGGCAGCATCGGCGGCGACATCGAGCGGGTGAACCTGGCCGAGCTGCAGAAGTTCTATGGCAGCGGGCCCGCCACGGTAACCGAGACGTACGACGGCGGCGACGGCGAGCCCCGCGGCTCCAACGGCATCGCGATCGCGCCGTCCAACACCACGTCGCACCACGCCCTCCTCCTCATCAACCCCCACACGTCGTTCTTCTTCCGCTCCGAGCTCCAGATGACGAGCGACGAGGGGCTCGACGCCTACGGGGCCGTCACCTGGGGGCAGTTCTTCGTCTACCAGGGGTTCAACAGACGCGTCGGCTGGATGCACACGTCGAGCGGCGCCGACGCCATCGACGAATACCTGGAGACGGTCACGCGGAAGAACGGGCGCTACTACTACCGCTACGGCGGCCGCGAGATCCCGGTGACGACCACGCGCATCACCGTCCCCTGGCGCACCGACAGCGGCCTGGCGCGCCGCAGCTTCACCGCCTTCTACACGCGGCACGGCCCGGTGATCCGCTCCGCCGGCGACAGGTGGGTCTCGATCGCGCTCATGCAGGCGCCGGTGAAGGCGCTCACGCAGTCGTACACGCGCACGCGCGCCCGCAACTACGCCGAGTTCCGCCGCTCGATGGACCTGCACACCAACTCGTCCAACAATACGATCTACGCCGACGCCGACGGCACCATCGCCTACTTCCACGCCAACTTCATCCCCCGGCGCGACACCTCGTTCGACTGGACCCGCCCGGTGGACGGCAGCAACCCCGCCACCGACTGGCACGGCGTGCTCTCGGTGGAGGAAACGCCCGGCCTGCGGAACCCCGCCAGCGGCTGGCTCTACAACAGCAACGACTGGCCCTGGGCGGCGGCGGGGCCCAGCAGCCCCAGGCGCGCGGACTATCCGGCCTACGTCGAGACCGGCACCGGCTCGGCCCGCGGCCGGCACGCGGTGCGCGTGCTCGAGGGACGGAAGGACTTCACCCTCGAGGGGCTCCGCGCGGCCGCGTTCGACAGCTATCTCACCTGGTTCGAGCAGCCGCTGCCCGCGCTCCTCGCGGCGTGGGACAGCCTGCCGGCCACCGACGCACGGAAGGCGCGGCTGGCCGAGCAGGTCGCGGCGCTCCGCGCGTGGGACCGCCGCTGGTCCGCCACCTCGGTGCCGACCTCGCTCGCGGTCTTCTGGGGCACGGCGGCCCAGCGCGCGGCCTTTGCCGAGGCGCGGGAGGCACGGCTCTCCACCGAGGACTACCTGGGGACGCGCGCGCCGGGCGAGCTGCTCCTCGCGGCGCTCGATTCCGCTTCGGCCCGGCTGACGGCAGACTTCGGCACCTGGCGTACGCCATGGGGTGAGATCAACCGCTTCCAGCGCCTCACCGGCGACATCGTGCAGCCGTTCAGCGACCAGGGCCCGAGCATCCCCGTGCCGTTTACCTCGGCCACCTGGGGCTCGCTCGCGTCGTTCGGCGCGCGGCCGTACCCCGGCACGAAGAAGTGGTACGGGACCAGCGGCAACAGCTTCGTGGCGGTGGTGGAGTTCGGCGACAGCGTGCGGGCGCGGGCGGTGACCGCCGGCGGGGAGAGCGGGGATCCCGCCTCGCCGCACTTCAACGACGAGGCGGCCCGCTACGCGAGCGGCGACCTGCGCGAGGTGTACTTCTACCCGTCGCAGCTCACGGGTCACACCGAGCGCACTTACCGCCCCGGCCGCTAGATCAGGGGCTTCCCCGCCTCGAAGTCGTAGAGGGTGAGCGCGCGCAGGCGGTAGTGCGCCACCCAGTAGTCGCGGAGCGCCTGCACGTACTGGCTGCTGGCCTGGTCCTTCTCCGACTGCGCCAGGTAGAGGTTGTCGATCGCGATGCGCCCGATCACGTAGCGGTTGTACGCCACCTCGAACCGCTTGGCCGCCACCGTGTCGGCCTTGGCGGAGAGGATCAGGTTGGTGCGCGCGAGCGGCAGCCGCAGCGCCGCGAACCGCGCCGCCTGCGCCGCCTGCTCCAGCGCCGAGCGCCCCAGGTTCGCCGTCTGCTCGCGATCCGATTCGGCGGCCTTCACCGCGTTGCTCCCGGTCCCCCACGTGAAGAGCGGCAGCTCGACCGACACCGTGGCCTGCCGCGCCTGCAGCAGGTTCTGGTACGCGAGCCCCATCTCCGGCGCCGTCGCGTTGAACCCCACGCTCGCCTGCACCGTGGCGCTGAACCCGTTGTTGAGCTTCGCCTCCGACACTCGCCGGTCGGCCTGCGCCGCGTTGAGGGCGACGCTGGACGCGCTCACGCCGTTCTCCACCGCCTGGCGCACGGCGAGGGCGCTGTCGGGCGTGTAGGCGGGGATGTCCACCGGGATGACGAGGTCGAGCGGCGCCGGCTCCGGCAGGCTGATCGCGAGCCGGAGCGCCGCCTGCGCACGGGTGTACTCGAGGCGCGCCGCCTCGACCGCGGTGCGCGCCCGCAGCAGGGCCAGCTCGCTCTGCAGCAGGTCGTTCTCGCCGATCTTCCCGACCTCGAAGCGTCCCTTGTTCAAGGTGTAGAGCGTGTCGTTCACCGCCGCGTTCGCGGTGGCGTTCCGGAGCAGCACCCCCGCCGAGTATACGTCGAAGAAGAGCCCCGTGGTCTGCCCCGCCAGCTCCTCGCGCGAGGCGAGGTACTGGCGCTCGGCCAGGTCGGAGGCGAGCGGCCGCTCCCGCCGGTCGAGGGCGAAGGTATTGGGCCGGAAGAGGCTCTGCCGGATGCCCAGCGACACCGGCGTGGACGACCAGGTGCGGATCGTCTGGTCGCCGCTGATGGAGAAGGTGGTGAGGGAGGAGGAGACGAAGAGGTCGCCGCCGGTCGGGAGCCGCTGGCTGAGCGTGGCGGTGAGGCCGGCGTCGGTCTGGTTCTGGGGACGGAACAGGGTGGATCCGTCGGGCTGCAGCACCGGGATGATCGCGCGGTTGTAGCGCGGCAGGGTGCCGCCGAGCGAGAGCTGCGGGAGGAAGCCGGCGTAGAAGGACCGGTCCCGGAACCGCGCGGCATCGCGCGCGGCGGTGGCGGCGCGCCCCTGGTAGCCCTGCTCCTGCGCCATCTGTACCGCGCGCTCGAGGGTGAGCGGCTGCTGCGCGCGGAGCGCGGCGATCGGGACGCCCGCGGCGATGGCCAGCGCCGCGGCGACGGTGGTGAGCTTCATGACGTCACTCGTAGCGAAGACAGACGACGGGATCCTGCCGCGCGGCCCGCTGCGCCGGCACGATCCCGAAGAGCACGCCCACGGCGAACGAGACGCCGAAGGCGATGCCGACGGACAGGAAGGAGACGATCGTGTTGATGCCGGCGAAGCGCTCGATCCCCGCGCTGATCGCCGCGCCCAGGATGATCCCCGCGAGGCCGCCGGCGACGCTGATGAGCACCGCCTCGCTCAGGAACTGCAGCAGGATCTCCTGCTGGGTGGCGCCGACCGCGCGCCGCACGCCGATCTCGCGGATCCGCTCGAGCACCGACGCGAGCATGATGTTCATGATCCCGATCCCGCCCACCACGAGCGAGATCGAGGCGATCGCGCCGAGCACCACGTTGAAGATGTTCTTGGTGCGCTGCTGCTGGCGGAGGAGCAGCTCGGGGACGCTCACCTCATAGTCCACCACGCCGTTGTGGCGCCGGAGCAGCGTCCGCCGCACCAGCTCCGTCACGCCGGGCACGTCGGCGGCGTTGTCCACCCGGACGATGATCCGGTCGAGCTGGTTGTGGTTCACCCGCTCGTCGTGCTGCTCGGTGGTCTCCGTCTTCTGCGCGTCGTCGTCGCCGTTGCCGTCGTTGCTCGCCGCCTGCTCCACGTCGCGCTGGGTCACCCGGGCGCGGTCGCGGAAGCGGAGCAGCATGGTGCGGGCCGGCACGTACACGTCCATGTTCGCGTCGCGGACGCCGAGCTTGGAGACGGCCTCGTCGCTCACCCGGCGGTCGGTGAGCACGCCGACGACGGTGAGCCAGGTGTCGCCCACCTTGATCGGGCGGCCGATCGGGTCCTCGCTGGTGAAGAAGCGGGTGCGGACGCCGTAGCCGATCACCGCCACCGGCAGGCCCCGCTCGACCTGGTCCCGCGTGAACCACTGCCCCCGGCCCAGCTCCAGGTTGGTGAGGCGGAAGTACGTGGTGTCCACGCCGACCACCTTGCCGGTGCGGCGGCGGCCCTCCCGCGTCATGCTGGTGTTGAGGACGATCTCCGCGGCGGCGGTCTGGACGCCGGGAATGTCGCGGGACAGCGCCTGGGCATCGAGGTAGGTGAGCCCGGGCGAGAAGCGCTCGACCTTCTTCTCCTGGCTGGCCGTGGGCTCCTTCACCTGCTCCTCACTCTGCTGCGTGAGCGGGGTGATGATCACGTTGTTGGCGCCGAGCAGGACCATCTGCTCGAGGATCTCGCGCTCGGCGCCCTTCCCGATCGCGAGCATGGCGATCACCGACGCCACGCCGAAGAGGATGCCCAGCGACGTGAGCCCCGCCCGGAGCCGGTTGTGGCGCACCGCCTCCAGGGCGGTGCGCGCGCCGAAGGCGAGATGGGCGCGGCGCAGCGAGATCATGACTTCTGCGTCGGGATCGTGACCTTGCGCGCGCTGTCGCTGCCGGCGGCGGGCGGCTGGGCCGGCGCGCCCGGCAGCCGCACCAGCGGGAGCGACTCGCCGTTCTTGGGCGGCGTGAGGAGGACGCGGTCCCCCTCCTTGAGCCCGCGCAGGACCACGACGGCGTCGTCGTTCACGAGGCCGGTCGCCACCTCCTGCCGCGTGACCGACCCGCCCGACTGGCGATACACGAACGGCGTCCCGTGGTCCGTCCCCAGCGCCTCCAGCGACACCGACAACGCCTTCTCGGCGTGGCCCGTCTCGATCACGTTGCCGGTCGTCATGCCCGGCCGGAGGGTGGTGTCGGGATGCTCCACCGCCACCTTCACCTCGAAGACCTTGGCGTCGCTGTTGGGACGCTGCTCGCCCATGTTGGCGACGGCGGTCACCTTCCCCGTGAGGTGCTTGCTCGGGTCGGCGTCGAGGCTGATGGTGACGGGCTGGCCCACCGCCACCTTCCGAACGTCGATCTCGTTGACGTAGGTGACCGACTCCATGGCGGAGAGGTCCGGCAGCGTCGCGACCGACGGGTCCCACGCGGAGACCTGCGAGCCGGAGGTCCGCTTGCGGCCGTTCCACTCCTTCACGTAGATCACCATCCCCGCGGCCGGCGCCTTGATGGTGAAGCCGTTCATCACGTCCTGCACCGCCTTGAGCATGTTCTGCTGGCGCTCGAGATCGGCACCGACCTCCTGCATCTTGGCGCGCGCCTGCTCGGTCTTGGTCTTGTAGTCCACGCGCGCCTGCGCCAGTGCCCGTTGCGCCTTCTCCAGGTCGATCTCCGCCTGCCGCTGGATGGTGGGGGCCTCGTACTTCGTCTGGTCCTTGGCCAGCTTCTTCTCCTCGAGGGCCAGCTCCATGCCGCGAATGTCCTCGCGCGCCTTGGAGAGGTTGAGCGTCGAGTCGAGCATCGCCTGCTGCCAGACCGCCTGTGCCTTCTGCACCGCCAGCGTCACCTCCGCCACCTTGGTCGCGGCGCTCGAGCGGTCCAGCTCCGCCACCACGTCGCCTTCCTTGACGGTGGTGCCCTCGGGGACGATGGACGCGATCTTCATCTGGTAGATCTGCGCCTGCTGCGCGTTGGCGGGGCCGGTGATCTGGACGAACTTCTGCGCCCGGAGCTCGCCCGAGGTGGTGACGGTGACGTGGAAGTCCCCGCGCTTGACGGTGGCGACGAGGCTGGATTCGGCGGCGCCCGGCGCCTTCCGCGCAAGGAGCCAGGCAGTGGGCGCGGCGGCGAGTACGATGCCGGCCGCAATCGCCGACCGCCGGACTTGTCTGGGTGTCATCATCGTCCCTTTCAGGCGGGCTCGCCGGCCGCCACGGGGCGGCCGGTCCTCACTTGGACACCGGATCCCTCCCGGGGGTTGGCACCGGGTGGATCGATGGCAGGGTTGCGGGGTGAACGGGAATAATGGCTCCCCGTACCGACGCATGCGAGGGCCGGATGGTGTCAGGATGCGGGGGCTGGCGGAAAGGTCGCGGCCGCGCGGGGCGGGCCGCGGCGTCAGGCTAGGGTCGGGCGAGGTGGCGGATGCGTCGCCCCGCCGCCGAATCGGCGATGAGGGTCGCGAGGCGCCGCGCCCGCGTCTCCGGTCGCTTGGCGCTGACGACCCACCAGGTGGCCGTTCGACGGTACCAGGCCGCTTCCGCCTGAAAGAACCGCCAGGCCCCGGCATTCTTCCGGAACTGGCGGGCCATATCCGGCGTCAGCCGGGCGTTTCGCTGCTCGTAGGCGTAGATGCGCGAGCGCGACTCGCTGGCTCCGGCGCGGGCCGCGAGCCCTGCCGGGTGCACCAGCCCCGCCGCCGAGAGCTCCTCGATCCGGCGGAGGTTCACCGCGCTCCAGACGCTCCGGGCCCGGCGCGGCGTGAACCGGATCGCGTATCTTTCATCGTCGATCCGCCGCCGCACCCCGTCGATCCACCCGTAGCAGAGCGCCTGGTCCACCGACTCCGGCCATGTGAGGCTGGGCCGACCGGTCGCCCGCTTGTGAAAGCCGACCCAGAGCTCCGCCGCGGAGTCGTGATGCTTCGCGAGCCAACGGCGCCAGGCGTCGGGGCTCGGGAAGAAGGTGGGAGATGGGATCTCCGGGGCCATTGCTCAAGGTAGCCGCCATGCACCGCCGTATCACCGGGTTTCACCAGGACGAGGAGCGCCACTGGGTGGCGGAGCTCGAGTGCGGCCACCGCCAGCACGTGCGTCACGACCCGCCCTGGCAGCTGCGGCCGTGGGTGCTCACGGAGGAAGGCCGCGCGAGCCGCCTCGGCGTGCCCCTCGACTGCGTAATCTGTGATCGCGCCGATCAGGGCTGAGCGGGTCGCCGCCCTCGCGCTCCTGGCCGCGCTCGGCTGCGCGCGGCCGGAGCCGGCGCCGGCCCAGACGCGGATCCGGTGCCGCGTCACCGCAGTGAGCGATGGTGACACCTTCCGGGCAGCGTGTCCCGCCTCGACCAGGGTCCGCCTCCTCCTGATCGACGCCCCGGAGCGCGACCAGCGGCCCTTCGGCCCCGAGGCACGGGCACGCCTGTTGATGCTGGCGCCGCCCGGCACGATGGTGACGCTGGAGCTCGACGTGGCCCCGCGCGACCAGTACGGCCGCCTGCTCGCGTACGTCTGGCTCGCGGACGGCCGCATGGTGAATGAAGAGCTGACGCGCGCCGGATTCGCCATCCCGCTCGTCTATCCACCCAACGTTCGCTATGTCGAGCGGATCCGCCGCGCGGCAGGCGATGCCCGCGCCGCCCGCCGCGGGCTCTGGGCCGAGAGCGGGTTCGAGTGCTCGCCGAAGGAGCACCGGCAGCACCGCTGCTGAGCCGCGGCGAAGGCAGGTGCCGCACTGCTTATCTTCGGAGAATCCCTCACCAGGACGTGTAACGTGCCCGCGCCGGTCGTCCGCGCCTCGCTCCTCGCACTGGCCCTTGCCATCCTCCTGCCCGGCTCGGCAGCGGCGCAGACGGTGCCCCTCCCCGGGCCCCGCGACAGCGCGACCGCTCCGGGCCGGCCCTTGCCGGGTCCGGCCTTCGAGTCCCCCGGCTTCACCCGCGCGGTCGAGCGCGGCACCCGCACCCGCGCCGGCACACCGGGTCCCCGCAACTGGGTCCAGCACGCCCGCTACACGATCAGCGCCTCGCTCGACGTCGCGACCTCGCGGCTCACCGGGCAGGAGCACGTCACCTATATCAATCACTCGCCCGATACGCTGCGGCAGGTGGCGGTCTACCTGCGGCAGAACCTCTTCGCACCGGGGAGCCCGCGGCGGGAGCCCGTCCCCATCACCGGCGGCGTCACGCTCACGCGGGTGACCGCCGACGGCCAGGCGCTCGATACCCTCGCACGTGCCCGGCGCCGCGGCCCGGGCGCCGGCACGCCGCAGGCAGGCTTCCGCGTCAACGGCACCGTGATGCAGGTCCGCCTCCCGCGTCCGCTCCTCCCCGGCGACAGTGCGCAGTTCGAGTTCGCGTGGTCGTACGTGCCGGCGCCGTCCCCCTCCGACGGCCGCGAGGGCCGCGAGGACCATCTCTACTTCATGGGCTACTGGTACCCCCAGATCGCCGTCTACGACGACGTGAGCGGCTGGGTCACCGACCCGTACCTGAACGGCGCCGAGTTCTACATGGATCCGGCGGACTACGACGTACGGGTGACGGTGCCGCGCGGGTGGGTGGTCGGCGGAACCGGTACGCTCCGGAATCCGGCGGAGGTCCTCTCCCGCCGGACCCTCGACCGCCTCGCCGCCGCGCACCGGACGCGCGACGTGGTGCACGTGATCGCGGCCGACGACCGCGGGAACGGGGGCGGCTTCGCGCCGGGCGGTCCCGTCGCCACCTGGCACTACACCGCCACCGACGTTCGCGACTTCGCGTGGGGCACGAGCGATCGGTACGCCTGGGACGCGACCTCCGCCTTCGTCCGCGACTCCGCGCGAGGTCGCACGGATACCGTCGCGATCAACAGCTACTACCGGCTGAGCGACAGCGCCGCCGCCTGGGCCGCGGGCGGGGCCCGCTTCACCCGGGACGCGATCGAGCAGCTCTCGGCGTACCTCTGGCCCTACCCCTGGCCGGCGATGAGCTCGATGGAGGGAATCCTCCTGAGCGGCGGGATGGAGTACCCCATGATGACGCTGATGCAGCCGTGGGCCGACACCCTCTCGCTCGCCGGCGACCTCATGCACGAGACGGGGCACATGTGGTTCCCCATGCAGGTCGGCTCCAACGAGACGCGCCATCCGTGGATGGACGAGGGGCTCACCCAGTTCGACGTCGCGCAGGCGATGCGCGTGCTGTACGGCGAGCCCAGGACCGGCGGGCGGCCCAACGACTCGGAGCAGGGGCAGCGCGGGCGCTATGTCCGCGCCGCGCGCGAGGGCTACGACCAGAGCCTCATGACCTGGGGCGACCTCTTCCCCCTCGAGCTCTATTCGATGTACTACGACAAGACGTCGCAGGCACTCATCGCGCTCCGCGCCGTCATGGGTCCCGACGTCTTCCACCGCACACTCCGCGAGTACGGGCGCCGCTGGACCGGCCGCCACCCGGAGCCCGAGGACTTCTTCAACACCTTCAACGCCGCCGCGGGCCGCGACCTGGGCTGGTTCTGGGAGACGTGGTTCGATCACGGCTGGCCGCTCGACCAGGCGATCGGCTCGGTGCGCGAGGAGGGAGATTCGGCGGCGATCACGGTCGAGGACCGCGGGCTGGCCCCGATGCCGGTGCGGCTCACCATCACGCGCGCGGGCGGGACGGTGCAGAAGCTCGAGCTGCCGGTGGACGTCTGGCTGGGCGGGGCCCGGCAGGCGGTGGCGCGCGTGGCGAGGGCGCCCGCGATCGAGCGGGTGGAGATCGACGCCGAGCAGGCCTTCCCGGACGTGGACCGCGACAATCAGGTCTGGTCGGCGCAGCCCCGGTAGGTCAGCGTATCCACCCGGACCGCCGCGCGATGGGTCCACGCGCGGTCGGACATGCCGTCACTGCACTGCCCCGGCCAGACCAGCGCCTCGATGGAGCGTGCGCCCGCCAGATCGGTCCAGCGGAGGGTGTCGCCCCGGGTGGTGCTGGCCGGGTGCGGGAACTGCGTGCCGGCCGTGTCGTCCGGGGTGCGGAAGACGAGCCGGCCCGGC
>JAICVB010000072.1 GCA_025935545.1 Gemmatimonadales bacterium
AACTGCTCCGGCAAGCACGCCGGCATGCTCGGGCTCGCGCGCACGCACGGCTGGCCGCTCGCCGGGTACGAGCGGGCCGGCCACCCGGTGCAGGATCGCATCCTCGACGCGGTGGCCCAGTGGACCGGGGTCCCGCGCGACCTGGGCCGCGACCGCGGCACCCAGCGGCGTGTGCGGACCGCACGCGAGGTCGGATTCCGACACGCCCAGGCGCTCGAGGAAGCGGCGTCCCACGTCCCGGTGCACCGGCTCGCTCGAATGTGACGCGCACGCGAGCGCCAGCTCCTCGTCGCCGAGGCCGAAGCGATCCGCGCCGCCGTCGGCCACCAGCGGCAGCGCCTGGAACGGCTTCGCGGCCGAGCGCCAGAAGGTGACGAGCCCGGCGTCCCCCGTAGCCGCCACCAGCGCGCCGTCCGCATCGACCACGGCGGCCGACACGCGGAAAGTGGATTCGGTCAGCTCGCCGCGCGTGAGCTCGATGCGGAAGTCGTTCATCGCCCCAGAAGATAAGGCCGGCCCGCGGAGTTCTCACCTTCAGCTTCTCGGGCTCGACGGCGGCCGTTACCTTTCCCGCCCATGCCCTCCCGCATCTCCGCGCTGGTGACCGGCGCGCTCCTGGCCGCCGGGGCGACGCGGCTCGGCGCGCAGGCCACACCGTACATCCCGCTGGACGATCCCCGGCTTCCCATCTTCGAGCATCTGGTCACCCGCGGCGACGTCGCCGATCCCTCGCCCTTCGTGCGTCCCGTGCTGCGGTCGGACGCGCTCCGCGCCCTCACCGCCGCCGACACCGCGCTCGCTACGCCCAGCGGGCGGCTGGTCCACGAGCTGCGGCAGGCGTGGACCGTGCCCGACACGGTGAGCTGGTACGAGGCCGGTGCGCGCGCCGGCGCGCAGGTGTACAGTCACGCGCGCCGCGACCCGCTCCATCCCGCCGGCAGGAGGGGCGCCAGCCCGTACGGCGAGGTGCTGCTCGCGGCGGGCTTCGGGCCCGTCGTCCTGGTCACGCGGCCGGCGATCGAGCCGCGCCTCTCGCGCGACGCCGACTGGACCGGCCGCCAGGGGCTCGACGTCACCGCTCGCCTCGTGGAGGGATACGCGAGCGTGCAGACGCGCTTTGCGCGGATCAGCTACGGCCAGCTCGACCGCAACTGGGGTCCCGTGGGTCTCCCCGGCATCCCCTTGAGCAACATCGGCTACGAGCGGGAGGGGCTGGCACTGGACCTGGGCTCGCGCACCGTGCGGCTCACCGCGCTCGCGACCGACCTGCATGACGCACCCGACACGACCGGCGCGATCGCGCACCGCTACTACTTCGTCCATCGCGTGGGGGTCCGGCTCACCCGACGATTCGAGGCCGGGCTCTGGGAGAGCATCGTGGTGGCGGGCGTGGGCCGGAACTTCGAGAACCGCTACCGGAACCCCGTCTCCCTCGGCTACCTGACGAACACGATCGGGCTGGGCGCCGAGGGGAACAACGAGATGCTGGGCCTCGATCTGCACTGGCGCGCGATCGGCCGCACGCTGCTGGAGGCGCAGCTCGCACTCGACGATTTCTACTACCAGCGGCGCTACGAGAATCGCGACCGCTACGCCTTCACCCTGGCCGCGTCGGGGCCGGCCGGCAGCAACGCCGCCTGGCGCGCCTTCTACACCCAGGTGTCGAGTCTGGCCCTCCGCACCTTCAACCCGACCGAGAATTTCACCGACGCCGGCGTGGGCCTTGGCCGGAACTACAGCGACAACGACCAGCTGACGCTGACGGTGAGCCTGCCCGCGGGCCTCCACTGGCTCGTCACGCCGGAGCTGACTCTGCTCCGCCAGGGCGAGGGCGCGATCGACGATCCGTATCCGCCCTTCGGGTCGGCCGGGCTCCAGGCCACGCCGACCCTCTTCATCGGCACCGTCGAGCGTACGTGGCGCGCGGCGATCGGCATCACGGGCCGCCAGGGACCGGTGGACCTCACGGCCAACGCCGGCTTCCATCACGTGGTGAACGCCGGGCATGAGGCCGGGACGTCGCTCAATCGCTTCGAGGGGCGGCTCCAGGTCACCATCGGCATCTCCCGCCGGGGCGCGCTGGGCGTGGGGGACTGATGCGACGGGCGTGGCGCGCGGCGCTGGCCATGCTGGGCCTGGTGATCGCACAGGCCGGCCCCGCCGCGGCACAGGACCGCGCCGACGCGCGGCCGCCTTCCGCCTACGTGTCGCTCGACGATCCCGAGCTGCCGCTCTTCGAGCACCTCGTGGCGCGGGGTGATGTCGAGGATCCCTCCCCGTTCGTGCGCCCCTTCCGGCGAAGCGACGCGATCCGGGTGCTGGCCGCGGCCGACTCCGCGCGCCCCGGCGACCCGGCGATCGCGCGCCTGCTCGCCTACTTCGCCGACCCGGCCGAGCGGCAGTGGTGGCGCGCCGGCGCGGCCGTTGGGGCGGAAGGCTACACCCACGCCCGGCGCGACCCGCTCCGGCCCGCCGGGACCGGCGACGTGACGGCGTACGGCGAGATCCGGCTCGAGGCGGCGGCCGGGCCGGTGGTGGCCGTGAGCCGCCTCCTCGACCAGCCGCGCATCCAGCGCGATCCCGACTGGACCGGCATCCAGCGCGGCGTACCCAACATCCTCTGCTGCGGCTGGCGCTACCCGGACGCCTACATCAACCTCGTCCTCGGCCCGGTCGGAGTGTTCTACGGCCAGACGGCGCGCAACTGGGGGCCGCCCAGCCTGCCGGGGATCGGCGTGAGCGATGAAGGTTACCCCAGGCCGGAATTCGGCATCGGGCTCCGCACCCGCGATCTTGGCCTGCAGGCGATCGCCAGCCAGCTGGAGGACCGGCAGGACAGCACCGGCGCGCTGGTGCACCGCTACTTCTTTGCGCACCGAATCGACGTACGCGCCACGCGCCGCCTGCAGTTCGGTCTCTGGGAGACGACCGTGATCGCCGGTCATGACCGCGAGTTCGACGCCCGCTACCGGAACCCGCTCACCCTCGGCGTGCTCGCGAACCTCTATGGCTTTGCGGACCGGGGGAACATGCTGGTGGGACTCGATGCAGGATGGCGCGTCGCGCGGACCCTGGCGATCGAGCTGCAGGTGGCGCTCGACGACATCGCGAACCGATCGAGCGCCGAAGGACATCCCAGCCGGTACGCTTTCACCGCCGGCCTGACGGGCGCACTCGGCCCCCGCGCGGGATGGCGCGCGCACTACACCCAGGCGTCGAGTCTTGCCTTCCGGACGTTCAATCCGCAGGAGAACCTGACCGACGCGGGCGTCGGCCTCGGCCGGAACGCGGACGACTACGACCAGCTGACCGCGGTGGTCACGCTTCCGCTGCGCGGCCGCTGGCTCCTGAGCCCCGAGCTCACGCTCCTCCGGCAGGGCGAAGGCCGGATCAACGACCCGTACCCGGGGACCCGCGAGGCGCGGCTCGCGACGCCGGCGCTTTTCATCGGCACCGTGGAGCGCACCTGGCGCGCGGCGCTCAGCCTGAGCGGCCGCGAGGGCCCGCTCCGGATTTCGGCGGTGGGAGGATTTCATCACGTGGTGAATGCGGGGAACCAGCCGGGCGCGCGGGATGACCGGTTCGAGGGGCGCGTGCTCCTCACGCTCGGGGCCGAGCGCTCCGGGACGCTCCACTAGCACGGCCTTGTCCGGCGGGGGCGCCTCGCTTAAAATCCCGCTCCCGGTACCCGGGCGATTAGCTCAGCTGGTTAGAGCGCGCGCCTCACATGCGCGAGGTCGGGGGTTCGATCCCCTCATCGCCCATCGAGCTGGACCGAACGCCCCGCACCCGCGTGCGGGGCGTTTTCATTCCCCGCCGTCGCGGCCGACACCCGCGAGCGCCAGGGGCGCCTCAGCCGGTGAGCTCGTCAGTGCATGCACGCACTCGATCAGGTCGGCTGCCGTGAACGGCTCCGTCAGGGTGGGGATGTCCGAGGGAAGTCCCTCATGGCGGTGCGTGTCGATGTGGAGGACGGGCAGCGCGGGATGCCTCGCGCGAATGCCCGCGATCAGCGCGATGCTGTTCAGGCCGTCCACATGGGTGTTGAGCACGAGAAGCGTGATGTCGGGCAGCTGCGCGCAGAGCTCCATCGCGGCCTGGCCGTCGTAGGCCTGAAACACACGGTATCCTTCCATCCGGAGCACGCCGGATACCGAGACGAGGATCGGATTCGAATCGAGGACCACGATACGCGCGCCGTTGGACGGCGCCGCTGCACTTCGGGATGACACCTTGGACCTTGGATCCGGCGTGGGACAGCCGGAAGCGGCACTGTTGCGGGACCGCGGAAGGCGAACTGCAGGCGCGGCGAGACCTCTGCGCCTGGAGGTAATATACCACCTTCGCCGGCGATTGGGACGCCGGGCGACCCGCGCCACCAGCCTTCATCCCCCCGCCGCTCCCCGCCCCGCCCCATCCGTCAGCGGCCTCAGCTGGTCCCTCAGCGCCGCGATCTCCTGCCGCAGCGCCTCGATGCTCTTCTGGCCGGCCACGTCGGCGTCCGGGCTGTCCGCGTCCCGGTCCACGAAGAACGACGCCAGCGACGCGGTGACGTATCCGAGGATGGTGAACGCGTAGATCGACAGGATGAGGCAGAGCACCCGCCCCTCGGCGGTATGCGGCCAGTACTCCGATCCCATCGTGGTCATGATCATCGCCGTCCACCAGAGCGCTGAGCCGTAGTCGTGGATGCCGCCGCCCGCGACGCCGGACTCGAAGGCGTACATCCCCGCCGCGCCGCCAAAGATCACCAGCACGGTCAGGATGACGACGTACGCGAGGCCCCGCCGCCCCATGCTCCGCCGCAGCGCGTTCATTCCCCGGTTGAGGGAGCCGATCACGCGGACCAGCCTGAACCCGCGCGCGCCCGACGCCAGCCGCGCCAGGCGGGCGATCCGGAGCACCCCCAGCACGCGCAGCGCCGGGACCAGGAGCGAGAGCGCGCCGAGCCAGTTGCGCCTGAGGAACCGTCGCTTGTCGGGCGCGATGGTGAGCCGGATGGCGAAATCGGCGATGAAGATGACCCAGATCAGGGTCGAGAGGGTCGCGAGGAGCGCATTCAGCCCCTTCGTGAGGTCGAGCACGAGGAGCCCGAGCCAGATGAATCCGAGGACCTGCATCGGGACCTCGAGCCAGTCCTCCAGGTCCGCCAGAAGTCCCCACCGCTCGGGCTGCGCTTCGTTGTCCGCGTCCGCCACCGTCCACTCCTGAAGTTGGTTCTCCAGGCTAGCGGGCGGCGGCGCCCTGCGTCGTGAGGGCGGTCACGCGCGCTGGGGCAGGCGCTCGATCGCGGTGAGCAGCTCGGACGGGGCGAACGGCTTCTGGATGAACGCCTCGTCCGCCGGCAGCAGGCCCTGCCGGATGATCTCGTCGTTGGTGTAGCCGCTCATGAAGAGGATCGGCACCCGGGGCCAGCGCTCGCGGATCTGGATCGCGAGCTCGCTCCCGCCCATGCGCGGCATGATGACGTCCGAGACGACCGCGGTGACGCCGCCGTCCAGCCGCTGCATCACCTCGAGCGCCTCGTGCCCGTCGCCCGCGGCCTCGACGCGGTAGCCCGCCTGCGCGAGCCCGCGCTGCAGCAGCGAGGCGACCATCGGCTCGTCCTCGACCAGCAGGATCGTTCCCAGGGCGCCCGCCGCCGCCCCGGGACGCTCCAGGCCGGCCGACGGCGACGCCGAGGGCTCGTGACGGAGCTGGGGGAGCTGAATGCTGAAAGTCGCCCCGCGCCCCGGCTCGCTCGAGGCCCAGATGTAGCCGTCGGACTGCTTCACCATGCCGAACACGGTGGAGAGCCCGAGCCCGGTCCCCTCCCCCACGCCCTTGGTCGTGAAGAAGGGCTCGAACACGCGGTCGAGGGTGCGTGCGTCCATGCCGACACCCGTATCCTGCACGTCAATCTGCACGTAGGGACCGCGCCGGATGGCGATCTCCGGATAGCGGCGGGCGGTGGACTCGTTGAGCTCGACGACCGACGTCCGGATGGTGAGCGTCCCGCCGCTGGGCATCGCGTCACGGGCGTTGAGGGCAAGGTTCACGAGCACCTGCTCCAGCGCCACCGGATCCACCAGCACCCAGTCGCCGGCGGCCGCCGTCTCCACGCGCAGCTCGCGCCCCGCCCCGAGCAGGCGGCCGAGGGTGCCGGTGAGCGAGCGAAGGACGGCCTTCACCTCCGTCGGACGCGGCTGCATCACCTGCCGCCGGCTGAAGGTCAGGAGCTGCCGCGCCACCTCTGCCGACCGCGCCGCCGCATGATGGATCCCCTCGATCTCCGCGCGCGCCTCGGGATCCGCGCCGGTCCGCTGGAGCGCGAACTCCGCGTTGGCGAGGATCACCGTCATCATGTTGTTCACTTCGTGCGCCACGCCGCCGGCGAGCCGGCCGGTGGACTCCAGCTGGAGCGCCCGACGGGCGCGCTCGTCCGCCAGCCGCTCCCGCGTCAGGTCGGTCACCACGCAGACGACGTCCCCGCCGCCGTGCCGCTCGGCCGCCATGGGCACGACACTGAAGCGAAGCCAGCGCTCGTTCAGCTCGAGGCGCGCGGTGTCCGATGCGCCGGGCAGGCGCAGCACCGGCGCCTCCGGCGACAGCTCCGCGCCGGGGATGAGGTCGGTGATGCAGGCCGCGTCGGCGGCATCGATCCCCAGGAGCTTGAGGAAGGCCTGGTTGTACCGCGTGATGCGCCCGGCTGCGTCGGCGATGCAGACGCCCTCGCCGATCGCGTCGAAGGCGGCGCTCCAGTCGCGCGCAAGGGCGGTAGCCTGGCGCTCGGCACCGCGGGCCCGGAGGAGGGCGCGCACGCTCGCCACCATCACCGGCGGATCGATCGGGTGGGTCAGGTACCCGTCGGCGCCGTTGTCGAGGCCGCGGACCTTGCTGTCCGCCCCCGTGAAGCTCGCCGAGATGTGCAGGATCGGGATGTCGGCGGTGCGGGGATCCTCGCGGAGCCGCCGCGTCACCTCGAAGCCGCTGATGTCCGGCAGGCGCACGTCGAGGATGATCAGGTCGGGGTCATCGGTGCCGGCTCGCGTCAGCGCGTCCTGCCCGGTTGCGGCCTCGGTGACCCGGAAGCTGTTGGCCTGGAGATGGCGCGACACGGCGTAGCGGTTCGCGTCGGTGTCATCGACGACGAGGATGCGTGCGCCCTGCGTGGGATGGAGCTCAGCCATGGTCGGTCGTCAATCCGCTCGCCGCCGCCTGGTCGGAACGCTCCTCCGGGCAGCGGCGCGGCACCCGCAGGATGAAGGTTGATCCGACGCCGGGCTCGCTCAGCGCGGACAGCGAGCCGCCCAGCAGGGCGGCCAGCTTGCGCGACAGCGGCAGCCCGAGGCCGGTCCCGATGCTCCGGCGCTGGAGCGCGCTGTCCACCTGCGCGTACTCCTCGAAGATGCGCTCCAGGTCGTCGGGCGCGATACCGATGCCGGTGTCGCTCACCGCGATGGTCACCATGTCGTGCGCCTCGTCATAGGCGGCCGTGACCCGGATCTCGCCCTGCGGGGTGAACTTGATGGCGTTGCTCACGAGGTTCCGGAGCACCTGCGAGAGCTTGCCCTCGTCGCTCCGCATCTGCCATGTCCAGCGGGGCTGGTCCACGACGAGCGCGACGGCGTCACCGGAAATGAGCGGGCGCGCCATGCCGCGGAGCGCACCCAGCAGCTCGGCGACGGTGAACTCCGTGACGCGGAGGACTGTCTTGCCGGCCTCGATCCTGGCCAGGTCGAGCAGGTCGTTCACCATGTCGCTCAGGGTGACCGCGGCGCTCTGGATCAGCTGCACCTGGTGCTCCTGGTTCGCGCTCAGGTCCCCGTCCATGCGATCGAGCAGGAGCCGCGTGAGGTTGCGGATCGCGTTCAGCGGGGTCCGGAGCTCGTGGCTGATGCTCGAGAGGAAGTTGGACTTGAGCTCCGAGGCCCGTCCGAGCTGGAGCGCGCGGTCATCGAGCTCGGCGTAGAGGGCGAGGACACCGCGGTTCGTCTCGGTGAGCTCGCCGTTGAGCCGCTCGACCTCGAGCCGGGTGTCCTGCAGCTCATCCAGCGCGACGAGGAGTTCACGGTTGCGGATCTCCAGCTCGGCGAGCGGGTCGAGCGGCGCCGCGCGGGCAGCGCTGCGCCCCATCTCCTCGAGCTCCCGGGCCGGGAGGGCACGGGCCTCCGCCGGCAGCGCCTTCGCGAGCGTCACCGTGGTTCCCCCGGCGCCCGTCGCGAACTCCACACGATCCATGAGCCCGCGCGCCGAGAGGATTCCGTGGGGAGGGGTGTCTCTCGACTGGGAACGTCCGGCGAGGATCCCGGGAAGGTCCGCGATGCCGGGACCGCGATCGCTGACGCGGATCGTGCACGTGCCGTCGCCGGGCACCGCGCAGCAGAGCTCGCCGCCGCCGGCGTGCTCACACGCATTGCGCGCGATCTCCGACACCGCGGTGGCGATGGCGACCTGGTCCAGGGCGTCGTAGCCGAGGAGCGCGGCGAGCTGCCGCGTCCGCTCGCGCACGCGCTGGACGTCGCACGCTTCGCGGACGGTGGTGGTGTAGAGGGTCGCTTCGGTCATGCGGCGCGGCAGACGAGGATGGAGGCATCGTCCCGCCCCCGGCTGAAGTCACGATAGAGCAGTCCCGCGAGGATCGCGGGATCCCGACGGAGAATGCCGGGATAGGCGTCGGTCTTCCAGTGGGTCGTGAGACCGTCGGAGCTGAGGACGAGCACCGCTCCCGCCGGCCAGGGATACGCCGTTTCCTGGATCCGGACACCCTTGAGACCTACGATCCCGTTCTGCGAGACCAGCGACCGGTTGCCGCCGTCGGCCAGGATGCGCCCCATGATGTTCCCAACGGCCGCGAAACGCAGGCCGGGCTCGCGGCGGCCGATCTCGGCGACGGCGGCGGCGGCGCCGCGGGTGGAGCGCAGTCCCTCGTGGACGCGCTCGAGCAGACTGGCCGGCCCGCCGCCGCTCCCGGCGTGCTCGGTGAAGATCGCCATCGCAAGGTCGGCGACCTCCGCGGCGCCGGCACCGTGCCCGAGCCCGTCCACCAGCAGCGCGCTGACCCCGCCGTCGTGCTCGATGACCGCCCAGCCGTCTCCGCACAGCGACTCGCCGCTTACCGGTACGGCGAGGGCGCCGACCGCGCTCGCGGCCGATGGCACCGGGCCGGCCCAGACGCGCGCGACGATCGCCGTGCCCTGCCCCACGGCCGAGAAGATGTCAAACGCGTGCGCCACGCGGCGCGCGGCACCCAGGCCGGTCCCCATGCTACCGCCCGTGGAAAATCCGTCGCGGAAGCAGCCCGCAAGGTCCCGCATGCCGGGCCCGCGGTCGAGACAGAGCACCTCGATACCGCGAGCGCCGCCCTGGTCGAGGGCGCGGAGCAGCACTTCGCCCCCGCCGGCGTGACGCACCGCGTTGCTGCCCAGCTCGTTGATGATGATGCCCAGGAGGCCGACTTCCTGCTCCCCCATGCCGAGGCGCGAGGCGAGCGCGGCGGCCGTCCGGCGGGCCTGGCCCACGGCGCTCGGGTCGCTCAGCGGGACCGAGGTCGAGCGCGAGGGGAAACCGCCCGATCCGTGGGCGCCGCTACCGCCAGCGAACGGTATCGACACGGGTTCCCTTGCCCGGCTGTGACTCGATGCGGAGGTCGTTCATGAGCCGCCGCGCGCCGCCCAGGCCGAGCCCCAGGCCGTGTCCGGTGGTGTAGCCGTCACGGAGCGCGAGCTCGATATCGGGAATGCCCGGGCCCTCGTCCTCGAAGAGCATGCGGAGCCCAGTGCGCCCGGTCTCCGTCAGCACCTGCACGGTCGCCCGCCCTCCCCCGCCGTAGTCCAGCGTGTTCCGCGCGAGCTCACTCGCCGCGGTCACGATGCGCGTCTGGTCCACCAGGTTGAAGCCGGCCTCCTGCGCCCGCGTGCGCACCAGCTGGCGGACGGCGACGACATCGCTCGCATTGCGAATCGGCAGCGCGTCACTCCGCTGGACCGGCATCGGAGCCCTCATCGTCGGCGTCGGAGGGTTCCTCGAGCTCGCCGGCGGCGCGGAGGACGGAGCGGAGGAGGCGCATGCCGCGCTCCACCGTGAGGGCGGTGCGGACGCCCGGAAGGTCGAGCCCCAGCTCCACCAGCGTGATCGCCACCGCCGGCTGCATTCCGGTGACGACGGTCTCGGCATCGAGGATGCGGGCCATGGACGCGATGTTGGCGATCATGCGGCCGATGAAGGAGTCCACCATCTCGAGGGCCGAGATGTCGATGAGGACGCCGCGGGCGCCGGTCTCGGTGATGCGGGCGGTGAGGTCGTCCTGCAGCGCGAGCGCGAGCCGGTCGTGCATGTCCACCTGGATCGTGACCAGGAGGAACCGGCCCATCTTGAGGATCGGGATGCGGTCCATCGGCTCAGGCCCGCTCCGATCCATTCGACTTGCCGAGTGCGTGCCCCGTGCGGCGGAGCGCCAGGCGGAAGGCATCCGCCAGCGTGGCCTTCGTGTCCACGTTCGTCAGGTCCACGCCCAGGTGGACGATGGTGGCGGCGATCTGCGGCCGGATGCCGCTGATGATGCAGTCGGCGCCCATGAGGCGCGCCGCAGTGACGGTCTTGATGAGGTGCTGCGCGACCAGGGTGTCCACCGTGGGCACGCCGGTGATGTCGATGATGGCCACCTCCGCCCCGGTCTGGACGATGCGCTGGAGCAGGGATTCCATGACGACCTGGGTCCGCGCGCTGTCGAGCGTCCCGATCATGGGCAGCGCCAGGATGCCGTCCCAGAGCTTCACCACCGGCGTCGAGAGCTCGAGCATCTCCTCCTGCTGCCGGGCGATCATCCGGTCGCGCGCCTCGAGGGTCACCGCCGTGGTCTGCAGCGCGAGATCGTCGATCAACGTGGTCATCGCCCAGAGCTCGGCGGGGAGCTGGCCGGGATCGGCGGCGCGCTGCTGCAGCTTCGTGAAGAGCGGCTGCTTGACCGACAGCACGAACGCCGCCGTCTCGACCGGGCTGAACCCCTGCGCGGCGCGCGAGGTCGAGATGCTGGCGAGGAATTGGCGGAGCGCCTGCCATGACGACCCGTCGCGTCCTTCGCCGGAGCCGACCGCCGCGGCCAGCAGGTCGAGCAGCTGACTGGCCTGATCCTGCACTTCCGACGCCGGCATCAGGTCGGGCCTCGCCGCGCTCCCCGCCTGCTGATCCTGCATCCAGGCCTGGAGCACGCCGGCGCGGTCCTTCTGCAGGACTCCGGCGAGCGCGGATGTCTGACTGGGGGGCATGACGGCCTCGAAACGTGAACGATGAAGGGAGCGGCGCAACGCAATTTCGGGACGGGAAAGGTAGGACCTCCAGCGGGGGGCGGCAACTGGGACGCCGGCAGCAGAACGGCCCCCCGGCTGGACCGGAGAGCCGTCTGCCGTGCGTGCGGTGAGGGCTAGCGCCGAAGGTCGAACTGCGTGGTGGCCAGCACGATGCCCTTGTACGACACCGTGGTGGTATAGCTGCCCACGTTCCAGGGCGAAGAGGTCCCGGTCTTGAGATTGAAGATGTACTGGCCGGCGTCGGCGTCGTAGCGCCACGCGGTCGAGCCGGCCGAGAACTCGTCGGCCGCAATGGCGCCCTCGTCCGGCGTGTTGTCGAGCTGATTTACCACGAGCCGGAGATCCCCCGCCAGGTCCGTCGCGGGGGTGCCATCGGCATAGCTCGGCGGCAGGAACTTGTGCGGGATGGTGGACCCCCGCTTGTGCGCACTGAAGGGGGCCGCCATGCGGAGCGGCGGGAGGAAGCCGCCGGTCGCGACGTTGAGGCCGACAAACACGTCGAAGGTGCTGGCAGCACTCTCGTTGCCGATCGCATCCTTCGCGGTGCAGGACACGGTGGTCGTGCTGCCGATCGCGAGCACGGTGCCGGTGACGTAGTCGCACGAGAAGGTGGCCGGCTCGGACACG
>JAICVB010000004.1 GCA_025935545.1 Gemmatimonadales bacterium
CCTGGGCACACCCTGGTCACCGCCCCGGAGATTCTCTTCTTCTGGGTCGCTCGGATGATCATGGCGGGCGCCAAGTTCTTGGGGAAGGAACCGTTCACCACGGTCTACCTGACCGGAACGGTTCGCGACACCCTTCACCGCAAGATGTCGAAGTCACTGGGCAACGGGATCGATCCCCTCGACGTGGTCGAACGCTACGGGGCGGACGCGCTCCGCTACACCATCCTCTCCGGGATGGCGGTCGGGACCGACCTGATCCTCGACCCGGGTGACCTCGAGTCCTCCTTCGCCGCGGGCCGGAACTTCGCGAACAAGCTCTGGAACGCCGGGCGCTTCATCCTCGCGAGCCTCGACGGGCCGACGCGGCCTCTCGCCGGCCGGCACGTCGGGGCGATCCGCCGCGAGGAGCTGGCGCTGGCCGACCGCTGGATCATCGCGCGCTGCGACGCCACCGTGCTCGAGGCGACCGACGCGTACGAGCGCTTCCGTCTCAACGACGCCGCCGCCGCGATCTACCGCTTCCTCTGGAGCGACCTGGCCGACTGGTACATCGAGCAGATCAAGCCCCGGCTCTACGGGGATGTGCCGGGCGGCGACGTCGCGCGCTCGGTGGCGGCCGGCGTGTTCGACGTTGCGCTCCGGCTGCTGCACCCGATCATGCCGTTCATCACCGAAGCCCTCTGGAGCCGCCTCCCGGGCCGCGGAGCGGACGCCACCATCGTCACCGCGCGCTGGCCGCAGCCGGACCCGCGCGCGGTGGATGCCGAGGCCGTGCAGCGATTCGAGCTGGTGCAGGAGCTGGTGGGGGCCGTCCGGGCCATCCGGGCGGAGTACGGGGTGCAGCCGGGTCAGCAGGTGCGGGCGACGGTGACCCCCGAGTCGGACGCCGCGCGCGCCGCCTTCGCCGCCGAGCGCGGCACGATCCTTCGGCTCGCGCGCCTGGCCTCCCTCGCCGTCGAGGCCGGCGAAGGCGTCGGCGGGACGGCGGTGCTGAGCGACGGCAGCGTCGTCTTCGTCGCGCTGGGCGATGCGATCGACGTGGAGCGCGAGTGCCGGCGGCTCGGCGACGAGATCACGCGGCTGGGCCAGCTCGTCGAGGGCCAGCAACGGAAGCTCGGCAATGCGCAGTTCACGAGCCGGGCGCCCGCCGACGTGGTCGAGCGCGAGCGCGAGAAGCTCGCGAGCTGGAGCGAGCAGGCCGCGCGGCTGGGCGAGAGGCGCGCCCTGCTCGGGTGCTGAGCCGCCGGTCCGTCCGCGCCGGCGCCGTCGCGCTGGGATTGCTCCTCGGCTGCGCCAAGATCGAGGCGCCCCCGGGCGCGCCCCCCGATGCGGCCGCCCCGCGGCTCCTCGGGACCTCGCCCGACTCCCTTGCCGTGATGCCCGGCTTCAGCGGTGAGGTGACCTTCACCTTCGACGAGGTGATCTCGGAGGGGAGCGTCCCGAGCCAGGGAACGGGAACCAGCGATCTGGAGCGGCTGGTGATCCTGTCACCCACCACGCGACCGCCCGTCGTGCGGTGGCACCGCGACCGCATCACGGTGCGCCCGCGCGAAGGCTGGGTGGCCAACCGCGTGTACCGAGTCCAGCTCCTCCCCGGCGTGAGCGACCTCCGGAACAACCGCCAGCAGGGCGGCGGCGCCATCGTGACGTTCACGACCGGTGCGCCGCGGCCGACGCTGACCCTGGAGGGAGCGGCACAGGACTGGGTCGCCGGCCGCGCTGCGGCGGGCGCGCTGATCGAGGCCGTGCACGCCCCCGACAGCCTGGTGTACCGCGCGCTCGCGGACTCGAGCGGTGACTTCCAGCTGGGTCCCCTGCCGGCGGGCGCCTACACCGTCTTCGCGACGATCGACCAGAACCACAACATGGTCCGCGACCCGCGCGAGGCGTTCGACTCGGCCCATGTAGCGGCGGGGGCGACGAGCGCGGGGACGCTCTGGGCCTTCCCGCACGACACCGTCGGACCGCGCATCCAGACGATCGCGGTGCTCGACAGCGCGTCCGCCAGCGTCACGGTGTCCCAGCCGCTCGACCCGGCGCAGCGCCTCACGCCCGCCGACGTGTCCGTACGCCTCCTGCCCGACTCCTCGCCGGTCGCGGTCCGGTCCCTGCTCCCCCCCGAGGCGGACGACAGCGCCTTCGGCCGGCGCGCCGACACGACGGGCCGCGCGGACACCGCGCGCCGGGCCGACACCACGAGCCGAGCCGACTCGAGTCGTCGGCGACAGCCCCCGGCCGCGAAGCCCGCCGACACCCCGGCGCGGGCCCGCGCGGACTCGACCCGCCGGCCGGCGCGGCCGGTGCTCGCTACCCGGCTCACCCTCAGGATCGTCGGCCGGTGGACGCCGGGTGCCCGCTATGTCGTGACGATCCGAGGGCTCCGGAACGTGAATGGCGTCGCCGCCGACGCCACGGCTGGTGTTGCCGTGCCCGCCGCGCCGAAGCCGGTCGCTCCGCCGGACAGCACCGGCGCCGCGACATCACCGCCCGACAGCACGGGGGTGCGTCCCGCCGCTCGCGACACCACGCCAGCCCGCCCCGCGCCGCGGTGACCGACCCTCGGCGGAGCCTTCCGTCGGTGGATGCGCTCCAGCGGGATCCCCGCGTGCTCGCCGCCATCCGCGAGACGATCGCGGCGGCGCGACGCAGTCGGGCCGGGCCACCCCCCAACTGGGCCTCGGAAGTCGCCGAGCGGTATCGGCGCGCGAGTGACCCGTCGCTGCGCCCGGTGCTCAACGCCACCGGCGTGGTGCTGCACACGAACCTGGGACGCGCGCCGCTCGCGCGTCAGGCCGTTGACGCCATGGTCGCGGTCGCCGCCGGCTACAGCTCCCTCGAGTTCGATCTCCCGTCGGGCTCGCGCGGCCGGCGCAGCGAGCACGCCCGCGCCATCCTCCGCCGCCTCACGGGCGCCGAGGATGCGCTGGTGGTGAACAACGCGGCGGGCGCGCTGGTCCTGGCGCTCGATGCGCTCGGCCAGGGAGGCGAGATCGCGGTTTCCCGCGGCGAGCTGATCGAAATCGGCGGCTCCTTCCGCATTCCCGACATCCTGGCGCGAAGCGGCGCCCGCCTCCACGAGATCGGCACCACCAACCGCACCCACCTCGATGACTACGCCCGCGCGCTCCGGCACGGGGTGCGCGCCCTGCTGATCGTCCACCGCTCGAATTTCGCCCAGCGCGGGTTCGTGGCGACGCCAGAGCCGCGCGCGATCGCGGAGCTCGCGCGCGCGGCGGGTGTCCCCTGCATCCATGATCTCGGAAGCGGGCTGCTGGCCGATCTCTCCCCCGCCGGGCTGACGGGCGAGCCGAGGATTCCCGACGCCGTGGCGGCCGGAGCCGACATCGTCATCTTCAGCGGAGACAAGCTGCTGGGAGGCCCGCAGGCGGGATGCATGGTCGGCGCGAGCGCCGCGATCGGCCGCTGCCGCGAGAGTCCCTTCGCGCGCGCCGTCCGGGCCGACAAGCTCACGCTCGCGGCGCTGGGGGCGACGCTCCGGCTCTATGAGGGTGGCGCCGACGCGCTCCGGGAGATTCCGGTCCTGGCGATGCTCCTCGCCGCGCCGGCGGAGCTGGAGCTTCGGGCGCGCGAGCTGGCGGGGTGTTGCCCGCGGTCGCTCAGGACCGAGCTCGTCCCCGGCTCGTCCGCGGTTGGTGGCGGGGCCTTTCCCGATGCGCAGCTCCCCACCACCCTCGTGGCCCTGAGCCACGAAACGCTCGGAGCCGAAGCGCTGGCGCTTCGGCTCCGCACCGGTGACCCGGCGATGGTGGCGCGAGTGGGCGGCGGCCGCGTTCTCCTCGATCCGCGCACCCTGGCCCTGGAGGACTTCCCGGCGGCCGCGGCGGCGCTGGCCGCCGCCGCCGAGCCGGGCGACCTGCCTCAGTAGGTGAAGGTTCCCACCTCGGCCGGCGGGTTGGCGCTGTTGAGCCCGACGAACGAGCCGCTGAACGTCTTCGGGTCATGGCCCGCCATCTGGACCGTCACCACGTAGTCCGACCGGGCGACGCCGCAGTCGTCGTAGTAGTGCACCACCACCCGGTAGGTGCCGTGCGGTGCCTGGCCGACGGGCCAGACGATGTTCTCGTTGTTCACGTTGTCGATGGAGCAGGCGGGGTTCGAGTCGAGGTCGAGCGTCCCGCCGCTCGCCGCCGTCAGGTTGCCGTAGTACACCTCTTCCCCACTCGGATCGAAGACGTGGAGGTCCACGTCGCTGGCGCCGGTCCACGACACGCTTACCTGGACGTCGCCGGTGCCGACGTGGGTGACGCGGATGTTCTGCGTCCCGTACGCGCCCAGCGCGCCGCCGCTCATCACCGCGTACCGGATCTGGAAGGTGCTCGCCGTCAGGCTCGGCGCCATGCTCACCACCACATCGGCGGCGGGCACGTCGCCCGGAAGGGTCAGCTCCCAGTAGTTCTCGAAGCCGGGGATCGCGACGATGACCGTGTTGTAGGCCTGCCCCGCGGATACGGTCACCTGCGAGCTGCCGCCGTTCACCACGCTGCCGATGCCGGTGATCGTCGCCGCGTTCCCGGTGCCGCCCGCGGGGGCCGGCCCGGTGCGGAGCACGGCCTGGATGGTGCCATCGGCGTTGGAGACCCGGGGCAGCAGGTCTTCGATGAGAAGGCCGGGGCCCAGCTGCTTCGGCGACTCACAGCTCATCAGCGCGACCGCGGTCGCGACGGTCAGGATCCTCGCCCGCATGAGGTTGCTCCAGGTATGGCCGGAAGGGCACGGAATGTCGGGTATGCCGCACGGAACGCGCGCGGAAAATGCAACCATCGTGCCCCCGGTCGCGTGCCGCTGAACAGCCATCCCATGTTGGACTTACGCCGCCTGCTTCATGTGCCTTGTCCGACCCCCCTCTTGGCAAACCGCCAGCGCTAGGCGAATCCCCGCCCCTCCGTTAGCTTTTCCGGCCATGCCACTGCGGGTAGCCGTCTGCATCTCGGGACGCGGCAGCAATCTCACGGCGCTGCTCGACGCCCTCGACACCGGCGCGCCCGCGCGGGTCGTCCTGGTGCTCAGCGATCGCCCGGACGCCGGCGGTCTCGCGCTCGCGCGCGGGCGCGGCGTCGCGACGCACGTGCTGGCTGACTACGCGAGCGCCGCCGAATGGCTCGGCGTGCTCGAAAGCGCCTCCGCCGGGCTCATCGTGCTGGCCGGGTTCCTGCGCCTCGTGCCGGCCCCGGTCGTGGCGCGCTATCGGAATCGCATCATCAACGTGCATCCGGCGCTCCTGCCGGCGTTCGGCGGACCGGGGATGTACGGCATGCGGGTCCACCGCGCCGTGCTCGCGAGCGGCGCCCGCGAATCGGGCGCCACGGTGCACCTGGTGGACGAGGTGTACGATCGCGGGCCCATCCTCGCGCAGGCGCGGGTCCCCGTGGAGGCTGACGACTCGCCCGAGCGGCTCGCCGCCCGCGTCCTCGAGGCGGAGCACCGCCTCCTTCCCGCCGTCGTGCTCGCGGCCGCCGACGCCGGACATCCCGTCCCCCTCCCCTCTGCCCTGGAGCTATCACGGTGAAGGAATCGGCATGCCGCGTGCCCTGATCTCGGTCAGTGACAAGCGCGGCATCGTCAGCTTCGCGCAGGCCCTGGCCGCGCTTGGCTGGGAGCTCGTCTCGACCGGCGGCACCGCCGCCGCGCTCCGCTCGGCGGGGGTGGACGTCATGGCGGTCGAGCAGGTGACGGGATTCCCCGAGGTGCTCGACGGCCGCCTCAAGACCCTGCACCCGATGATCCACGGCGGCCTCCTGGCACGGCGGGACCTGCCGGAGCATCGCGCGGCGATGGCGGAGCATGGCATCGCGGCCATCGACCTCGTGGCGGTGAACCTCTATCCGTTCCAGCTCACCGTGGCGCGGCCGGGAGTCAGTCTCGAGGTGGCGCTCGACAACATCGACATCGGCGGCCCGTCGATGCTGCGGTCCGCCGCGAAGAACCACGAGTTCGTCATCCCGATCGTGGATCCCACGGACTACGAGCCGATCCTGCAGCTGCTGCGCGAGGGCGGGGTGCCGATCGAGCGCCGGCGCGAGCTCGCCGCCAAGGTCTTCGCGCACACGTCGGAATACGACAGCGCCATCGCCGGCTTCCTCACCCCGCGCGAGGACGGCCTGCCGAGCCGGATCGGCCTCTCGATGGAGCGGCTCGAGGCGCTCCGCTACGGCGAGAATCCGACGCAGCGCGCGGCCCTCTACGTCACCGAGGAGCCGCGCGGGATGCGCGACCTCGTGCAGCGCCAGGGGAAGGAGCTCTCCTTCAACAACCTGCTCGACATCGACGCCGCCATGGCCACGGTGGCCAACTGGCCCGCGCGTCCCGCCTGCGCGATCATCAAGCACACGACGCCCTGCGGGCTCGCGGTCGCGGGAAGCGCCGCAGACGCCTTCCGCCGCGCCCGCGCCACCGATCCGGTCTCCGCGTTCGGCTCGGTGATTGCGTTCAACACCGTGGTGGACCAGGCGACGGCGTCCGCGATGAGCGACCTCTTCGTCGAGGTGGTGGCGGCGCCGTCGTTCCACGAGGAGGCACTCGCCGTCTTCGCCGCCCGGAAGAACCTGCGCGTCATCGAGCTTCCCGTGGGCCGCGCGGCCGGCGCCCTCGACTACAAGCGCGTCCGGGGCGGCTTCCTGGTGCAGGATGCCTTCGTCTTCGATCCATCCGAGGAGGGCTGGAAGGTGGCCACCGCCCGTGCGCCGACCGAGCAGGAGTGGAGCGACCTCCGCTTCGCGTGGGCCGGCGTCGGGATGGTGAAGTCGAACGCCATCCTCCTCGTCCGCGACGAGATGGCGATCGGCATCGGGGCCGGCCAGATGAGCCGGGTGGACAGCGCGTTCATGGCCGTCCACAAGGCCCGGCGCCAGGGGCACGCGACCGAGGGCAGCGTCCTCGCATCCGACGCCTACTTCCCGTTTGCCGACGGCGTGGATGAGGCCGCCGCGGCGGGGGTGACCGCCATCATCCAGCCCGGCGGCTCGATCCGCGACGCTGAGGTGATCGCCGCGGCCGACCGCCACCGGATCGCGATGGTGCTGACCGGCCGTCGCCAGTTCCGCCACTGAGTCCAGCGAGCCCATGAGCGCACCGTCCCTCTCCGTCCGGCGCGATCCGCCGCCCTACCTGGCCGCGCTGATCGTCAGCCTGGTCGTCTTCGTGGTGTACGTCCTGACCCTCTCGCCCACGACGGCGTTCTGGGACACCTCCGAGTACATCGCGGCGGCCAAGGTGCTGGGCATTCCGCACCCGCCGGGCAACCCGCTCTTCACCCTCCTCGCGCACGTCTGGGGGCTCCTTCCGCTCGCCGCGTCCTACGCCGAACGGATCAACCTGTTCGCGGCGGTCACCAGCGCGGCCACGGCCGGACTCTGGTTCCTGGTCGCGGAGCGCTGGCTGCAGCCGGTGGTGGCGGTCCGCTGGGCGCGGCTCGCGTCCGCGGCGGCCGGCGTGGCCGTCGGGGCCTTCTCGTGGACGGTCTGGAACCAGTCCACCGTGAACGAGAAGGTGTACACGGTGTCGCTGCTCTCGGTCGCGCTGGTGATGTGGCTCGTGGTGCACTGGGCCGACGACGAGGCGGGGCCACACCGCGACCGCTGGCTCGTGCTCATCGCCTACGTGCTCGCCCTGACCTCGACCAACCACATGATGGGCGTGCTGGCGACGCCGGCCGTCGTCATCTACGCGCTCTGGACCGACTGGCGCGCCTTCACGCGGCCGCGCGTACTGGCGGGCATCCTGGTCGCGGTGCTGGTCGGGATCTCGCTCAACTACATCTACCTCCCGATGCGCGCGGGCCAGTTCCCCGCGATCAACGAGGGCGAGCCCATCGGGTTCTTCAGCAAGCCGCTCCTCGATGTGCTCAACCGGGTACAGTACGGCAAGCCGCCGGTCTACGTCCGGCAGGCGGACTTCATCTCCCAGATCAGCAACTACCTGCAGTACTTCAGCTGGCAGTTCGGCCGCGACTGGGCCGGCGTGCGGAATGCCGCCGCGGTCGTCTTCGCGGCGCTCGGCCTCTGGGGACTGGTGGCGCTGTGGCGGCGGGACCGGCGGGCGGGGCTCGCGGCGGCGGCGATGCTCGGGACCCTGAGCCTGGCACTCGTGACCTACCTGAACTTCAAGTACGGCTACTCGCAGCATCCGGAGATCCCGCAGGACCTCCACGAGGTGCGCGAGCGCGACTACTTCTTCATCGCGTCGTTCTCGTATTTCGGCGTGCTGGTGGCGGTCGGCTTCGGCGCGCTGCTCCAGAGCATCGTCGCCCTCCTCCGGGACCGCGGAACGCCCGCCAGCCGGTGGGCGCTGGCCACGCCGGTCCTGGCGCTGGCACTGGTGCCGCTCCTCGGCAACCGGATCACGGCCAGCCGCGCCAACGAATACCTGGCCCGCAACTTTGCGATCGACCTGCTGGAGTCCGTCGAGCCCTATGGCGTGCTCATCACGGCGGGTGACAACGACACCTTCCCGCTCTGGTATGCGCAGGAAGTGGAGGGCGTGCGCCGCGACGTGACGCTCGCCAACCTGTCGCTCATGAATACCGACTGGCACCTGCGCCAGATCCGGCGGCGGGTCACGCCGACCTTCGACCCCGCCGCCGCCGCGCCCCTCTGGCGCCCGACACCGACCGAGGAAACCGGCCGCGCCCTCACCGACTCGTCCACGGCCGGCCTTGCGGCGCGATCCGCCGTCCGGTGGCCCAAGCCGACCACGCCACCCTTCTCGCTCACCGAGGCGCAGCTCGACAGCCTGCCCGAGGTGCAGCCGGTGCAGAAGAACAGCGGCCTCAAGCTCGACAGCCTCGAGATCGCCTTCGGTACCGACTACCTGGAGCGCAAGGATTTTGCCGCGATCTTCCTGATCAAGGACAACCTGCGCAAGCGGCCGATCTACTTCGCCTGGAGCGATGGCGGGTACCCCGACCAGACCCTGGGCCTCACGGCGTACCTCGTGAGCACCGGGCTCGTGCGGAAGCTGATGCCCGCCCCGGTCGTCCCCAGCGATTCGGTGGTGCTGTCGCAGGGGCTCGGCTACGTCAACGTGCCCCGGAGCGAGCGCCTCATGTGGGACGTGTATCACTGGAAGAGCGCCGCGCGGGCGCGACCGCGCGGGTGGGTGGATCCCCCGTCGGCATCGATCCTCTCGCTCTATGCGGTCATCTACGGGGGGATGGGCGACCTGCTCAACCAGAAGGGACGTCACGCCGAAGCGATGCGTGCGGATTCGATCTCGAAGGCGGTGATGGCGAACATCGACCGCTGAAGCAGGCCGCCCTCAGTCGATGCGCACGCTGTCGGGCCGCTCGGGGAAGCTCCCCAGGGCGGCCCGATCCGCGTTCCAGGTGGACCAGGTGAGCGGGCATCCCTCGCCGAACGGCGGGTCGGGGTGGCCCGGCCGGCCCAGCAGCTCGTGCAGCATCTCGTGGCGCACCACCAGCTCGTTGTTCCGGTAGTCGCCGGCCAGGAAGATTTCGTGGCTGGACTCCCAGTGGCCGGCGCAGGTGCCGCCCGGACACTTGAAGCCCGGGCCCTCCACCACGAACCATTTCACCCGATCGAAGTCGCCGGTGCGGCCGGAGCAGGCTTCGGTCTTCGACCACCAGTCACGGAACCACGACGGCGGCGTGATCGGCGCATCCCCGGCCGGCTCGAAGCCGCACGCGGCAAGGAGCATCGTGAGCAGGATCGTGGTGCGCGCGCGGGAGGTGCGGCAGGACATGAAACCGGTCGGGTCGGGGATGCGCAGTGAGCGGCAGGGTTCGTACCTCGACGCTCCGACCTCGCGCTCCGCTTGAGGTGGAGCTCGCAAGCACAATCCATTGAGTAGGTTGGGCGACGGTTGGGCGAAGCGTTGCGACCGTGTCGGTGGGACGGTTTCGTGTTGAGGAACCGCGGCTCGCGGCGCCGCCGTGCACGTCGCGGGTCTTCAGGGGATGCGCAGGCAACGGCCGTGTCCTATGCTCCGCTCGCCCTTCGACTGGAGATCTGTGTGTCACGCGCCCTGGTCATGCTGTCGTGTGTTGCGCTCGGGGGATGTTTCCTCGACCCCGGTGCCTGTCGGTACGAGCATCGCACCCTGGTGCTCGATGGCCCGCTCGCCGCCGAGGCGGCGCCGCCGGCCGGCTCGGTGCAGGCCACCGTCTCGCTCAACGAGACCCGGAATTCCGGCGCTGACTTCCGGGTTCTCAATCTGGTCCTCCAGGGCGCCCTTGCGGGCGATATCGCCGGAGCGGAGCTGCAGGATGCCGGAACCGAGCCGGGCACCGTGCTCGCGGCGTGGCCCGGCCAGCCCTGGAACCCCAATCTCGATCTCGCCACCGCTGCGCCATCGCACGAGCTCCTTGCCGACCTCGCGGGAGCTGGCCGCCTCCGGCTCGTCGTCCGCCTGCTGGTCCCCGGGTCCACCGAGACCGTGCAAGGCCTCCTGCATGTCACGGAGGATGGCGACTGGATGCACCCGCGCTGCGACTAGCGCAGCGCCCGATCGCCGCACGAGCGGCGTGGGCTGCATCACGGCCCGAGGGCGGGTGACACCATAGATCAGGGTCGGGAGGATGGCCATGACCCGACTGCTGCTGCTCGCACTTCTCGCGACGACGCTCGGCTGCGAACGAGCCGGGCGTCGCCCCATTGCCCGCGACACGGCACCCCCCTCGCACGCGGCGGGACGTGACACCCTTGCCGCGCCGTCCATCCCTCCGGTGCCGGCAGATTCGATGACCATCCGCATGAGCGCGACGGGAGACAGCGCCCGGGCGGACACCGCCCTTCCGGCGCTCCATACCGGCGGGGCCGAGTCGGCCGGCGACAGCGCGACGGTGAGCATCGAGCCGCTGGGCCCGGTGCGCGGCGGCGTGATCGCCGCCACCATCGAGGCGGCCGGCGGTTCGACGCCCCAGTGCACCTGGAAATCGGCGCCCCTGCCCTGTTACGCGAGCGGCAGCGCCATCCGTGCCATTATCCCGCTCCCGGCGGACGATCCCGCCGGCGGGTTCCTGCTGACCATGGACGCACGCGGCCGCTCCGCACGCCGCACGATTGTGGTGGGTGACCGCGATTTCGGCCGTCAGGTCGTCCTCCTCGATTCGGCACACTACGCGCTCGTGCGGCGCGGCAAGGAGATCGCGCGGGATGCGCGGGCCATCCGGCAGGTACTGCAGTCGGAGTCTCCGGACGCGCGGTGGTCCGGACGGTGGCTCGATCCGGGCGGGGGGGCGCGGGCGGAGGGGTACGGCACCGAGCGGTTCTACTACCGTGCCTCCGACTCGAGCCGCGTGATGTCGCTGCGCCCGTCCGCACGCACGACCGGCGACTTCGGCGCGGACACCACGGCGATCGGGTCGAACGACACGCCGTCCTGGCGGCACGCCGGCGTGGACATCGCGCTTGCACGCGGCGCGCCGGTCCGGGCCGCCGCCGCCGGCATCGTCGCGGCGGCGTCGGAGTACGTGCTGACCGGCCGGACCGTGATCCTCGACCACGGGCAGGGGATCCATACCGCCTACTTCCATCTCGACACCATCACCGTCCGCCCCGGTGACGTCGTTCGCCGTGGTGAGCGTCTCGGCCGGGTCGGCAGCACCGGGCTCGCCACGGGTCCCCACCTCCACTATGGCGTCTACGTCCACGGCCGGGACGTCGACCCGGCTGCCTGGCACCGGATCGCCCGATAAAGAATCTTTCACAACCCCTTCAGTCGCCCTTGCCCGGCCGAACGGTATCCTCCTCGCGCAACCTGATGTCCACCGCGACGGAGCGAACCGGAACATGTCGATCAAGGCGAAGTTTGAGCTGACCACCGCGACCCTGCTGGCCCTGGCCGGGGTCTTCTTCCTCACCACCGCCGCGGTCCGCCGGCCCCCGGCGCTCGAGCGCGTCGATTTCGGCGCGCGACGGACCGCGACGGCGCCCGCGTGGGACGCTCGCGTGGCGCCCGTCGCGGATGCCGCGATCAAGGAATTCCGGATCCCGATTACCCACGACACCGTCGAGATCGCGAACGGCGTCCGCTACGTCGGCTGGACCTTCGGCGGCACCGTGCCGGGCCCGGTCATCCGCGTTCGCGAGGGCGACCTCGTCCGCATCCGGCTGGTCAACGAGGCGAAGGGGATGCCCCACTCGATCGACTTCCACGCGGCACGGCTCCCCATGGACCACGCCATGAAGTCCATCGCGCCGGGCGACTCCCTCAGCTTCGAGTTCACGGCGACCACGCCGGGCGCCTTCATGGTGCACTGCGGGACGGCCCCGCTGCTGATGCACATCGCGCAGGGCATGTACCTGGCGATCATCGTGGATCCGAAGGACGGCTGGCCCGGGCACGTCGACAAGGAGTTCGTGCTGGTCCAGAGTGAGTTCTATCCCAGGCCCTCGGCCGCCGACACGTCGGTGCGCGAGGGTGACTGGGACGCCATGCTCGCCGGCACGCCCACCTACGTGACCTTCAATGGCCGGGCCGACCAGTATCGGGCCGCCCCGCTCCAGGTCGACGAGGGCGACAAGGTCCGCTTCTTCGTCGTGAACGCCGGGCCGAGCCGTGACAGCGACTTCCACATCGTCGGCGCCATCTTCGACACCGTCTATCCCGACGGCGACCCGGACCACGCGCTGCACGGCCTGCAGACCCAGATGGTCCCGGTGGGTGGCGGCGCCGTGTTCGAGACGACCTTCGCCAGGGGTCGGAGCGGGGAGGGCCACTACGCCTTCGTGACCCACTCCTTCGCCGATGCGACCCGAGGGGCGGTCGGCGTCATCGAGGTGGGGCATCCGAGGCTGATGGCAGCGGGGCACTGAACCATGCAGACGCCCTTTCCTTCCCTGGCACCGGCGCTCACCGTCAACGATCTCCTCCGGGAGCGGCCGGAGGCGGCCGCAGTCCTCAATCGGCTCGGCATCGACACCTGCTGCGGCGGCTCCCTCACTCTCGCCGACGCCGCGGCCTCGGTCGGCCTGCCGCTGGCGGAGCTGCTCGCGGCGGTGCGGCCGCCGCTGGGGGCCCCGTGAACGCCTACGATCCCCGCGCCATCGCCGCGGCGGCGGTGTCGGCGGGCCACGACCGGCCGGCCGTCGCGCTGGCGCACGACACGGATGACGGACGGCTGGTCGTCTTCCGCATCGCGCCCGGCCAGCGGGTGCCCCCGCACACCAGCACGTCGAGCGTGTTCATGACGGTCGTCTCGGGCACCGGCTTCGTGCTCGGCGGTGACGGGGAGCGCGCGGTGCGGGCCGGGGATCTGCTCGCGCTCGCGCCGCGGGAGCAGCACGGCATGCGCGCCGCGGACGACGAGCTGGTGATCGCGGCGCTGATCACGCCGCGGCCCGGCAGCCGCTGATGGACTGGTTCGTCCGCTGGTTCATCCGGGCGAGCCTCGCGTGGCTCGCCGTCGGCATCACGCTGGGGCTCTGCATGGCGGCGCATCCGCAGTGGATCATCTACCGCCCGGCCCACGTGCACATGAACCTGGTCGGCTTCGTCACGATGATGATCTTCGGCGTGGCCTACCATGTCATTCCCCGCTTCACCGGCCACCCGCTCTGGAGCTCCTCGCTGCCCGCCTCTCACTGGTGGCTGTCCAACGTGGGCCTCGCCGGCATGACCATCGGGTTCGTGCTCCAGCCGCATCCGGGCATGCATGGCGCGACCTTCCTCGTGGCCGGCGGACTCCTCGAGACGCTGGGCGCCTACCTGTTCGTGTACAACATCTGGCGCACGCTCGGAGGAACGCTTCCGTCGGCCGCTCCCGCGCCGCGCCGTCCGCTTCCCACCCGCGCATGAACGGCCTTCCGGAAATCATTCAGGGCGGCATGGGGATCGGCGTGTCCGGCTGGCGCCTGGCACGTGCAGTCTCCTCGGCCGGCCAGCTTGGCGTGGTGTCGGGCACGGCGGTCGAATCGCTGTTCGTGCGGCGCCTGCAGGACGGCGACGCCGACGGCCATCTGCGCCGCGCCATGGCGGCCTTTCCGCTCCCCGGCGTGGCTGCCGATGCGCTCCGCCGCTACTACCTGCGGGGCGGGCGTCTCGCCGGCACGGCGTATCGCATGCTCCCGATGTATCGCCTCGGCGCGTCGCGGGCTCGCGAGAGCATCACCGTGCTGGCAAGCTTCGTCGAGGTGTGGCTCGCGCGCGAGGGGCACGCCGGGCCGGTGGGCGTCAACCTGCTGACGAAGGTGCAGCTGCCGAATCTCGCCGCGCTCTACGGGGCGATGCTCGCCGGCGCCGCGGTCGTGCTGATGGGCGCCGGCATCCCGCGGGACATCCCCGCCGTCCTGGACGCCTTTGCCGAGGGCCGTCCGGCCTCGCTTCGGCTGGACGTGGAGGGGCTGAGCGAGGGCCGCGACGTCCGCGCGAGATTCGACCCCGCCGATTACTTCGATTCGCCCCCCGCGCTCGCGCGGCCGGCCTTCCTCGCGATCGTGGCGAGCAACTCACTTGCGACGATGCTGGCGCGGAAGGCCAGCGGACGCGTCGACGGATTCGTCATCGAGGGGCCGACCGCCGGTGGCCACAACGCGCCCCCGCGCAGCGCGGCGCCGCTCAATGAGCGCGGCGAGCCGGTCTATGGCGAGCGGGATGTCGTGGACCTCGACAAGCTGAGGGAGCTGGGCCTCCCGTTCTGGCTCGCGGGCGGCACGGGATCGCCGGGAGCGCTCCGCGCCGCGTGGGCCGCGGGCGCCGCGGGAATCCAGGTCGGAACGCTCTTTGCCTACGCCGACGAGTCGGGCCTCGCACCCGAGCTCAGGCAGTCCGTCCTCGAGCATGTGGCGCGCGGGGAGGTGGACGTATTCACCGATCCGCGCGCGTCGCCGACCGGGTATCCGTTCAAGGTGGTGCGCTGGCCGGCTGATCCCGCGGCAGCGCTGCCGGAGCGGACCCGGATCTGCGACATCGGAGGCCTGCGCGTGCCCTACCAGCAGCCGGACGGCAGGATCGGCTACCGCTGCGCGGCGGAGCCGGTGGACGCGTACGTGCGGAAGGGCGGGCGAATCGAGGATACGGAGGGGCGCCGCTGTCTCTGCAATGCGCTGCTCGCGAATGTGGGCCAGGCGCAGCTGAGGGACGACGGTCGGGTCGAGCCCGCCCTGATCACGAGTGGCGACGATTTGAAGGCGCTTGGCTCCTTCCTTCGAGGACGACGCGGCTACGCGGCCGGAGACGTGCTCGACTACCTGCTCGGGTGACGCTGGTCGCCGCCGGGGCGCGCGGGAGCCCGCCGCCTGCTCCGCGCGGTCAGTCGCCCGCGGCGGGCGACGGCCGGAGCCCGGTAAGGCACTCGGCAAGCCCGTAGGCCGGCACCATGTCGTGCCACGGCGGGGGAGCCGGGATGCGGAGCGTGTCCCCCCCGCCGCCGGCCGTGACGGTAAACCCGGTCCACCGGCCCCGATGCGCCGCTTCCCGGAGCGACGGGTGCGCCCGTCCATACCACGCCGGCACGCACCGCGCGCTCACCAGCACGCCCGTGATACCAGACCGCGCCAGCCAGCGCGAGTGCCACGCCGTCCACGGCGACCCGAAGAAGGTGCGGAGCTCGACCATGCGTTGCGCCGCGTCCGGCTCGGCGTGGTTGGCGTACTGCAGGTCGGCGACATAGAAGGGCCGTCCGGTGTAGGCCGTCAGGCTGAATCCCCGTAGCGGGCGGCGGTAGTCCTCCGCCGGATCCGCCAGGTCGCTTGCGATCAGCACGCCGCCCCGGTCCGGCAGCCGCTGGAGCACCTCGAGCAGCCCCACATCCTCCTCCGCCTGGTACCCCGCCGCCGGCGCGGCGAGCGACGGCACGATGAACAGCAGCGGCGACGCCGCCGTCATCCAGCCCACTCCGTGCGCGATCCGCAGTCGTCCGCCGCGCAGGCGCCGCGCGCTCTCGATCAGCCCGGCGATGCTCAGCAGCGCGACGAGCAGGCGCAACGGCTGCAGCGAGATGGCAAAGTCGGCGCGTTGAGTGGGATCGGCCCCCAGCTGGACCATCCGGCTCACGATCTCCGGGCGGACCGGGATCCGCACCAGCGCCCAGAATGCGCCGAGGACCAGCACGCCGGCCGCCGCCGTGAGGAGGAGCGTCCGGACGGCGAGGTTGCGGCGAAGGTAGCGCCGCGCCGCGAGCAGGGCGCCGAGCAGGAGCGCCACCGGCACGAGCCGATCCTCCACGAAGGGAAACTCGGTTCGCCCCGGCGCCCACGCCGGGGTGCCGAAGCGCCCGTCGATGTGCGGCAAGGCAGCCAGCAGCCCCGCCGCGAGCATCGCGGCCGCGAGCGCCGCCGTGAGCACGCGCCCGCTGCGCGGCCGGAATCCCGGCACGCCCGCCATGTAGCCAAGGCCGGTGAGCCCGGCGAGCAGGCCGTAGCCGACGAAGGATTGCGGCTTGATCATGACAAGCGCCCCGAGACCCGCGGCGGCCAGGAAGGTTCCTGCGGGCCAGGGCTCGGCGTCGAGGAGGAGCGCCAGCGCCGCCATGCCCGCGGCGATGGCCTGGAAGGTGTTGAGGGCGATGTCCGGCGAGAACGTCCACAGCACCGAACTGGTCCGGCACGACGTGAGGACGAGACAGTACGCCGTGGTCGGCAGGGTGAAGGCCACGCCCGGGAGCGCCATCACGATGCCGGTCGCGGCCACCGCCGCGGCGGCGCTCACTCCCCGGGTGGAGAGGAGCCGCACGCCGGCGATGGCGAAGGTAACGGTGCACAGCAGCGGGACCAGGGCAAACAACACAGCCCCCGGATCGACGCCGAGGCTGCGCCGGGCGGCGCCGGCAAACCAGGCGGGCCCGACGTGGTACGTGATCGGGACGCCCGCGTAGTCGAGGGACCTGCCGAGGCCGCCCGTCCGCGCGATGGCCTGAGCGTGGCCCAGAGCGTACTGCCAGTCAACGTTCCAGACGAGCGCCGGGTGGTGGCCGAGGACCCGGATCGCCTCGAGCTCCGTCGTCGCGAGCGCGGCCAGGGCCATGCCGACGAGGCCCATCACCGGGAACGCGCTCCACGGAGCACCAATCCCCCGGCGCACCGCCGCCGCGACCGCCCATCCTGTCCCGCCCGCCCAGGCCGCCAGCGCCACGACGAGCACGAGGCTGCGGAGGCTGTCGGGAATCGCCGGCGCCGCGGCGACGGCCACCGCGCCCAGGACAGCCGACGCCAGGGCCGCGCGTGTCGGCGTCACGCCACCTCGAGCAACGGGAGCCGGTTGCACCGCCGACAGAGCAATCCCCGCCTCCCGTCCGACCGCTGGTGATGCGCTCGATCCCCGTCGCCCGGCCCGGCAGGGGGACGCCAGTCGGAAGATGCACCAAACGGCCGGGCGCGCCAGCAGGGGCACTCTCGGGCCGCGGCGGCTTGGGGCGGGGCGGGTTGCGCCGACTCGGGGGGTGACCGAGCTTTGAGGCCCGGCGTGGTGGCAGAGTGGTTTAATGCAGCGGTCTTGAAAACCGCCGTACCCTAGCGGGTACCGTGAGTTCGAATCTCACCCACGCCGCTTCATTCGCGGGCCAGCGTAAAGGTTCCGGCCGCGGTGACGCTGTCGCCCGTCGCTTTCACCTCATAGCGACATTCGGCCAGGCCCGCGCCGGTCGTGGCCGGGCCGCCGGACGGCGGCGATGGCGTCGACGCGGTGAAGGCACAGGCCTCGGCGCGATAGCTCAGCGACGTCGCCGAGACCGCGGCGCCGACCACCGGCACCCGGCCGGTGCGAAGCGTCAGGACCCCGACCGGGATGCATGTGGTGCTCACCACGCCCGAGAATCCCCCCACGTCATTGCTCGGCTCGCGGACGAAGCCGACGGTGCCGGTCTCGTAGCACTTGACCTCGCTCCCGGCAACCGACGTCGACACGATGAAGCGATACGTCCAGCCCCCGAGTGACGACCCGAGGCTCGGCGCCGTCGGCTCCGTGCAGGCCGCGAGCGCCAGCATGGCAAGCAGTGCGAAGGAGCGATTCAGCCGCTCAGGCATCATAGACCCTGCCGTCGTACGAGGGATTCGAGCTGCGGTGAACTTCTCATGAGAGCGGCCTTCCGCATCAGTGTCGCCCTGCTCTGCTGCGTGCCGCCCACCGGTGCGCTGGCGCAGGTCAGCCGGCCGCCCGCCGTCGTGAGACCGCGGGCGGGCATGGTCGTCACGGAATCGGTCCGCATTGAGCCTGGCCGGTGGATGCTCCCGGCGCCGACGGACACCGCCGCCATCACCGTCCGCGGCTCAAATATCACCCTGGACCTGAGCGGCGTCACCCTTCTCGGCACTGACCCCGGCGCCCCGCCCGACCAGGCCCGGGGAGTCGCCATCCTCATCGATGGCGGCGCCAACATCCGGGTGCGCGCAGGCCGGGTTCGCGGATACCGGGTCGGAATCCTTGCGCGCGGGACTCGCGGCCTCACGCTCGACGACAACGACCTGAGCTACAACTGGAAGCCCCGCCTCTTCAGCGAGCGGGAGCATGAGAGTCTGGTGGACTGGCTCTCCCATCACCACAACGAGAAGGACGAGTGGCTCCGCTTCGGCGCCGGCGCCTACCTGAGCGACGTGACGGGGGGCGAGATCCGCGGCAACCGGATCGAGCAGGGCATGGAAGGCCTCATGCTCGTGCGCTCCGACAGCGTCCTCATCTGGAACAACACCATCGAGTTCAACTCGGGCGTCGGGATCGGGCTCTACCGCTCGTCGGCGAACACCATCGTCCACAATCACGCGAGCTACAACGTCCGCGGCTACAGCCACGGGTTCTACCGACGAGGCCAGGATTCCGCCGACCTGCTGCTCTACGAACAGAGCTCCCGCAACGTAGTCGCCTTCAATTCCATGACGCACGGCGGGGACGGACTGTTTCTGTGGGCCGGGCAGTCCACCATGGACACGGGCGCCGGGGGAGCGAACGACAATCTGTTCTACGCGAACGATTTCAGCTTCGCCCCGACCAACGCCATGGAGGCGACGTTCAGCCGGAACCGGTTCATCGGCAACCGCGCGACCGGCTCGGACAACGGTCTCTGGGGAGGGTACAGCTTCGCTTCCGAGATCCGCGACAACACTTTCGGGGGCAACCGGACCGGGATCGCGATCGAGCACGGCCAGGACAACCTGATCGCCGGCAACCGCTTCGACGGCGACTCGGTGGCGATCAACCTCTGGGCCAATCCGATCGAGCCGTCGGACTGGGGCTATCCGAGGCATCGCGACACGCGGAGCCGCGACTACCGCATCGTCGGCAACCGGTTCACGGGGAACCGCGTCGCCGTCCGCGTCGCCGGCAGCGCGAATGTCGGCATCCGCGGGAACACGGTGACCTCGGTGGACACGGTGCTCGCTCGGCGCGACAGCTCGGATGTGACCATGACGGCGGATCCCGCGCCACCCTCCGCGGCGGACAGCTCCCTTCCCTCCCCGCGACCCGGCGGGCTCCGTATCGCCGACGATCGGCTTGCCGCGCGGGACCGGTCGGCCATCCTCGTGGACGAATGGGGCCCGTATGACTGGCGCTTTCCGCGGCTGTGGCCGGTCGCCGCGGCAACCGACTCGGTGAACCGCCTCAGAGTTCTGGGCCCGCCGGGACGCTGGCGGGTCGTGAGCCGACGAGGCGTCACATCGCTGTCAAAGACGCGCGGAGCCGTCGGCGACACGCTCGCAGTAGTGCCCGTCGGCGCGTCGTCCGCCGACTGGGAGGTAATCCTCGAGTACCGTGGCGCCGAAACCCTCTCTCAACGGGGCGTTCGGCGGCGCGCCGGCAGCCCGGTCCGCTTCGGCTATTCCCGGTTCGACCCGCTCCGCGACTGGCAGGTCGCCTTCTTCGCCTGGGCGGACAGCACGGATCCGCGGCACCGGCCGGAGCGCTTCGAGGCACTGCTGCGCACCTCCCCACTCGTCACCCGTCGCGAGCGTCGGCTCGACTACATGTGGTATCGCCCGACCATCCCGGCCCTTCCTGCCGAGCGGTTCGCCGCGGTTGCGACGACGACGGTGTCGCTCGCACCCGGCACGTACACCCTCCGGACCATCAGCGATGACGCGGTGCGGGTCCGCGTGGATGGCCGACTCGTGATCGACCACTGGGCGCCGCACGAGTCCGCCGTGGACCATGCGGCGATCACCGGCGGACGGCACGAGATCCGGGTCGAATACGTCCAGGTCGATGGCTGGGTCGAGCTGCGGGCGGAAATCGTGCGCGGAAGCGACGTCTCGGAGGGCTCACCCGGCCCGCACTGAGCCTTGCGCCACCTGCCTCCCCGGGCGATTTTCCGCGCACTCCGGGAGTGGTGGCCGAGTGGCTGAAGGCACCGGTTTGCTAAACCGGCATAGGGGGTCAACCCCTATCGAGGGTTCGAATCCCTCCCGCTCCGCTCTTCCGAGGGTCTACCGGCACCGGTAGACCCTTCGTGCTTGGAATCCCCGACGACCTGTGCCCATGACCGCTCCGCGCGTCCGCTTCGCTCCGTCGCCCACCGGCTACCTGCATGTGGGGGGCGCACGGACGGCCCTCTTCAACTGGTTCCTCGCCCGGAAGACGGGGGGAACGTTCGTGCTCCGGATCGAGGATACCGACCGCGAGCGCAGCACGGACGCGCACACCCGTGTGATCCTCGAAGGGCTCACCTGGCTCGGGGTGACCTGGGACGAGGGTCCCTTTTTCCAGGGCGCCTTCGGTGATCGCCACCGGGCGGACGCCGAGCGTCTCCTGGCGGCCGGCGCGGCCTACCGATGCTTCTGCACCCGGGAGGAGCTGGACGCCCAGCGTGCCGCGGCGGAGCGCGCGGGCGGCGGATTCCGCTACGACGGCCGCTGCCGGCACCTCGCACAAGCCGACATCCAATCGCGGCTCGGCGCCAACGTGCCGTTCACCATCCGGCTCGTCGTGCCCGATACCGAGCTCGCGTGGGACGACGCCGTCCACGGCCGCATCAGCTTCCAGGGCCGGGACCTCGACGACTTCGTGATCCTCCGGAGCGATGGCACGGCGATCTACAACCTGGCCGTCGTATCCGACGACATCGCGATGCGCATCACGCACGTGATCCGAGGCGACGATCATGTGTCCAACACCCCGAAGCAGATCGCGATCTACCGCGCCCTCGGCGCCGCGGAGCCGGTCTTCGCCCACGTCCCCATGATCCTCGGTACCGACGGGAAGAAGCTGAGCAAGCGTCACGGCGCGACCGCGGTCGGCGACTACCAGGACCTCGGCATCCTGCCCGCGGCCATGCGGAACTTCCTCGCCCTGCTCGGATGGTCGCCCGGGGGCGACCGCGAGATCATGCCGGAGGCGGAGCTGATCGCGGCGTTTTCCCTGGAAGGGATCCAGAGCAAGCCGGCCGTGTTCGACACCGTCAAGCTGGAGTGGATGAACGGGCAGTACCTCTCCGCCGCGGACGCCGCCGACCTCGTCCCGGCCGTGGAGCGGCAGCTCGCCGTGCTTGGCGTCTCGCCGGAGGGGCGCGACCTCAGGCCCCTGATCGACGCGGTGAAGCTCCGCTCCCGCACTCTCCTGCAGCTGGCCGAGCAGGTCGCGGTCCGGCTGGCGGGACCGCGCGGTGAGCCGGATGAGCGCGCCGCCGCGCTCCGGCGGAAGCTCGGGCCCGACTTTGCCCGGAACCTGGTGATCGTGGCCGACGCGCTCCGCGCCGTCCCCGCCGAGCAGTGGACCGCCGACATTCTGCTGGAGCGCGTGAGGACCGCGGCCGAGGCCGCGGGCCTCAAGCTGGGGGACGCGATGCAGCCCGTGCGTGTCGCGCTCACCGGCTCGACGGTGTCCGAGCCCGTCAACGAGCTGCTCGCCACGGTGGGCCCGGAGGCGAGCCTCCGCCGCATCGAGGCCGCGGCCGGCACCTGAGCAGGGGGTTATCCTTGGACATGGACAACGCGAATCCCGCCGGCGAGCCCGCGGGCCAGGGCGAAGCGCCGACGCCGGTCGCGCTCGCGGTGACCGATGCGCCGGTAGAGCTCAAGGTCGGGCTGGTGGAGGACGAGCGCACGCCGGAAGGGATGGTGTGCATGGGAACCTATCGCGGCGAGCGGCTGGTGGCCCGCTGCGTGATGCCGCCGGAGGCCTGGCAGCAGGTGCAGGAGTTCGGGCTCTTTGACGAGCCCGTAAAGGTCGTCCTGGTGGCGCGCGAGGCGTCGCCCGGGCTCCAGTGCCAGCTGTTCGCGATGGTGCGGGTGCCCGACCTCGATGATGACGATGATGGCGAAGGCGAGGAGCCCTGGGCGGCGAGCGTACCCGGCGCGGGATACGAGGCGGCGGTTGCGGATGGGGAGGAGGAGGAGGCCGCCGATGGTGAGGAGGTCACGCCGATCCCGCTCGGCAACATCGTGCGGTTCGATCGCGACCGGGTCTATCGCGACAGCCTCCCGCACGAGGCCGCCGACATACTCATGAAGGTGATCGAGGGAAAGACGTCGGAGGTGGTGGACCGCGCGCTCGCCGACCTGCTCGGGCTCTAGCTAGACCAGCATCTCCAGGCGGAACCGCCAGATTCGCCGCAGCAGATCATCCAGGATGCCGTGCACGACGAAGGCATCCACCGCCGCGGCGGTCGAGGCCGCATCGGCGCCCCAGAGGCTCACGCGCTTCACGTCCCCCTCCAGGTCGGCCTGCACGAACACGCGCTCTTCCTCGCTGTAGACGGTGGAGAGATCGGCGATGTACGCCTGGGTGACGGCATTGGCTCCGGGACCGCCGATCGCGATGGTCGGGTTCTGCTGCAGGACCCCGTTGTCGAGGTACCAGTCGTCCACCACCGTCACGCCGCGCCGGTAGGCGTGACCTTCCCCGCGCCGGTCGATCTCCCGCTTGAGCCAGCCCGCGAGCTCCCGGTCCCGTTCCGCCGACGCGCCCGTGACCAGCACGATGGTCTCGTCGGTATCCACCAGCTTCACGGCGTTTCCTCCTCCGTCGGCGCGGCGCGCCGGTTCCGGTCGAATTCCCGCTCCCGCTCCTTGCGCTCGCGGATCTCGCGAATCTCGCGCTTGAAGTCCTCGACGTTGGCCGAGCGCTGGGCGGCGATGCGGAGATCGTCATAGAGCCAGCCCGTCCGGTCGAACGCCTTCGAGTCGTTGCCGCCCGGCAGGTGCAGCAGTCCCAGCACGGCGGCCGGAATCTTGAGGCCGGCCACGTAGATGTTGCGGCTGTCGAGCCCGAACTTCCTGCCGGCCACGGTGGTGGTCCAGCTCGGGAGCGTGGCCGCACGGGATGCCGGGTCGGCGGCGATGCTGTCGAGGAACGCCTGGATCGTGGCCGTCACCGCACTGTCCACCAGCTCCACGTGCGAACGGTTGAGGCGCTGGGCCAGCTCCTTCGGTGGCAGCGGCAGCGGCTCGACCCAGAGCTTGCCGCGCGCCAGGCCGGGCGCAATCCGCTGGACCTGCGGCGCCGACCCCGAGTCGGCCGCCGGCGCCGGCGGCCGGGCGATGGCGGGCGCCCGGGTCGGCGCGGGCATCGCGGGGCGAGCGGCGGAGGACGGTGCGGCGGAGAGCGGCTGCACCCCTGGCGTCTGCCTGAGCCCCGGTCGATGCGTGGCCGGACGCCGGGGCAGCACCCGGTCAGGCGCTCCGGCAGCCGGCAACGGCGCCAGCACGACCGGGTCCGACGCCGGCACCAGGAGCCGCGGCGCCCAGCCGCTCACCGCGATGATGCCCAGCATGGCGACATGGAGGAGGAGGCTCGCGACCAGCGCGAGCCGCGACCTGCGGGAAGGTGGGGGAAGCTGCAGCTCAAGGCGTCGCGGCAAGCACTCCTCGTTGCACCCGGTCGAGCATCCCGCCGATGCGGCCTACCGCTTCGGTGATGCGCTCGGGGCTGACGGTGAGGGCAATGCGGAAGAACCCCTCGCCCGCGGGGCCGAACCCGCTGCCGGCCATCACCAGCGCCCCGGTCTCCTCGAGCGTCCGCCGCGCGAACGGCCCCGATGGCACGCCCGCCGGCAGCGGCACCCACAGGTACATCGCCGCCTTGGGCGCCTCGAGCGTGAACCCGGCGGCGCGGAGCGCGGCAACGCCGGCATCCCTCCGGCGCTCGAGCTCCGCGCGGATCGGCGCCACGATGGCCTCCGCGTGGTCGAGCGCCACCACCCCGGCCTTCTGGATGGCGAGGAACGGCCCCGTGTCCACATACGACTTGACGCGCGTCAGCGCTGAGACGAGCTCCGGCCGGCCCACCGCGAACCCGATCCGCCAGCCGGTCATGGAGAAGCTCTTGGAGAGCGAGAAGAACTCGATCGCCACCTCCCGCGCGCCATCCACCTCGAAGATGCTGGGGGCGCGGTAGCCGTCGAAGGTGAGATCGCAGTATGCGTTGTCGTACGCCAGCAGGATCCCGTGCCGCCGGCACGCCGCGACCGTTCGCTCCAGGTACTCGCGGGTCGCGACGGCCGCCGTGGGATTGTTCGGGTAGTTCACGAAGACGATGCGCGCGCGGCGGAGCACGTCCGGCGGGAGGGTGTCGAGCTCGAGCAGGAAGTCGTGCTCCGGGCGCAGCGGCACGATGTGCGGCACGGCGCCGGCCAGCAACGCGCCGCCGAGGTACGCCTGGTACCCCGGCTCGGGCACGATGGCCACGTCGCCCGGATTGATGACGGCGAGCGGCAGGTGGCTCAACCCCTCCTTCGAACCGATGAGCGGCAGCGTCTCCGTCACCGGATCGAAGTGGAACCCGAACCGCCGCTCGACCCAGCGGGATGCCGCCTGGCGGAACTCGAGGAGCCCTTGCTGGAACCCGTACTTGCTGAGCGCCGGGTTGCCGAGGGCGCTCCGCATGGCCTCGACGACGATCGCGGGGGGCGGGGTGTCGTTGTCGCCCGCGCCCAGGTCGATCACGTCCATCCCCGACTCGATGAGCCGCCGCTTGATCGTCGGGATTTCCGCCAGCGGATATCCGGGCAGGGCCTGCAGGCGATCGCTGAAGGTGATCATGACGCCGGCGCACTCCGAACGGGGTTGGACAGCGTGCCAACGCCGGGGATCTCCACCTCCACGACGTCGCCGGGGGCGAGGCGGCCGACGCCCGCCGGGGTCCCGGTGAGGATGAGATCGCCTGGTTCCAGCGTCATCACGCCGCTGATGTAGGCGACGAGATCGGGAATCGGGAAGTGCATGTCGGTGGCCGGTGCTCGCTGGCGCTCCGCGCCGTTCACCCGCGTCACCACGCTGAGCGCGCGCCAGTCGAGCCCCTCCGCCACCCGCTCGCCGACGGGGCAGAAGGTGTCGAAGCCCTTGGCCCGGCCCCATTGCCCATCGGGCTTCTGGAGGTCGCGCGCCGTCACGTCGTTGGCACACACGTAGCCGCGGATTCCCCGCTCGGCGGCGGCGGCATCCACCCGCCGGAGCCGCCGCCCGATCACCACGCCGATCTCTCCTTCGTACTCCACCTGGGCGGACGCCGGGGGAAGCTCGATGGCGTCGCCGCTCCCGATCAGCGCGCTGGGCGGCTTGAAGAACAGCATCGGCCGCTCGGGCACCTCGTTGCCCAGCTCCTTCGCGTGCGCGACATAGTTCCGCCCGACGCAGACGATCTTGGAGGGGGTGACCGGGATCATACGGTGGCTCCGATGCCGTTGCGGGCGAAGAAGTCCTCGCACTTGGTGCGGACCTGTGCCCAGGTGCCCACGATCCGCTCGGCGCGGGGCAGCCCGTGGAGGACCGTGGGTCCGTACCGCTTGCTGATGACGCGGCTGTCGAGCAGGATCACCACACCCGCGTCCTGCCTGCTCCGGATCAGCCGGCCGAATCCCTGCTTGAGCTTGAGCGCCGCGTGCGGCACCAGGTAACCGGTGAACCCGTCCTCCCCCTGCTCCGACAGGCGCTCGAGACGCGCCGCCGTGAGGGGCTCGGACGGCACCTTGAAAGGTAGTTTGTTGAGCACGAGCGCGCGGAGCGCGCGCCCGGGCACGTCCACGCCCTCCCAGAACGAATCGGTGCCGAGCAGGATCGCGTTGCCCAGCTCCCGAAAACGCCGGAGCAGCGCATCGCGCGGGGCGTCACCCTGGACCAGCAGCGGCCAGCGGGTGCCGAGGGCGTGGCGCAGCGATGCGGCGGCCCGCTGCAGCGCGGCGTGGCTGGTGAACAGGACGAACATCCCGCCATCGGATGCATAGGCGAGGTCCGTGACCACCTGCGCCACGGCGGCCGAATGCCCGGCCTCGTCCTCCCGCGGCTCGGGAATGTCGGTGGGGATCCCGAAGAGGCACTGCGATGGGTAGTCGAACGGCGACGGGAAGATCTCGCGGACCGTCACGGGTGACGCGTCCCCGCCCAGCCCGACGCGGGACTCGAGGAAGCCGAAATCGCCGCCGGCGGCCAGGGTCGCGCTCGTCAGCACCGTCGTGTCGAGACGGTCGAAGATCAGCTCGCGGAGGATCGGAGCGAGGTCGAGCGGCACCGCCGCCAGCGCGACATCCTGCGAGCGGCGCCCGCTCCGCTCCATCCACCGCACCATCGGCGGGCCTCCCGTCGCCGGACGAAGCGTCCGGTTCAGTGCATCGGCCACGCCATCGAGTCGCCGCGTGACCCCGCGGAGCTCCTGCAGCAGCGCGCCGCGGCGCTCGCTGTCCTCAGCCTGGCCGAGACGGTCGGCGATCGTCTCGACCAGCTCCTTGAGCGCCCGGAACGCCGTGAGGGCCGCGTCCAGCTCGGCACCGAGGCCTTCGGCCCAGACGGCGTGGCTTCCGAAGGTGTCATCGAGGCGCAGCTGCCCCCCGCCGAGCCCCTCGAGAAGGGCATGCAGTCGGAGGAACAGCTGCTCGGTGGAGCGGCGGGCGTCGCCCACGGCCGGCAGGAGCCGCTCGCGGAGGAGGTCGAGGCTCGCCCGGCTCATGAGATCCGCCCGAGCCGCGAGCTCGTGCGCCAGGGTGGGCGCGAGGCCGCGGCCATTGCGCTCGAAGCGGCCCATCAGCCGGCGGACCGAGCGGCTCGAGACCTGGACGCCGAGGTGACTCGCCGCCACGTCCTCGAGGTGGTGGGCCTCGTCGAGGATGAGGCGGCGGTAGGGCGGCAGCACCGCCGCCTCGTTCCAGTTGTCCTGCTCCTTCCGCACCGCGAGGTCGGCCGCCAGGAGGTGATGGTTCACGACCACGATGTCGGCCTCCGCCGCCCGCCGGCGTGCACGGAACAGGAAGCAGCGGTCGAAGTGCTCGCACTTCATGCGCATGCACAGGTCGGGCTCGGCGCTGACTTCGTCCCACACCTCCCCGGTCGGCTGGACCGGCAGGTCGCTCAGGGTGCCGTCGGGCGTACGGCCGGCCCATTCGGCGATGTCGTAGAGCTCCTCCAGCTTGTCCTGCTCCAGCAGGGTACGCTGCGCCGCCACCGCCTGGTGCATGCGCGCGAGGCAGAGATAGTTCCGCCAGCCCTTGAGGAGCGCGAAGGTCGGGGTGTGCTCCTCGGTGCCCAGTGCCTTCCGGAGGAGCGGCAGGTCCTTGCCGACCAGCTGCTCCTGCAGGTTGATCGTGTTGGTGCTGACGATGGTGCGCTGCCCGTTGGCGCGGGCCCAGGCCAGCGCCGGCACGAGGTACGCAAACGATTTCCCCACTCCCGTCCCCGCCTCGAGCAGGAGCGTGCCGCCGTCGTTGTACCCGTCGGCGATGTAGGCGGCCATGTCGCGCTGGCTCTGCCGATCCTCGTACTGGCCCATCAGCCGCGCGATCGGGCCTTCCTCACCGAGCGACTCGATGACGTCGAACGGATCGATGGGCGCGGTGGGCTGATCCCGCGGCACCTCCACCACGACGTACAGCTCGGTGGCGTCGTTGTTCAGGATGCCGAACCCCACGCCGCCGTCGTGGAGGCGGGCGGCGACGGCCAGGTCGGGCCCGGACGGATCGAGCCGCCCGCTCGGGTGGTTGTGCAGCAGCATCTCGCCCCGTTCCGCCGTGCCGGGAAGGGCGAGGACCATCTCGACGGTGCCGCGCGCGCCGACGCGCGCGTCGGTGACGACGCCGTCCCGGTCCAGTCGGGCGACGAACGACACCTCGCGCCCACCCGCGGCCGCGATCTCGGCGGCCAGGTGGGCGCGGACCCCGGGGGCGATCCGCTCGCTCACGTCTTCAGTTCTTTCTTCTTGGCTGCCGGGAAGAGGACGTTGTTGAGGATGAGCCGATACCCGGGCGAATGCGGATGCAGGGACAGGTCGGTAGGCGCGTCCCCGATCTGGTGCTGTGGATCCTCGGGATCGTGGCCGCCGAAGAACGTCCAGGTGCCCTGCCCGTGCTCCCCGTGGATGTACTTGGTCCAGGGCGCGCCGGGCTCGTCGGCCAGGACGGTCACGGCGGGCTTGAGCGTGCGGCGGGTGAAGGAGGTCGTGAGCCCGTAGAAGTCCGGGATCACCTGGCGATGGTTCTGCACCAGCATCGAGGCGACGGGGTCGATCTTGGCGCTGAACCCGAAGAGGGTGAAGGAGCCGAGGGGCTGCCGGCGGTCGGGCGCGTTGACCTGATGGCCGTCGATGTCGGAATAGGACGGAGTCGTGGGGCTCAGCTCCAGCTGCGCGTGCTGGAACGCGAGCGCCCGGTCCCAGTGCATCTTGGCGGCGGCATCGGGATCCATCGGAGTGCCGTCGGCGTAGGCGGCGGCGATGTCCACCCCGTCGCTGGCGAGGGCCAGGTCGAGCGTTTCGGTCGCGGTGCACATCGCGAAGAGGAACCCGCCGCGCTCGACGAACCCGCTGATCCGCTGGGCCACCGCCCGCTTTTCCGCGGGCACGTTCGCGAAGCCCAGCTGCTTCGCCATCGCCGTGTTGCGCTGGATCATCTCCGACAGCCAGGGCGCGCCGGCGTAGTTGAGCACGAACTTGGAGTACTGGCCCGTGAAGTCCTCGTGGTGCAGGTGCAGCCAGTCGAAGGTCGGGAGCTTTCCGGCTACGACCTCCGGGTCCCAGACCTTCTCGTACTTCACGCCCGCGTAATCCAGCGCCATCGTGACGGCATCGTCCCACGGTGCCGCGTTGGGCGGCGCGTACACCGCCACCTTCGGCGCCTTCTCCAGGGGGACGGCATCCATGTTCCCCTGCTGGATCTCCCCGCGAATGCGGGTCACGCGGCCATCATCCGGAGCTTCGGTCGAGATGCCGTTGAGCGCCGCGTCGCGCGCCGCCGCGGACTCCGCGGGCAGGAGGAACGAGCCGCCCCGGTAATTGATGAGCCACTCGACGCGCACCCCGCGCTCGAGCGCGCGATACGCGAGGCCGTACGCCTTGAGATGATCCGACTGGGCATCGTCCATCGGGACCAGAATCCACGGCCCCGCGCGGCCGCCCAGGAAGCGTGGGAGGCGGCCGAGGGGGGCGAGCGCGGCGGCGCCGGCGGCCGCGCGGACGAAGTCGCGCCGCTTCACGTGCGGGGCACCGCGCCGCGGGCCTCGTCGAGGGCGCGCCGCGCCTGCGGCACCAGGGCGCTGGTCGAGTAGGTCAGGATCATGTGCTCCAGCGTGCTGACGGCTTCATCCCGCCGCCCCAGGCTCACGAGCAGCCGGCCCAGCTCGAGCTCGGCGGCCGGCGCGGTGGCGGGCGCCGCTTCCTGGTCGGCCGCCCGGAACAGGCGTTCGGCATCCGGCAAGCGACCCCGGGCGAGCTCGATGCGCCCCGCCAGCAGGCGGAGCTCGGCGCCGCCCCTGTCGGGCGGGAGCTTTCCCGCGGCGCCGACGAACCCCGCCACCGCGGCCGTGCTGTCGCCCTTCTCCAGCGCGAGGAATGCCGCGCCGATCGCGGGGGCGCTGTCCGCCTCGATGCGCTGAAGAAGTGCCAGCAGCGACGCACGGGCAGACGCCTCCTCGCGCGTGCCGGTGTAGGGCCCCGCGGCACGGAGCCGGGCCGTGGCGCCCCGGATGTCGCCGCGAAGCAGCGCGATCCGGCCCGCGACCGCCAGTCCCTCGACGGTGCTGTCGGCCGCGATCATCGACTCGGCGCGCGACAACTCGCCGCGGCGCGCCCAGCCCCATGCCACCCGGCGCGCGAGGGACGCGTACTCCTCGGGCGGAACGCCCGCGCGGGCGGCCTGCAGCCGCCGCTCGGCTTCGTCGGCACGGCCTTCTCCCAGCAGCACGCTCACCGCGGTGCCGACCGCGCTCGCCGGCGCCGCGGGTTCACGCCCCGCCCCCGCCCCGTCGAACATCCTGCGTGCAGCTTCCGCGTCGCCTGCGTCGGCATAGGCCTGGGCCGCCAGCATGCGGGCGCGGGCCGCGGCGGCGCCGCTCGTGCGGGCGGCGATCGCCTCGAGGGTCATGCCGCGGGCCTGCCGGGCGGGGGTGGCCGCGGCAGCGGGACTCAGCTGAAGGGCCTCGAGAAACTGGTTGAGCCGCTCGACCGCCTCGCCATTCTCGGTGGGCAGCGAGGAGGCCACGAGCCGAAAGCCGCCGACCGGATCGCCCCACCGGGCCACGAGCGTTCCCGCGAGCCGGCGTCCCTCCCCCGATCCGTCCTGCTCGAGCTGCCGGAGGATGTCGGGTCGGGCACGCTCAGGCGCGGGTGAGAGCATGGCCAGCGCCGCGAAGCGGAATCCGCTCATCTGCCGAATGGCCGCGATCCACTCGACCGCGCCCGTCGTCCAGCTGCCCTCAGCGACCGCGACCTGCGCCGCTTCGGGAGCGAGCGCGTCGGCGCGGCCGAGCCGCCGGCGCGCGAGGCTGATCGCGGCCTGCGCCGCGGCCCTGTCGCCGCGACCGATGGCCGCGCCGACCCATTCGCGATACGGCGCCTCGTCCCCGGGCGCCAGCGCGGCCCAGTGCTCCACCGCCGCGCGGAGGCTGTCGCCGGGCCCGACGGCCGACCACGTGCGCACCAGCACCGCATAGCCCACGGCGGGGGAGACGCCGGCGGCAATCGCCGCGCGCGCCGGAGCCAGCAGCTCGCCCGACCGGTTGAGCGGCACCAGCGCCCGCTCGAGGCCGAGCAGGGCGGCGGGATCCGCCGCGTGCGCCGCGAGGACCGATCGATATGCGTCGGCCGCCGCTGCAAAGCTGCCCTGTCGCTCCAGGTCGAGCCCGCGGGCCAGGGCCGGCTGCTGGGCGCGGGTGGTCCGCGCACCCGTCACGGTGATGGCGGCCAGCAGCGTGATCGCGCCCGGGAGTCGCCTCATCGCGCGGCCGGCTCCGAGAGGCGGCGGAAGTAGTCCACCACCAGCCGGCGCTCCTCGGGCGAGAGCCGCTGCAGCTCGTCCCATCCCGGCATCCGGGGCCGCCCCGATTCGTCGTCGAGGCGCGCGCGGAGCGCGGGCGGCAGGCTCACGCTGTCACCCGTCGCCGTGGTGCTCTGCCGCTCCTTCTTCTCGTCCTCCTCGCGGCCCTGCAGCGTGCGGCCCGCATCGAGCATGCGGCGGAAGAGCCGCTCCTGCCGCTCGACGGTGCGACGGTCGAGGCGGCCGGCCTCCATCTGGCGCGCGAGCTCCTTCGCCTCGTTCGCCATTTCGCCGGCGCCCGGCATGTTGCCCTGCGCGCGCATGCGCTCGAGCTGCTCGCCGAGGGCCCGCTGCCTGGCCCCGAGCTGCCGCATGGCCGACTCCATGCCGCCGGCACCGAGCATTGGGAGCATCCCCGCGCCCTGCTGGCCCAGCTGGCCCTGCTGGCGCGCCATCTGTCCCATCCGCTCGATCGCCTCCGCCATGCCGCTTCCCGACTGCGCCCCGGAGACGTCGCTGCGCGACCGCACCAGCTCGTAGCTGGCCGCGTTGAGCGCGTCCACCGCCGCGCCGGCCCGTTCGGCCGCCTCCCGCGCGTTGGGGGACGCCGACGATACCGCCTCCCGCGCCTGTTCCATCTGCTGCTGCGCGGCGGACAGCGCGGCCCCGATCTGCGGCGAGATCAGCGCGTTCTTGCCGGCGGCCTGCCTGAGCTGGTCGAGCAGCTTCTGCACCCCCTCCTCCACCGCCCCCTGTTCCCCGCGGGCGCCGGCCACGTTGCCACCCTGCTGGAACTGCTGCTGCACCTTGAGCTCGCGCTCCGTGAGCCGCGCCGTCTCCGCCAGCGAGCGATCCAGCGCGTCCGCCACCTCCTGCCGCCACTCGGCCTGCATCGCCTCCTTCATCTGGTCGATCTGCGCACCCATCGGCTCGAGCGACTGGGCGGCCTGCTCGCCCTGCTGCCCGGCGCGCGACCGCTGCCCCGCGCTCGCCGACTGCGCCGCCGATTTCATCTGACCGGCGGCCGCCTTCGCGCGCTCGGCCGCGGTCTCGAGCGGCTTCGCGTGGGCGGAATCACCCGCCTGCTCCGCCGCGTCGCGGAGCGCCGCGGCAAGGGAGTCGGCGCGGGCGGCCAGCTCCTGTTCCGCCGCCGCGGCGCGCGCGGAGTCGGCGCGCGCGACCTGCTCGTTCCACTGACGCTGCTCCTGCGCGAGATCGCGTGCCTCCTCCGAGAGATTCGCGAGCTCGCCTTCGAGCGCCGCCCGCTTGAAGAGCTCGCGCGCGCGCTCGAGCGCCTCCTTGAGCTGCCGCTGGGCCTCGGCGAGCCCCTTGAGGGCCTCCTGGGCGCGCTCGGCGTCCAGCTGCTTGAGCGCGTCCTGCAGCTCGGCCAGCCGCTCCCGCATCTCGGGGGTCAGCGCCTGGTCCAGCTGACGGCGGATCTCGTCGAGATGCTTCTGCCATTCGGGATCGTTGAGCCCCGCCTGCCGCGCGCTTTCCTGGAGCTGTTCGATGGACTGCTTCAGGGCTTCCGCCTCCCGTACGAGCTGCTCCTGCGCCTGCCCCGCCGCCTCCGCCTTGCGCGCCTGGTCGTACTGCAGCGTGCGCTCGCTCCCCGGCTGGGCGGCGTTGTCCGGCCGCGGCTGCTCGGCCGCGAGGTCCTCCGATTGCCGCTCGAGCTGCGCGCTGCGCTCGGCGATCGAGTCGAGCCGCCCCGCGATGGCGTCGCTCGCCTCGCGCTGGGCGGCGCGCATCTCGCTCGCCGTCGGGATCCGGATCACGAATTCGCGGGAGCGGCCCACGTGCGCCGCCGGCGCGTTGTCGCCGGCCACGGCCCGGTAGCGGAGGGAGTCGCCCGGGAGGAGGCCCCGCCGGTCGAGCAGCAGGCTCCACGCGACAATGGCCCGGTCGGGCCGTCCCGCCGGGAGCGGAATCGTCTCCCGCAGCACCGAATCGCCCACGCCGAGCCGGCTCACCCGCCGGCTCTCCAGGGTGACGCTGGCCAGGCCGTGGTCGTCGCGCACGTCGATCACGAGCGGAACCTTGAGATCGAGGGGCGCGACGGTGTCGGCGCCAGGCACGGGGATCTCCACGTGCGGCGCGCTGTCGGCCAGCACGCGGATCGGCAGGCGGACGGTGTCGCCGCCGATCGGCGCGCCGCTTGCCGTCGTGAGCGTGAGCGTCCATGCGCCGCTCGATGCGGGCACGAGGCTGCCGGCGAAGGTCGCCCCGCGAACCGCCAGTGCGTGCGCTTCCCGGCCGGCCGCCCAGGCAGCGGCGCGGAGCTCCGCCGTCGCTTCGCCCCGGGTGTCGAGCCGGGTCCCCGCCGGCACCACGATGGTGTCGCCACCGACCGGAAGCGGCTCGTCGTCGAGGTGGAGGTATGGCGGGTAGTGCGCGCTCACGGTAAGCGTCCCGAGGAAGGCCGGGAGGCGGACGTGCACGAGCACGGTATCGGAGCTCCGAGTTCCGCTCGTGAGGCGCGCGTAGAGGTCGCTCTCCAGCGGACCGATCCGCCGCTCGGCATGACCGGTCGAATCGAGCGCGACGGCCTGCGGCCGCCATCCCTCGCCGGGCGCGCGAAGCCAGAGCGTGGCCTGCCGCCGTCCCAGGGCGTCCATCGCGAGCGAAACAGTCGAGCCGCGGTCCACGGCGCGGGCCGACGCGCGCAGCCGCACCGGTGCGCGCGTCGCCTCCCACGCGCGGTGCGGATGCCAGAGCGCGGCGGCGGTTCCCCGGACCGGCCCCGCCGTGCCGATCACCGCGAAGCCCGCGAGCGCCGACAGCGCGCCGGCCATGGCACGACGCCGGACCGGCGCCGCGATGGGCTCGAGCGCGCCCGGACCGCGGACACGAACGGCGTCGGCACCCGAGCTGTCCGCCGTGGCGTAGAGGGCATCGCTCCCGCCCGGCGCGGGCGGGACGAGCAGCGATGTGAGCGCGCCCTGCCGCCAGGCGCCGCCCGACTCGAGCCGCCGGGCGACGGCCGGCGTGGCGAGGCCGCGGGCCGCCCGCCGCGCCGCCATCAGGGTCACGGCCAGCGCCGACGCGGAGATGCCCCACGCGAGCAGCACCCACCAGGGCGCGTCGAGCCAGTGGAGGCGCGCCGACCAGGCGGCGGCGCCGAGGAGCACGGTCATGCCCCCGACCGCAAGGGCCGCCCACGCGGCGCGGTCAAGCGCCACGACCGGCGCCAGGATCCGCTCGAGCGCACCGCGCGTCGCG